>CAJUNE010000012.1 GCA_910587745.1 uncultured Bacilli bacterium
TTTATATAAAAGCATTGTTAAAGAATTATTAAATTTCGAATTAAATGAGGAATAAATTACTCATTTTTTTAATTTTGTTTAAAATAGTGTTAATTCCAAAGTGCGTTATGTATAGACTTTTTTATTAATAAAAATTTCTTTTGCCTTATTCCGTTTCTTAAGATATAATTATAATGGTGATGATATGAAGTGGATATTAGGTATTAATAAAAAATATAAACTACCTTATATATTATCAAATATCTTTTTAATATTTTTTGATAGTATAGGTTTTGTTATTCCAATAATTATTGGATTTATTGTAGATCGAATAACTAATGAAGGAAATTATGATCATTTCTTATTAATAATAATAGGATTAATTATATTTGCCATCATAAAGGTTTTAGGTTCATATTTTAGTGTTATTAAATTAGATGTTGTAAGTGACAAAATTGTAAGTGAAATAAAACAGAAGTGTTATAAAAATATCAATAATTTAGATCATGATTTTTTTGAACATAACAACAAGGGTGAATTAATGACTAATTTTACAAGCGATATGTGGAATATAAGAAAACAAATTAGTTATAACATAAAGACTATTGGAGCAATACTGTTAAATTTTATTTTTTCTTTTGTGTATTTATTAACTATTAATGCACCTTTCACATTAATTCTTTTAACACCAGGTGTAATAGTAGGTATCATAACGGTTATCTTTTATAAAAATATTCATAAAGAATATGAAAAATTACGGGATATGACTAGTGATGTAAATGATTATATAAGTGATAATATTGAAGCTAATCGTGTTGTAAAGACATTTGCATTAGAAGAATATGAAATCAAAGAAATGAAAAAAATAGGAAAGAGATATGTTGATAAAGATATAAAAGTTGGTTTTAAAGAAAATACATTTTATGGCAGTATTGATTTTCTTAGTTATTTTATGAGTGTAATATTACTTATTGTAGGAGGGTTTTTATTTATTAATAATAAAATAACATTAGGAGAGTTAATTATATTCAATTCTTATCTTTATAATTTGCGTGCACCATTTATTAGACTAGGCGGCCTACTTCATAGTATCCAAAGATATGGAATAGCAAAAAAACGCATAAAAAATCTTTTAGATGCAAAACCAAAAATAGAATTAAAAGGCGAAGAACCATTAAAAACGTTATTAGTACCAATTGAATTCAAAAATGTTAGAATAGTTTTTGATAATAAAGTAGTTTTAGAAAATTTAAATTTGAAAATAAATCCCCAAGAAACAATTGCGTTTATAGGTAAGACAGGAAGTGGTAAATCATCAATAGTAAACTTATTATTAGGATTTATTATTCCTGAAAGTGGAGAAGTATTAATAAATGGAAAAAATTATTTGGATTACAATATTAAGGATTTACGAGAAAAAGTTGGTTATGTTACACAATCTAGTTTTCTATTTAGTGATACAATATATAACAACATTAGATATGGTAATATGGGATTAAGTAAAAAAGAAGCAATGAAATATGCTAATATTGCTTGTTGTGACTATATAAAAAATATGCCTGAAGGATTAGATACTATAATTGGTGAAAAAGGAGTAGGTTTATCAGGTGGTGAAAAGCAAAGATTATCTTTGGCAAGAGCTCTAGCTGTTAAACCAGACATTCTATTGTTAGATGATATTACAAGTGCGTTAGATATGGAAACAGAAGAAAAGATAAATGAGAGTATAAAGAAATTAAATTATAAATCTACAAAAGTTATAATAGCCAGTAAAATAGTAAGTGTTATGAATGCTGATAAAATTTATGTATTAGATAAAGGAAAAGTAATAGAAAGTGGTAACCATAAAGAATTAATGAATAAAAAAGGTTATTATTATAAATTATACGAATTACAGAAAGGAGATATCTAAAATGGTTAATAATTACAAGAAAGATGAAGAAGCAACAAAATTTTCTTGGAAAAACATGACTCGAATGCTTGAATTTATTAAGCCATATAAAAAAGAATTATTTATCTCTTTCTTTATTGGGATAATCTCAAGTTTATTACTTCTTGTTATTCCTAAATTAATGGCTTATGCTATTGACGTATCATTTGTAAATAAGAATTTTATGCAAATAGTATTATTATCATTTATCATGTTAGGTATAGTCTTATTATCTGTATTTTTTACTAAAATACAAAGGGATAAAATGATTATAGCACTTGATAAAGTATCATATGATATCAAAGTAGAAATCTTTAAAAAATTGCAATACTTACCTAATAATTATTTTGATACTAGAAGTCATGGGAAGATATATACGAGAGCGACAAGTTATCCAGATGATGTAGCAGGAATATTTTGTTATGTTATTGTTCAAGGGCTACTTGACATTGTAAATTTAATTTTTGTAATAGTTTTTATGCTTATAACCAATACATCTTTAGCTTTAATCAGTATAATTTCAGCTATAATATTGATTACAATTTTCATCTTTTTAGCACCTCTTAGAAGAAAACTGCAACATGTCGTAAATGATAAAAAATCAAATGTTAATGCTTATGTATCTGAAAGTATAAATGGTATTCGAATAACTCAAAGTTTTAATCGTGAAAATGAAAATGAAAGAATTTTAAGAGATTTAGAAAAAGAAAGGATTAATGTTCAAAAGAAAACATTTTTTATAGGAAATCTAAATTGGTCGCTTGCCCATGTTTTTGATATAATATGTATAGCTTTAATCTATTATATTGGACTAAGATATTTTTATCCAAGAGTCAGTTTAGGTACAATAATAGCTATCGACTCATATTCTTCAAGATTTTGGGATCCCTTAGAGTATATCACAAGTAGTTATAGTGATTTAATGGATGCTTCAACATATTTAGAAAGAATATTTGAATTATTAGATGAACCTCTTGTTATTGAAAATTCTAAAAAATCAATGATTTTAGATATTAAAGGTGATGTTGAATTAAAAAATGTTGTCTTTAGTTATGATAAAAAGAAAAAAGTATTAAACCACGTTAATTTAAAAATTAAAGCTGGTGACAAAGTTGGATTAGTTGGAGAAACAGGATGTGGAAAATCTACAATATTAAGTTTGCTATCTAGATTTTATGATCCTGATGAAGGTGAGATTTTAATTGATGGTATTAATATTAAAGATATAAGACTTAATAATTTAAGAGGCGGGGTTAGCATAATGCTCCAAGATAACTTTTTATTTGCGAGAAGTGTATATGATAATTTAGTATTAAATAAAAAGATTAAAAAAGAAGAAGTAATTAAAGTATGCAAGATGTTAGACATTCATGACATGATAACAAATTTAGAAAAAGGATATGAAACAATTCTTTTAAATAATGGTTCTAATTTATCAAATGGTGAAAGACAGCTTTTATGTATCGCGAGAATAATGCTTCAAGATCCTAAGATTTTAATTTTAGATGAAGCAACTAGCAATATTGATTTAATGACAGAGAAAAAAATAACTAAAGCAATAGATTTAGTAACGAAAGACAGAACCACAATAATGGTCGCTCATCGTATATCAACAATAAAGAATTGCGATAAAATAGTTTTAATCAAAGACCACATAAATTATGAAGAAGGAACCCATAATGAATTAATGAAGAAAAAGGGAGAGTATTATAAATTATATTCTTCACAAGCAATACAATAATTTTAAAAGGAAATAATTGTTTTATTATTAATACTTTGATATAATTAATTACAAGGATGTGAAAATATGAAAAAAATAATAATTAGTATAATAACAGTAATGCTTTTAATTTTGCCAATAAATGCTAAAGCAGAAAGCGATAATGAAGTAACAATATATCTATTTAGATCTACAAAGTGTAACCATTGTGAAGATGCCCTAAAATATTTAAATGAAAACAAAGAAAGTATACCTGAAGGTGTAAAATTAAAAACATATCAAGTATATCAAAATAGCAATAACGTTAAGCTATTAGAACAAATACAAAAAGATTTAAATTTTGCCGAAAAAAATATTGGAAGTGTTCCTTTATTTATAATTGGTGATGAATATATTTTTGGCTATTCTGGACCTGCAGATGTAAAAAAAGCTTTTAATTTAGCTGAAGAAGCTAAAAATAGTGAAGAATATAAAGATATAGTTAAAGAAACAATTTCTAAATTATCTTTAAAAGATGATTACATGATGTTAGATGAGATATTTAGTGAACCAAGCAAAGTTGCAACAATGATAGTTTTTGGGATATTTGGAGCAATTGTTTTAGGTTTCGGAGCTATGATTATATTCTCAAGAAAAAATTAATGTTTTAAATATAGCTACTTTAATTAGTAGCTTTTTTCATGTATAATAATGAGGCGAAGGTGGATTATGGCAAGAATAAAAGATTTTAAAGAGTTATTAAAAGAAATATGTGAAGAAGAAAATATAAAGCTAACTTATTTATCAAAAGATTGGATAGTAGTACTAGAAAAAGATGATAAATGTAAAATTTTAGCAGGATATAAATTTGATCTTAATTCTCATGGACTAGGAGAAGTTTGTGATGACAAATATGCATTGTGTGAATTATTAGAGCATTATCATTTACCAGTAGTAGAACACCATATAGTATATGCACCTACAAATAACGAAAATTATGCTATTGGATGTAATAATATTAATTATTTAAAAGAGCTATTTATCAAGTATAATACTTCTGTTGTTTTAAAAATAAATAATGGTACATGCGGAAATAATGTTTATCATATAACTAACGAAAAAGATTTAGAATACTATTATTTAAAGCTTAGTAAACGAAACTATTCTTTAAGTTTATGTCCATTTATAGATATAGAAAATGAATATCGAGTAATAATATTCCAACACAATCCTGAGTTAATATATAAAAAAGAGTTACCAAGAGTATATGGAGATGGTGTGTCTTCAATTAAGGAATTATTAAAAAACTTTAATTATGAATTTTTTAAAGACTACGATGGCATAAATAAAGATATTATTTTAAAAGATAATGAAGGGTATATATACAATTGGAAATTCAATTTATCAGGAGGAGCTAAAGCAAGCTTTGATATAGAAAAAGAAGTAAAAACAGAAATTTTAAAATTAGCAACTAAAGTAGCAAATACAATTGATTTAGAATTTGGCAGCATAGATATAATTCGTGATAAAAATGGTAGTTATTATGTTTTAGAAATCAATAGTGGAGTTATGATGGATAACCTTATTAAAGAAAATGAGAATGGTTATGAAATAGCCAAAAGTATTTATACAAAAGCTATAAAAGCCATGTTTAAAATAAAGTAAAATATACCTCAAGAATTTACAATAAAAGGTAACTATGATATAATAAATATTAGACAAGGAGTATAATTTTTATGAAAGTTATTATGCTAGAAGACGTAAGAAAAGTTGGCAAAAAAGATGAAATAATAGAAGTCAGTGATGGATATGCTAATAATTATTTAATTAAGAATAAATTAGCGGTTCAATACACTAAAAGAAGTAAAGAAGTTTTAGATAGAGAGCTTGATGCCAAACAAAAAGAAGAGGATCAAAAAGTTGCAGAATATCAAGAAATAAAAAAGCAATTAGAAAACAAGATAATTAATTTTAAAGTTAAAACTGGTGTTCAAGATAAGGTATTTGGCAAAATATCAACCAAGCAAATCGCTGAAGAAATTGGAAAACTAGGTTTTAAAATAGATAAAAAATGTATTAAATTAGATTATGATTTATCTAGTTTAGGCATTAGTGAAGTAGAAATAATACTTCATAAGAAGGTAAGTTTCAAAATAAAAGCAAACTTAATAAAATAGGAGGATTTATGGCGACACGTGCATTACCAAATGATTATGAAGCTGAAATGAGTGTCCTTGGTGTAGCTTTTTTAAATAAAGACGCACTTGAAAAAATCAGTGATGAAGTAACAGAAGACATGTTCTTTAATGATAAAAATAGAATTATATTTAATGCCATTATCTCATTATATAAAGAGAGAAATCCTATTGATGTTACAACAATCAAAGCTGAATTAGATAAGAAAAAAGTATTAAATGAAGTAGGGGGAATTCCCTATTTAATGGAAGTAATAGATTCAGTAGTTACTGCTGCCAATCTTGAATATTATATAAAAATATTAAAAGATCATGCTATAAGAAGAAACTTAATAAATACAGCAACAGATATTGTAACAAATGCTTATTCTAGTGAGAATATAAATGGTTTATTAGATGAATCAGAAAGAAGTATTTTAAATGCTGTTAGAGTAAGACAAACTAGTGAATTTGTGCCAATCCATGAAATACTCCGAAGAGCACAAGAAAGACTTGAAGAGTTATCAAAAAATAAAAGTGATATTACAGGAATAAGAACTGGTTTTTATGACTTAGATAAAGCAACAGCAGGATTGCATGGTGGAGAATTAATTATTTTAGCAGCTCGTCCTGGTATGGGAAAAACGGCTTTTGCTCTAAACATTGCAACAAACGCTGCCTTTTCAACAGAAAAAGCCATAGCTATTTTTAACTTAGAAATGAGTGCTGAAATGTTAGTTAATCGTATGATAGCGAGTGTAGGAGGAATAGATTCTTACAAACTAAGCACAGGTAAATTAGAACATAACGATTGGAAAAGATACAACGAAGCGATGAGTAAACTAGGAAGCACCAATATATTTATTGAAGATAATGCTAGTATTACAGCACCTGAGATTAAATCAAAATGTCGTAAACTTGCAAGTATGCCAAATGGTTTAGGATTAGTAGTAATTGATTATTTACAGTTAGTTACAACGGGTTCTAATCGTATTGAGTCAAGACAAGTTGAAGTATCAGAGATATCACGTAGTTTAAAAACAATGGCTTTGGAATTAGATGTTCCAGTTATTGCACTAGCCCAACTTTCGCGTAGTGTAGATAAAAGAGAAAATAAAGAACCAGCTTTAGTAGATTTAAGAGAATCTGGTTCCTTAGAGCAAGACGCAGATTTAGTATTATTTTTAAATCGAAAAGATTATTATGAAGCTAAAACCGAAAAAAAAGAAACAGTAGTTCCAATTGATGTAATAATTGCTAAGCATCGTAAAGGTTCAACGGGATTATATAGATTATTATTTGAACTTAACATGAGTAATTTTAAAAATTATATAAGTACTGACGTTGGAGAGATATAGAGGTGAATTATGAAGGGAAAATATTTTAATACATTTATGATAACACTAATAGTAAGTGCCATACTAGGTATAAGTTTATTTACTAAAAAATCTTATGCTGAAGTAAACACTAACTATCAAGTATATCTTAATGGCGAAAAAATAGGTGTGATAGGAGATAAAGCTGAGTTATACGCTTTAATTGACAGCAATCAAACAGCTATAAAAGAAAAATATAAAGTAGATAATGTATATCCTCCAAACAATTTAAAAATAGTTGAAGCTGATACATATTCTACAACAGTAGACGAAGTAAAAAATGTATATGACCAAATAGAAAAGCAAGACGACTTTACTATAAAAGGCTATATTATAACAGTCAAAAGTGATGAGAAAGATTATCAAATTAAAGTATTAGACAAAGAAATATTTCATAATGCTGCAAAAAGATTTGTTAGTGCTTTTTTAAATCAAGATGAATACAATAAATATATTAATAATATTCAAGAAGAAATAGTAGGGACAGGTCGTATTATTGAAAGTATGCATTTTAAAGAAAATATTACGATCAAAGAAAGTTACATAAGTGTAAATGATAAAATTTATACTAATGAACAAGAATTAACTCAATTTTTATTATTTGGAGAAACCCCTGATACTAAAAGTTACACTATTGCTTTAGGAGATACAATTGAATCTATATCTGAAGCAAATAAATTAAATGTTGAAGAATTTTTAATTGCAAACACAAAATATAAATCAGAAAAAACAATTTTAAAAGTTGGAGATACAGTTAACGTTACATTAATTTCTCCCCAATTAACATATGTATATAAATTAAAAGAAATATATGATCAAACAATTTATTATACTAAAGAAAGAGTACCAGACAATACTAAATATACTGATTACTCAGTAATAACAACACCAGGTATAAATGGTAAAAATCGAGTTCAGGAAGAATATGAAGTTGAAAATGGTGAACGTTCACAAAATGCAAACCCTGTTATTTTGGCTACATTAGTGCCAGTTCAAAATCAGGTTACAACATATGGTACTAAAAGGCCTTATAATCCAGGAGGACCAAGTAACTGGGAAAATCCAGTTATTACAGGTGGAGATTGGTTCTGGCCAACTAATGCAGGCTATGTAATCACAAGTAAATATGGTTGGCGTTGGGGATCTATGCACTATGGATTAGATATATCTGGAGCGGGTAACTTTGGTTCGCCAATATATGCAGCTGCTGATGGAGTTGTTGAGTTAGCCTTTAATGGATGCCCAAGTAGTGGTAAAGGAAAATACGACACTTGTGGTTATGGTGGTAGAACTTTAGGAAATCAAATTACAATTAATCATGGTAATGGCTATGTAACCATCTATGGGCATTTGCATCAAAGCATGAATGTTCGTGTAGGTCAGACTGTAAGTAGAGGAGATAGAATAGGCTCTATGGGACACAGCGGTAAATCAACAGGACCACACTTACACTTTGAGGTTAAATATAATGGTGTCAATTTAAATCCACTTTCGATCTATAATTAATGAAAGTATGTGTTTTAGCAAGTGGATCAGGGGGCAATTCCACTTATGTTGAAATTGGCGGTTATAAGATTTTGATAGACATTGGTCGTAATCGTAAATATATAGTTGATAAGTTAAAGGAAATAGAAGTGGACCCAGGTGAAATAAACTATATATTTATTAGCCATTTACATGATGACCATATATCAGCATTAAATACCTTTTTAAAAAAATATGCGCCAACAATTGTTATAAGTAAAAAAATGTTTGGGGAATTAGAAAGTATTCGTGAATATCCCCATATTTTAATTTATGAAGATGAAGTAATATTAAATAATGTTAAAGTTACGTGTATGCATTCTAGTCATGATGCTACAGATTCCAGAAATTTTCTTTTTGAAAGTGGTAAAAATTCGGTTGTATATGTCACAGACACTGGCTATGTAAACTATAAAAATTACAAATATTTACAAAATAAAGAAATATATTTATTTGAAGCCAATCACGATATAGAAAAGTTGCAACATGGACCATATCCAGATTGGTTAAAAAAACGAGTTTTATCAGACTACGGTCATTTATCAAATAATGCAAGTAGTATATATTTATCTAAATTAATTGGAGATAATACCAAAAAAATTTATTTAATGCATCTTTCTGAAAAAAACAATACTGAAGAACTAGCAATGAAAGAAATTACCAATATTTTTAGGACATATAATATCATGTTTAGTGATATTCATTGTGCTAAACCAGATAAGATAAGTGAAGTGATGGAAGTATGATAAAAATAATATGTTTAGGTAAATTAAAAGAAAAGTATTTAACAGAGTTAACAGAAGATTATATAAAAAGAATTAATAAATATCATAAAATAGAGCTTATAGAATTAAAAGATGAAGAAAATTTAGAAAATGAAGCTAGAAACATTATGAAATATATCGGAAATAAAGATTATGTAATAACTTTAGAAATCGAGGGCAACTCCCTAACAAGTGAAGAGTTAGCCAAAATGATAGACAATACATTTATAACAAACAGTGCAATTACATTTATAATTGGCTCATCAGAAGGATTACATGAAAGCATCAAAAAGAGAAGTAGTTATGCTTTATCATTTTCTAAATTTACTTTTCCCCATGGATTATTTAGAGGGATTCTATTAGAACAAATATATAGAGCATTTAAAATTATAAATAATGAAAGATATCATAAGTAGAAAGTAGGTAGTATTATGATAGGAAATGATTGGGATGAAAAACTAAAAGTTATATGGGATAGTGAAGGTTTTAAAAAGTTTTATAAAATAGTTGAAGAAGAATATAAAAATAAAATTATCTTTCCGCCCAAAGATCATATCTTTGAGGCTTTAAAATTAACCAGTTTTAAGGATACTAGAGTAGTAATAGTAGGCCAAGATCCCTATCATGGAGAAGGAGAAGCGCATGGTTTATCTTTTTCAGTTCAAAAAGGGGTAAAGGTTCCCCCATCACTACAAAATATATATAAAGAATTAGAAAGTGATTTAGGGATTCCACCAAGAAATAACGGCGATTTAACCGGTTGGGCTAAAAGTGGAGTTTTAATGCTTAATGCTGTGTTAACAGTTGTAAAAGATACACCAGCATCTCATCGAAAACTCGGATGGGAGAGATTAACGGATTATATTATAAAAACTTTAAATGAAAAAGAAGAACCAGTAGTATTTATTCTATGGGGGAATTTTGCTAAAGAAAAAATGAGTTTAATTACAAATAAACATCACTTAATCTTAACCAGTCCTCATCCCAGTCCTTTCGCCGCACGTTATGGATTCTTTGGCTCTAAACCTTTTAGCAAAACTAATGAGTTCTTAAAAAGCAAGGGTTTAAAAGAGGTAGAATGGAACTTAGATAAAAATGATTAAAAATATAATTTTTGATTTAGGTGGAGTAGTTTTAAAATATGACATAAAATCTTATTTAACATCTATTGATATTCCAAAAGAAGAACATGAAACTTATAAGAATTTAATATGGGCAAGTGAAGAATGGCAAAAAGGCGATTCAGGAAATATTACCTATGAAGAAATAATTGAAAATTTATGTAACAAATATCCAACGGATGAAGAAATAAGATATATCTTAGAAAATAAGAATAATGATATTCTTCTAAGTGAAATAACAGAAAGTGTAGAATACATAAAAGATTTAAAAAATAGAGGTTATAAAATTTATTTTTTATCAAATGTAAGTAAATGGGATATTGAATATAATATAAAACGTTTTGAATTTTTTAAATTACAAGATGGTTCAGTATATTCTTGTGATATTAAATGTATAAAACCGGACAAAGAGTGTTATTATTATTTATTAAATAAGTACAATTTAAAAGCAGAGGAATGTATATTTATTGATGATATTAAAGCAAATATAGAGGCAGCAAATAAGATTGGCATAAATGGAATATTATTTGATACAATATCTAATGTTAAAGAGAAAGTAGAAAAAATAATAAATAAAAAATAGTCGTTTTCAAAACGGCTTTTAAAATTAAAATATATACTTGTCAAAAATAATTTTAAGTAATAGAATAATATATTTGAAAGAAGGTAAATTATGAACGCGCCAGAATTTTTTAGATTAGGAATTATAGATCAGGGGCAACCAATAATTATAGGTAATAGAGTTTTTGAAAATCATGGTTTTAGTTTTTATAAAGGGTTAACCAATAATCATGACTTTATTAATATAATTTTTGCTTATATAGCAAAACATGATATAGCTTTAACCGAACAAGAATTAATAAATAGAGGATTTGCAGTTGTAGACACAAGTAATATAAGTCAAGAATTATTACAAAAAGTTCCAATATTATATTGTGACCGCGCATACGAAAAGAATAAAAAAGTATTTGATAAAGATGATGGTATCAAATTTTTAGATAGAAGCTTACCTTTAATGACAGACTCTTTAGATTTATTTTTAAAAAGAAAAAAGGCGACTATACTTTAAAGTCGTCTATTATTTCGTCTTCCATATCTTTTCCATCAAAGAAAAGTTTTAATTTAAAATTATGAATTCTTGCTATAAAATTTGTTGGAAACTTTCTAATTATAGCATTTTCTAAGCTAGTATTTTTATTATAATAATTTTTTGTCGCAGTTAGTTTCTCATCTAATCTTCTAATATTTTCGATTTCTTTATTTAAATCTTCATCACTATTTAAATTAAGATCATCAATCATTTTTAAAATCAAAGTAAACCCTTCATTTAACTTACGATCCATATCAAAGTTTGATATATTTATATCTCTAAGCTTTTCGTATTCTTTAAAATAATTCTTATCAGACTTCATATGTTTTTTCAAGCTATTACTAATTCTGATTAAAGTTTCATATTTAATTCTCAAATTTTCATCAATAATAGATTCCGCTTCCATAATTTTAGTTTTTAAATCATTAAGTTTATTAAAATAAACAACATAATAAATACCACCAGAAGCTAAAATAATAATTATTATGAGAATAATACTTAAAGCTAACATAATATCACCTACAATAAAAGTATAACAAGTTTTTCAATATTTTTAAAGTAGTAATAGCAAAATTTACAAAACAAAGTAACTTATATAAAAAAAATTATTGGCAAATTTTATAAATAGTTAAAAAGATATTTTTTTGATATAATATTTTTTGTGATGAATAATGATATTAAATGTAAGTGGTAGAACAGATATAGTAGCTTTTTATAGTAAATGGTTCAAAAATAGATATCAAGCTGGTTTTGTAGATGTAAGAAATCCTATATATCCCAAACTCATAAGTAGAATATATTTTAAAGATGTAGATTTAATAGTCTTTTGCACCAAAAATCCCCATCCTATAATTGATTTTTTAAATAAGATAAAGGAGCCAATAATATTTCAAATTACCTTAACACCATATAAAAAAGATATTGAACCAAATATTCCAAACAAAAAAGAAGTTATCGAAGACATTAAAAAAATATCAGCTATTATAGGTAAAGAAAATATTTATATTAGGTATGATCCAATATTTTTAAATGATATTTATACTTTAGATTATCATATCAAAGCTTTTAATAAAATTTGTTTATTATTAGACGGGTATATAAATAAAATTATAATATCATTTATAGATGATTACAAAAATGTTCGTAAAAATATGAATGTTTTAAGAATTAAAAATTTTACTAATGAAGACTTTAAAAAAATAGGTTTAAAGTTTAGTAGTATTGCCAAGAAACATAATATGACAGTTCAAACATGTAGTGAGTATAACAATTTAGGTGAATATGGATTTATTATAGATGATTGTGTATCTAAAAATTTAGCTAAAGAAAAAACAGGCAAAAGTTATCCAAAATGGAAAGCGCGAAATAATAAATATTGTAGTTGTGTAGCAATGACAGATATTGGGGCATATAACACATGTAATCATTTATGCAAATATTGTTATGCAAATTTTGATGAAGAAAAAATAATAAAGAATAATGAATTACATAATCCTAAGTCTACATTATTAATAGGAGATATTAAACCAGATGATAATATCAAAATCAAAAACAAATGACATTTTCAAGATTTTGTATTATAATAAGACTAACAAATTTTAAGGAGGTTCAAAATTATAATGAAAACTAATAACATAAGTCCTGAACTTTCTAGCAAAGAAATAAGAAAAATAATCGAAGATATAAAAAAAGATTATGTCTTTTTAAATTTATCTGTTGAAGATTTAATTGAAATATCAACCGGGGGGGGGGTATCAGAAAATAGTATCTTAGATACAAAGAAACTTGAAAACAAAATAAGAATTATAATAAAAGAATATATTAGTCAAAATATATCAGAAGATGTTTTTGACTATTTATTATGTGAAAAATTAAATAGAGAATTAAACCTAACAAAAAATCCTTTAGACATGTTAGAGAAAGTTTGTAACTTTTTAAAAAGAATAGGTTATGATTTAAAGGTAGAACAAATTAAAAATATATTAGCAAATGTTCCAATTATAAATAAAGCTATAAAAACTTTAGTAAATAAATATATAGAAATTATAAATAATGGTGAGATGGATAGAATATCAGAAATACCATTAATTTTAATGTTTTTAGAAGTATATTGCGATGAGCATGATATTAAAACTATACCAGATGAAATAAGTTTAACAACAAAAGAAAGCAGAAGTTTAGAAGCAACACATATGTATTTAAGAGATATTAATTTACCATTATTAAGTAAAAGTGATGAATTAGAATATGCAATAAGAAATAAAAATGGAGATTTAAAAGCAAGGGAAATATTAATAGAAAGAAACTTAAAGCTAGTAGTAAGTATAGCTAAGAGATATCTTGGGAGAGGTTTAGATTTTCTAGATTTAATACAAGAAGGAAACATAGGTTTAATCACCGCAATTGAAAAGTATGAACCTGATAAAGGTTATAAATTATCTACATATGCTACATGGTGGATAAGGCAAGGAATAACTAGATCAATCGCAGATAAAAGCAGCACAATTCGTGTACCAGTTCACATATATGAAAAGCAGAAGAAATATTTCATGACTAGAAATAAATTAGAAAAAGAACTAGAAAGAGAGCCAACTCTAGAAGAAATAGCAATAGAAATGAATATGTCTATAGATAAAATTACACAATTAGCCACTTCAGTACCAAATTTAACAAGTATAGATAGCAAAATTGGTGATGACGAAGATACAGAATTAGGAAATTTTATTCCAGATGATAGAGTAGAAATTGAATCAGCATATATTGATAAAGATTTGCACTCTAAAATATTTGAATTGCTAGATAGATGTAATTTATCAGATAAAGAAAAAGATATTTTAATTTTACGCTTTGGTTTAAAAGGTAATGAAACATTAACTCTTGAGGAGATTGGTAAGATATATAAAATTACAAGAGAACGTATTCGTCAAATTGAAGCCACAGCTTTACAAAAGATTAGAAAATCGAGATACATAAAGAGTTTTGCCATATATATGAATAAGCCAAATAGAGCTATAGAATATATTGACGAAAGTAGAAGATTAGGTAAAGCAGCTATTGTAGAAGAAAGTACAATGAATAATATTAGATTTATATCTATTGAAAACATTAGTACAGATTTATTACCAAATTTAAGAGAAATCTTAGAAGAATTAACAGAAATAGAACAAAAAATGCTGCTTTTATATCTGGGATATTATGAAGGGAATAGACTAAATAATAAAGATAAAGGAGCATATTTTAATATTAAAAGTTCATCATTTAGTCTTAAAGTAAAAAACATGATAATAGATTTAGAAAAAAAGTATACAGGCATAGATTTAAATGGCATATTCCAAGCCATTAGATATAGCAATGGCGAACATGTTTCAAACGAAAAAAACAACAATTTAAGTATTAAAAGACCAAAGGAAGAAGGAAATAAAATGATAGAAAAATTAAAAGAATTAATAGCTATATTACCAGAAAGACAAAAAAAGGTAATTAATTTACACTTATGATTTTATGAAGGACCAAGATTAAAGTTAACTGATAAATGTGCTATGGCAGAATTATCTCAGCCCACATTTTCTAAAATAGTTAGAACAGTTTTAGAAGATTTAGCAAAAGAATTTCTTGGAATCGAAAATTTTGAAGAAGAAATAAATAAAATAAGATTACAAAATGGTGAAAAAGTTAGAGGAATTAATAATTCTAAAAGAAGTCTTAGTACAGAAAAAACTTCAATATCTTCTACGAATGAGCCAGTCGAAATCAAAATGACAGAAACTCCAAAAATAACTGAAGGCGAAACGCCAGCGACTTCAATAGTAGAAAATGAAAGTCCAACTACTCCAATAGTTGAAGAACATCCATGTTTAACCATAACTCCTAATGCTGATAAACAAACCGAAGTTGTAACTAAACTAAATAGCACATTAAAAGCTCCAAGTTTTAAAGAATTAATGAGTGATATGTCCGCAAAAGAAGCTATAATAATTAGTTTAAGATATGGCGATACTTTTGGATATTTAGGAAGAAATTATAGTATTGAAGAAATATCAAGAATACTAGAAATTGATTCCGAAGAAGTAATAAGAACATGTCGAAAAGTATTATTCTACTTTAAAGATGAATTAGATTTATTCTTAAATACATTATTAAACGAAAATAATCCCTCAAGATAGGGGATTATTTTTTTATTTAATAAATATAATAATTAAAAATTCTATTAATTGATTTTTTGTTTCTTTATCTAATTCTTTAAAACTCTTAAATAATTTAAAAATACTATTAATTTTAATTTCTTTAGTATCTTTAATATCATTTTTCTTAAACAGATTAAACATATTTTCTACCAAATTTAATCTTTCAGGAATAGATATATTATCTAATTTTTTTGTTAATCTTTCTTCTAGATTTTTACTTCTTTTATTTTGTTTTGATAAAATAAAACCATTTTTATCCAGTTTCCAATTAAATACATCATGTTGCAAAATATTAAAGTGTCTAGCTTTAACAACCTTATAGTCTGGGGTGTGATATAATATCATACCAATAATGCTCTGTTCGGGAATGTACATTTTAATTTTTCTCTCAATAGTTTTATATTCTTTAGATTCAATTTGTTCTTTTAAAAAACCAGGCCCATCAAAGTTATAAATTTGTTTAATTCTAGGTTTAATATAAAACTTTGTATTCATAGCGCTACAAATAGCTAAGTTACCACCTTTTGAATGTCCTCCGATTCGAATATTCTTATCAAATAATTTAATAGCATTATTAAGATAAATTGTTGCATATTTTTGGCTGGCTCCAGGATACATGTAGGCCATTTTAAAATCTTCTTCCCAACCTACAATAGAAGTGTCAGTACCTGCGAAAGCTATAAAAGTGCTCTTATCAGGTAATTTCATTGTTAAGGCTCCAAATTGCATTTCTGTATTTACAATATACATATAATTATAAAAAGCTATATCAGAATATCTTTTGCTAGAGGCCATAGTTTCTATTAATTTAAACGTATTGCCAACAAAAACTCCTTTAGCACGCATTAAATCTTTATCCAATTTTTTTATTATATCTTTTAACAAAATAGCTTTTCTTTTAAAAGCGGGAATAATATTATCAAAAGGAACATAGGGAATAATAGATAGAATAAGAGCATCTACATCATTAAATTTTTCTGTCTTAAAATCTTTATTTCCATTTTGCTTAACATAATCTATTAAATTCAAGTCCACCAACTCCTGATAGTTTAATTATATCATATTTAATCAAAAGTTATTTTATTATTTTTTAGTTTATAATTAGTTTTATAAAATCTATCAAAAGCTTTATACAAAAGATAAGTATCTTTATTGCCAATAACTTCTAAACTAGAATGCATAGCAAGCATGGGAAGACCAACATCTAAAGAGTTAATACTAAGATGTCTAAGACTAGCACCAGCTTGAGTAGATCCTGTAGAAAAATCATTTCTTGAAGTATAATAAGTACAAGGAATATTTTCTATCTCACAAATATGTTTAAATAAAGAAGAAGTAACACTATTAGTAGTACCATTAATTTCTTTCATGATAAGAATTCCATCATTTAAAATTGGAGTATTAGTATGATCTGATAGCTCATCATGATTAGGATGTCGCCCATGAGTATTATCAGCACTAATAATTAGAGAACTAGCAAGAGTTGAAGTAAGTTCCATATTTAAAATACCAGCTATTCTTTTTAAGGTATCAATCAAAAAGTTAGAATCAGCCCCTTCGAAAGTATTAGAACCAATTTCCTCGCTATTAAATATTGCAAGTACATTAATAGAATCATTAAAATTATTAATAAAAGATTTTAAAGCAGCATAAGTACAGGTTAAATTATCAATTCGAGGAGATACAATAAAGTCATTAAATATTTTAGCAGATTCTGTATTATATAAAAACAAATCATAATCAACTATATTGTCATTTATTTTAAGTTTATCTTTAAGTAGTTTTTTTAAACTATAATTCTTATTTAAAGAAATAATTGGCATTAAATCAATTTCCGTATTTATATCTAAGTTAGTATTAGCCTTATCATTTTGATGTATAGCAATACTTGGAATAATAGCGACTTCACAATTTGTATCAATAATCTTTTTTGAAAAAGTCTTGTCTTTCTTTAAAATAATACGCCCTGCGATACCAAGAGGTCTATCCATAAAACCATAATTTAAAATACCTCCATAAGGAGCAATATTAAGTTTTAGATAGCCATTTTCATAATATTCGGGGTTAGGTTTAATTGTAAAAGCAGGGGTATCATTATGAGTACAAATAATAGAAAACTGGTTTTTAATTTTTTTATTTATATTAAAAGCAATAATTGAAGCATCATTACGACACACATAATATTTGCCATCTTTTAAATTCCATTTATCAAGTTCACTTAAAGATTGATAACCGTTAGCCTCTAGAATTTCTTTAATATTTAAGGTACTAGTAAAAGTACAAGTTCCATTATTTAAAAAGTCTAGTAATTCTTTATTAAAAGTATCCATATAAATCACCATTATTAGTATGAATAAAACATTTAAATCAATACTCCAAAAAAGTCGAATAATGCTAAAAAGAGTTATTTATCTTTACATTAATTTAAATTAAGATTATAATTATATTTAAGGAGATAGATTAATGAATAATAGTTTAATATTTAAAAGAATAGGTGCATATTTAATCGACCTTTTAGTCATAACATTATTTAGTATGATCTTAACAAAAATAAGTTTTATCAATCCAAGATATGAAGAATATGTTGAAGTTTCTACTAAATATAACGAAATGTTAAATGACTATTATGAAAAGAAAATTAATATCACTGAATTTAATAGTAAAGTTAGCAAAATGAGCTATGATATGAATAAAAGTGGATATGTCTATATTATAGGAGACATAGCAGTTATAATTTTATATTTTGGTATTTATAATTTTGCTTCTAAGGGAAAGACTCTTGGTAAGAGAATAATGAATTTACAAATCACTAGTGCTAAAGATAAGCCATTAAAAATATATAATTATTTAATAAGATGTATACTTTTAAATGGAATTATAATGGATATTATAACACTAATAGCTATATGTTTTACAAAAGAAACTTATTTTGAAATATATTCCATAGGATCTAATTTCAATATGATACTTCAAATAATAATATTCTTAAGTATAATGTTTAGTGTAAATGGTAGAGGTTTACATGATCTAATAGCAGGTACGAAAGTAATAAATACTAAAGTTAGTAATGAAGGATTAGTTAAAGAAAACAAAGAAGAGATTAAAGAGGAAGTAGAAATTATAAAACCTGTAAAAGGTGATAAAAAGAAAGAAGGCACAAAAAGTGAATAACGTTCAACAAGTTGTAGGTATCGCTTTTATAGAGAATAATAAGTTATTGATAGTTCAATCGAAAAAGAGTAGTAAAACCAATTCTTATACATTTATTGGTGGAGGAGTAGAGGATGGAGAAACTTTACTTGAAGCAGCATGCCGCGAGGTAAGTGAAGAAATTCACAATGGTTTTACAATCAGTCCAAGCGAATTAGAACTAGTTATGACGAAAAAAGAAACAGCAGCTAGTGATCCTAATAAAGAAATCGAAATGCATACTTTTTTAGCTAATAAAAAAATAGATGTTGAATTAACACCTAATGAAGAGATATTAAAATATCACTGGTATTCTATCGGTGAAGATTATAATGTATCTAATTCAATAAAAGATTTTTTAGTATATGCTGAAGAAAATAATATATTAATTAAAAATAAGAAGTAGCCAATTAAAAAGGAGACTTAACTTATGGAGAAAAGTATTCTTTCAAGTGAAAGGTTTATTGAATTATTTATATCATTAAAACAAAAACAACATTTAAATGAGAGTGAAGGAACTAATTTATTTAACTTAAGTTGGTCATTTGATGTTAGATTATTAAGTGAATTTATACGACATTCAAAAAAAGATTATCGTTTTTGTGATTTTTTAAAATGTTTTTCTTTTAATGGAGAATATTCAATAAGTTTAATATTTGAATTAAATAGAGCCTTACAAAAGCATTTACTTACAGGAATTTATGATGATAAAGCCTATATTTCAAGATATTATTCAAATTATTTAATTTTAGCAAATAATCAAGAATTTATTAATATCATGGAAGGCTTTATTGACTGTTTTGATTATTTTTGTTTAGACAAAGATTTGTATTTAAAAAATGCTGAAAATTTTATGAATGAGGATCCACAAGGAGTAGGAGACAATTCGCGAATAGTATTTGACTTACAGCGAAGAATTGTAAAGACATACGAAGAAGAAAATGTATAATTTTTTTCTTTTTTCTTGACATTAACCTAAGGTAATAGTCTATAATTAATATCAAGAAAGGAGATTATATGTTAATAAATGAAGTTCAGTACAAAGTAGGACTAACTAAGAAAAGTATCCGATATTATGAATCTGAAGGTTTATTAAAACCGAAACGAAATAGTAATAATGATTATCGTGAGTATGACGATAGTGATATCAAAGATTTAAAACTAATTAAATTTTTACGTAATTTAAATGTTCCAGTAAACGAAATAAAAAAATTAAAAAATAGGGAGTTAACATTAAAGGAATGTATAAATGATCGAATAAGGTTTATTGAAAATACTGAACATGAATTCAGTAAAATAAAAAATATGTGTTACGACATAGTAAATAGCAACTTAGAATTTGATAATATTGATATTACGAAATATTCTGAAGAAATGAATATCATAAATAAAAGAGGTGTAACTTTGAAAGATTTTAAGAAAAAAGATCATAAAAAAATATTAGGAGCTTGTTTATCAAGTTTAATATTTAGTTTATTTTTTCTTGCATTTATTATTTTATTTACAGTAATATTATTTACTGATACCGAATTTCCAATTATATTATACATAATTATCGTATCAATATTTGGCTTTCCTATATTTGGAATAATAATAAATTTAATTAAAAGAATTAAAGAAATTAGAGGAGGAGAAGAAAATGAAGCTAGTAAATATTGATTATCTACCAGGCGAAGAAATAATTGAAGTATTAGGCTTAGTTAAAGGAACCATAGTTCAATCAAAAAACATTGGTAGAGATTTTATGGCAGGTATGAAAACCATTGTAGGTGGAGAAATAACAGGATATACAGAAATGCTTGTAACAGCTAGACAAATGGCTACAAAAAGAATGGTCGACGAAGCTGAAAGCCTAGGCGCTGATGCAATAATTAATATTCGATATGGATCATCAAGTGTAATGAATGGTGCTGCCGAAGTTATTGCATATGGTACAGCAGTTAAAACAAAAAATGCTAATTAATTTTAGCATTTTTTTATAATATTATTATCTTCTAACAGAAGAACCATTAATTTTATGATAAGTGTTTAGAGTACGAAGGCCCATAGACACATTTGTTAAAGCATATTTAATTTTTGAGATTCCTAAAAAACCACAAATTTCTTTAGATTTATTAAAGTTTAAAGCTTTAGCATTTTTATTACAACCTGTAATTTCATAAATATATTCCATCATCCAAATATCTTGTTCTAAATCATTATATCCATCAAGAAAATCGTAAAGTTCACCATCCTGAACGTGTTGAACTCCAAGAGTACAATCATCTAATTTATCTAATAAAAGATTTTTAATAGGATTTATCATATTAACTCTAAGATTACTACTAATTTTACCAGGTCTAATATTATTTTTTTTACAATAATTTAAATAATGCTCAAGTCTAGTTTTAAGTGTATGCAAAATAGAAAAACGAAGTTCATAACCTTTAATAGTTTTATAGCCAAACATATCATTAATTGAATTAAGTAATTCGTTAGCATACTCTCTATATTGAACCATAATATCAACTTTACGTTCTAAGATAAGTTCATCAAAATCATCTATAACACTAACAAAGCTCATAATACTATTATGGTCTCCTAATTGATTTTCAATATTAGTTATTACTTGATCCAAAGGTTGTTTATTAAATAAATCATTTTTTCTAATAATATCGAAATAAACTTTCATAAATCTTTCTGTGCTAACATTTCTAGTCTTATTTGTATTAAAATATCTTACAGTAGCATCAAAAGCTTTCTCAATTATAGTGGTATATTCTTCTATATCTTTTTGGTTAATTGCATCTATAACATCATTATAAAACTCATTATAAATAGCTATAACCATTAGTTTGTCAGCAATTCTTTTATTATTGCCTATTAAACTTATTTCTTTTTTTAAACTTTTAATCATAAAAATCCCCCTTAAAAACGGAGAATATGATAACATAGAAAAGTAATTATGTCAAATTTACAATATTTTATATAATAAAAAATTATATGATACAATAAAAAAACTACTTTTAAAGTAGTAATAAATCAGAAATGGTGCTGAATGACTGAATTGAACAGTCCTCTGATGCTTACCATGCATCTGTTTTACCACTAAACTAAATCAGCATAGTAAAATTATATCAACTAAGTAGAATTAAATCAACAAATATGTTATAATTTCTCTATACAAGGTGGTGTAATTAATGATAATGCCAAAACATGTAGCAATAATAATGGATGGAAATGGTAGATGGGCAACCAAAAAAGGACTAAAACGTAGTGAAGGGCATATTGAAGGAGCAAAAGTATTAGAAAAATTAGCAATGCATGCAATAGACATGGGAGTAGAAGTATTAAGTGTTTATGCTTTTTCTACTGATAATTTTAAAAGAAGTAAAGAAGAAGTAGATTCACTTATGAATTTAATAATTAAGTATTTTAAAACAAAATTTGAAAAAATAAACAAAAAGGGCATAAAAGTTATTATTTCAGGAAGAAAAGAGCCTTTAAGAGAAGATGTTCTAGAGGCGATAAATAACATTGAAGAAAAAACAAAGGAAAATAAAAAAGGAATCTTAAACATCTGTTTAAATTATGGCGGACAAGAAGAAATAATAGATGGAGCAATTAAACTAGCCAAAGATATACAAAATGGATTGGATGTAACAGATTTTAAAAGAGAAGACTTTTATAAATATTTATATCATGAGTTGCCTCCGATTGATTTAGTTATAAGGACAGGTGGAGAACTTCGTTTAAGCAATTTTATGTTATATGAATTAAGTTATAGTGAATTTTATTTTACTAACACTTTGTTTCCAGATTTTGACAAGTCAGAGTTTAATAAGGCATTATTTATGTTTGAAAATCGTGATAGAAAATTTGGAGGAATAAGTGAAAAAAATAATTAAATTTTTAGATAATCACCGATTTGTTTTGATAATATTAATTTTATTATTAATTTCAATTTCTTTTTTATCTATAAAATCAATATTTTTTCTTAATCACAAATTTCAAAATCTAGCTTGTACTAACGATATAGATGAAATGTATTGCTATAATAAAGAAACAAAAATATATCGTTATCCCGAAGAAATAAAAAAGGTTATATTTACGGAAAAAAAAGATGATATTAAAACTTTAAAAGAAAAATATAAATTACCAGATTTTAATTTTTATACTTCTTATTATTATGAAGTAGCATCTTTATTAAATTATAATGAAACAGAAGAAAATAAAGACTTATTAGATTTTTTTACTTATTATAATACCAGTTATAATTTAAGTGAATTTTACAAAGAAAATGTATTATATTATAATTTGTTTTATAGATACAAAATTAATCTAAACTAACACTTTTCCTTTTTTGGAATTTGTAGTATAATACATGTAGTTTGTTATGGAGGAAAAATTTATGAAATTTAAAATATCACCGAAAGACTTTTTAATATTTTGTTTATATTGTTTATTACTTTTATATTTATGTGCCATAGCAGTTTTAAATTTTTCTTCATTTATTAACGAAGGAAAGTTTTTCGGTTTAAATCCTTTTCCTGCTTTTAGTGGTGATTATATTGTAATAACTTTATTTATGTTTATCATTGCTTTAATAATGATTTTTACAAGTGTCTCATCATATATATTTAATAAAGAAAAAGGAAGAGGTATCGGTTTAAAATTAGGAGATAAACAAGAAAGTGGTTACTCAAGATGGAGTACAGAAAAAGAAATAAAAGCCGATTCAGGTGTTGTAAAAGTTGATCCTAAAGCTGACAAGCTAGAAGCAGCAGGAGTTCCATTAATAAATAACGGAAAAGAAATATGGGTTGATAATAGTGAATATCATAACTTAGTAATAGGTTCTACTGGTTCAGGTAAAACGCAGACAGTAGTTAAACCAATGGTTAACTTACTTGCCAAAAAAGGTGAATCAATGATTATCACTGATCCTAAAGGTGAAATATATAAATATGCTGCTACAGCTTTAAAAGAACGTGGTTATAAAATAATAGTTTTGAACTTTCGTGAACCTAATCATGGAAATGCTTGGAATCCATTAACACTTCCTTATGTTCATTTCAAAAATGGCAACACGGATAAATCTACAGAATTATTAGATGATGTAGCATTAAATATACTTTATGATTCTAATAAAAAAAGTGGTGGAGATTCTGACTTCTGGGATAAAAGTGCAGCAGACTTTTTCTCAGGTCTAGCTTTAGGTTTGTTTTATGATGCTACTGAAAAACAAGTTAATTTAAATAGTATCAACTATATGAGTAGTATAGGCGAAGAAAGATATGCTACAAGTACATATATCAAAGAATATTTCAACTTAAAAGGACAAGATTCAAGTCCATATATATTTGCATCTGGTACTGTTAATGCACCAAATGAAACAAAGGGCGGTATTTTATCTACATTTAGACAAAAAATAAGACTTTTTTCTTCCCGTGAGTCTCTAAGCGAAATGCTTGCTTACAGTGATTTTAAAATGGAAGATATAGGTAAAGAAAAAACAGCAGTATTCATGATTATTCATGATGAGAAAAAAACATATCATTCTTTAATGACAATATTTATAAAACAATGTTATGAAACATTAATTGATGTTGCTCAAGAAAATGGTGGTAAACTTCCATATCGTACAAATTTTATCTTAGATGAGTTTGCTAATATGCCACCACTTAAAGATGTTGACTCTATGGTATCTGCAGCCAGATCAAGAGATATTAGATTCACTTTTATCATTCAAAACTTTGCCCAATTAAATGATGTTTATGGTAAAGAAGTAGCTGAAATAATTAAAGGTAACTGTGGTAATATTATTTACTTAATCAGTACCGAATTAGCAGCTTTAGAAGAAATATCCAAGATGTGTGGTGAAGTAAAATCAAAAGAAAAAGACAAAACTGCTTCAACCCCATTAGTAACTATTTCGGATTTACAAAAGCTAAAGCTATTTGAGGCAATAATTATAAGACTACGTAAAAATCCATTTAAAACAAAACTAGAACCTGATTTTAAGATGGATTGGGGTATGACTAGATCTGAAGCTGAATACCCAAATCGTGAAATACAAAAAATAGAATTATTTGATGTAAAAAAATATGTAACAGAAGAAAAGAGAAAGCAAATGATGAACAACTTAGAAAATAATGGTGGAGCCGGTCCAAATCCATTTAATAATAATTTTGGCAATCCTTTTACCCCAACAGGTATGAATCCAATGAATTCTAATCCATTTATGCCAAATCCAGGAGCCTCACCAAATAATCATTTTGCTCCCAATTCCCCAAATCCTTTTAATCCGGGAAATAATAATATGAATAGCTTTGGTCCTAAGCCGATTAACAGCGCACCAAACCCATTTAATAATCAAACACCTAATGGAACAAATCCAGCAAGTGCGCCATCTACTAATGCAAATAGTCCTTTTAGCAGTAATCCAATGTTTAATAAACCAATGAGTAGTTTATCAGATGCTGACATAGATGCAATGATGAAGGATATTGATCGAAGATTAAAAGAACTTGATGAGGAAGAGGCAAGACAAAAAGCGGCAATGAATAAAGCGAATAATCCAGTTCAAGAAACAGAGGGAATAGCTAATAAAACAAAACTAGAAGATCAAGAATTTACATTTAGTGTTCCAGAAGTCAAAGAACCTGAAGTAACACCAAAAGAAAATATTATTAAACCTGATAACAATGGAATTGAAAGCTTAGAAGATACACATATAAAAAATGAAACACCAATAGAAATAAAACAAAATAAAGAAGAAGTATCTAAACCAAAAATAAATGTTGATGCTGATAGTATAATTGTTAATGAAAATGTTATAACAGATGATGAATTCTTCGATGATTTCTTTAATGAATAATTTTCAATGTTTTACAAACTCCCAAAATTTTCACAAATAGGGAGTTTTTTTATGATATTTCTCTCATGCGCACCTATAATTTTTGATATGTAATACTCAAATATTGTTTTATAAATTAATAATAAATAGATAATGTCTTCTTTAATGAAAATTTTATAAAATAATATTAAATTAAAATAAAAAGGGCTTTTACAATAAGTCCTTTTTATATACATACATAATATATTATTGTGATAAATATGAAAAGAATGAGTATAAATAATTATTATAAGAGTATGGGAAAATTAATTGATATACAAAATCCAATAGACTATCAAAAAAAGCATCACCCTGATAGTATTAATATCCCATATGATAAATTAATGTTAAATTACAAAACATTATTAGAAAAAAACAAACCATATTTCATAGTATGTGCTAAAGGTACAAAATCACGAAAAGCTGTAAGCATATTAGAGTTTTATGGCTATGATGTAACTCAAATGAGTTATGAAAATTAAAACTTCTATTTACTTAGAAGTTTTTAAATACTAAAATTTTAAATTTTTTATTGCCAAATCAATAATTAAATGGTATATTTTAATTGTACTAGTACATATAGTACAATATGAAAGGAAATAAAAATGATAGAGATTAAGAATTTAACTAAGAGTTTCAATGACGATAAGATAGTATTAGAAAATCTAAATTGCACTATAAAAGACAATGCTATCTATGGTTTAGTTGGAGCTAATGGAGCAGGTAAATCCACATTATTACGTTTAATAACGAGTATATATAAAAGTGATTCAGGAAGTATTTTAATCGATAATAAAGAAGTCTTTGATAATGAAGATATAAAACAAGACATTGTCTTTGTCCCTGATGATTTATATTTTTATTCAAATTATACTTTAATAGATATGGCAGAGTATTATAAATCACTATATCAGAGTTTTGATATGAATTATTTAATAAATCATGCTAATACATTAAAATTAAACATAAATGCCAAATTAAGTTCCTATTCTAAAGGGATGAAAAGACAATGTGCTTTATTATGTGCTTTGGCAACTAAAGCAAAATATATGTTATTTGATGAAACATTTGATGGATTAGATCCAGTTATCAGAAAATATTTTAAGAGTTTACTAGCAGATCTTATGATAGATAACAAAAGAACAATTATAATGACAAGTCACAATTTAAGAGAATTAGAGGACATATGTGATAATCTAGGATTATTATATAAAGGAAGTATATTATTTGAAAGTGATATAGACACTATAAAAACCAATATGTTTAAAGTACAAGTTTCTTTAAAGAGTGACTTTAATAAAAGTACATTTAAGGGTTTAAAAATATTATCATACAAAAAAATAGGAAGTGTAGCAACATTAATAATAAATGATGATAAAAAAGATAGTCGGGTAATATTAGAAAAATTAAAACCATTAATACTAGATTATTTACCACTTACATTAGAAGAAGTATTTATATATCAAATGGAGGCCTTAGGATATGAATTTAATGAAATTGTTTAAAAAATTTAATATAAGATTTTTAAAAGAAAACATCAAGAAATCTAAAGCACTACTAGCATTTTGCTTAGGGTTAATTCCTTTATTAAATATATTAGTTTTAGTAACAGTAGCCATATCCTTAAATGGTATTGAAATATTAGAATTTAATTCTTTAAGTATGGTCACATATCTAGGATTATTTATAATTCCTATCGTTTTAGCAGTCTCACTATTTGGTTTTGTCTTTAAAAATAAAAGTGTTGATTTTGTTTTATCAAAACCTCTTAGTAGGAGTACGATATATATTACAAATATAATTGGAGGCATATTAATAATAACGATATTTATGTTATTAAATTCTCTAATATATATATTCTTTGGTTTAATATTTTCTAACTTAGTAATTCCGTTTAGTTTAATATTAGATTACTTTATTTTGTATTTGATATCTTACATCTTTATTTTTGTTGTATCCAGTTTAGCCATAAGTATCGCTGGTAATTTAATGGGAAGTTTAGTATTAATATTAATTATAATATGTTTAGTACCATTCTTTAAGATTGTAAATATTTATTTTATTAGTAATCACCAATCTAGTGCTTATATTAAATGTACTAATGATAATTGTAAACCTGAAGCTTACAATTGTTACAAATATAATACTTGCATAAATCACTTAAAAGAGAATGAATATGAAATACATGGAAATATTATACCTGATTTAAACTTTACTGCACCTATTTATTCAATAGACAGCTTAGAAGATAATACATTTTATAGTACTAAAAGTATTATAAAGATGCTTATATTAATTCCTATATATTCGTTTATTGGCTATTATCTATTTAACAAGCGAAAAATGGAAAACAATGAAACTAGCTTTAAAAACTCTAAATTACACTATTTTATCAAAGGAATAACTTTAATACCAGTTTCATTTATCTGTTATTTAATTATTAAACAATCTAATGAATTAGGCTTTATTATAAGTATTGCAATAATTTTAATTTATTCTGCCATATATGATTTAATAACTAGAAAAGAGATATACAAACTTTTAAAATCTAGCGGTATAAGTCTAGTAACTTTAGGAGTAATTCTTGGCTTATTTGGTTTATATGATATACAAATGAATAGCAAAAGTTATATTATTAATGATATTAAAGAAATAGCTTTTAAAAATATAACTATAAAAAAAGATGAAGTATATAAATTAGAAAACAGTGAAATAACAGGGGAAGACTTAATAAATAGGATAATTAAAGAAACGATAGATAATAACATTAAAGAATACAAAAGTTACACTTATTTAAATATAAAAACTAATAATAAAAGATATAGTTTAGGGCTTGATTGGAGTAAAGAAACAGAGAGTATTCTAAAAGAAATAGAAAACAATTATATAAAAGAATATTTTAAAAACTATGATTATGATAGTATTAATTTTACAGGCAGAGATATAAAACCAACTAAAGAATTAAAAAAATTAATAAAAAATACTATGACTAATATAGATAATTATACTTATGATAGCAATGACTTTTTATTAGAGGTTAAGACATATAAAAATCATAAATATGAAACATTTTATATAATGCCTAATATTGATAAAGAATTAGATAAATATGTCATGAATGAAAAAAATAAAAAAGTAATAAGCTTTTTAGAAAATAACAATGATTTTGAAATTGGAAGTATTACAGAATATCCTCTTATCGATTATGTAATAAAGAAAAATAAAACAAAATTCATAAAATATTTAGAAAACAACAATAATGAAATTACAAAAAACACTTTAAATCTTCATATGTATACTAAATACGGTTTACAAGTATTTATTGGGGATGAACTATCATTTAAAGAAGAGTTTAAAAAATATGAAGAAAACTTAAAAGATGATGAGTATTATCAAAGCCTAAAAAGTTCTGTTGTAGAAGTGCCAACTACTAACGAAGATTTTGAGGAAGAAAGCTAAATTTATGAATATCAATATTAATTATAATTCTAGAATTCCTATATACGAACAAATCGTAAGTGAAATAGAACGTTTAGTAAGTTTAAATATTTTAAAACCAGATAGTCAAATACCCAGTGTTAGACAACTTGCTTGTACTTTGGGCATTAATCCTAATACTGTAAAAAAATCTTATGATATCTTAGAGATGAAAAAAATAATTATTTCAAAATCTACTAAAGGCACATTTATCTCAAGTGATATAACAAAAGCCAAAGAAATAAAAATAAATGAACTTATCACTAAAATAAAAAATATAGAAAAAGAGTTAATAAGTTTCGGTCTTACTAAAGAAGAAATTAAAAAAAGATTAAAATAACAACAAAAAATAATTCTGTCCCTTGACTAAATAAGTATTTTTGGTATAATTAATTTTAGAAGGTGAAGGATATGAAAAGATTAAATAAAAAAGGTTTTACATTAGTAGAGTTATTAAGTGTTATAGTAATATTATCAGTTGTTGTTTTAATAGCAACCAACGCTGTTGTTCCAATGATGGGTTCAGCTAAAAAGCAAGTATTTGCAACTGAAGCCAATGAAATAATTAAACATGCTTGGACACTTTATGGTAAGAACGGTTCTGGTACAAAATGTTACTCTTATCAAGATATATTAGATGGTGGAACATTAGTTAAAAATGATGAAAACTATAATGGTAGTGTTCTAATAGAAAATAATGATGGCAAAATGACATATAAAATATGGTTATCAAATGGAACTCATATGATTGAGGGTAAAGAAGCTGATGTTAGTCCCGATGATGTAACAGAATCAAGCGAAGATGCTTCAACTGTATGTGGAGCTAACTAATAAAAATTTAATAAAAAACTAAAAGAAACTTGCGATAAAGTTTCTTTTCTTTTATAATTAAATTAGGTGATTAAAAATGATAATAGGTTCTCATGTATCCTTTGGCAAAGAGCAACTTTTAGGAAGTGTTAAAGAAGCGATAAGTTATGGTGCTAACACATTTATGTTTTATACAGGCGCTCCTCAAAATACTATTAGAAAAGATATAAATGAAGAATTAACTTTAGAAGCCAAGAAACTTATGATGGAAAATAATATTGATATAGAAAATGTTATATGTCATGCTCCATATATTGTAAATCTAGCTAATAATTTAGATGAAAGAAAATATGATTTTAGTATCACATTTTTAAAAAATGAAATAGCTAGATGTGAAAGTATAGGTATAAAATATATTGTATTACATCCAGGCTCTAGTGTTGGAATTGAAAGAACTACTGCTTTAAATAATATAATTTTTGCTTTAAATAAAATCATTACAAAAGATACAAAAGTAGTTGTCTTACTTGAAACTATGGCAGGTAAAGGAACAGAATTAGGATGTAAATTAGAAGAAATAAAATATCTCCTTGATGGTATAAATGAAAGTGATAAAATAGGGGTATGCCTAGATACATGTCACTTAAATGATGCAGGATATAATATGGGGGAGTTTGAGAGTTTTATTGAGCTATTTGAAAAAACAATTGGTTTAGAAAAAATAAAATGTATCCATGTAAATGATAGCAAAAATCCATTTAGTTCTCACAAAGATAGACATGCTAATATAGGTTTTGGAACTCTTGGATTTGATACAATTATAAATATTATATATAATGAAAAATTAAGAAGTATTCCTAAAATCTTAGAAACACCATATATTGGTGAAAATGATGAAGATAAAGAAAGAATATATCCTCCATATAAATTTGAAATTGTAATGTTAAAGGATAAGAAATTTAATGCTAATCTTTTAAATGATATAAGAGATTTTTATAAAAATAATTGACACTAACTATTAAATAAAATATAATATTCCCATTAATTAAATGGGGTTTTTTACTATGAGATTAAAAAAATTTATATCAAAGTTCTTTCCTAAGAAAAATGAAAATATCACAAATTTTGCTTTAGTGTGTATCAGAAATATTGTAGGAATACCTAAAAGAGAAGATTATACTAATGATAAAGAGGCTGAAGCATTAATAGATAAGTATAAAAAAGAATATTTAAAAACTATAAAAACAAGTAGAACTATAGTAAGTATTGATTTAATGCCAACAGAGCTTCACCAATATAAAAATATTTATTTAGACTTATTAGCAAGTATATGTACTGAAGATAATAGTGATGTATCCCTAGAAAAAATAAACAAGGCTAATTCTAGAAGTTTAGAAATAATGATTATTAAGCTAAAACTTGATATTTATATAAAAGCTGTTAAAGATCAAGAAAAAGAAGCTAGACTCAGAGTTATTGCTCTAACAGAAATATTAAATACAATTATTTTTTCTAAAGGTAAGGAAAGGGCAATAATTAATGAAATAGATAATTTATACTTTGCTATTTCTAATTTTATGACCCAGATATTAGCAATGGAAAAAGAAAAAGATAATTTCTTAAAAGATTTAAGCGCTTTAGACATTGAAGAATTCCAAAGTGCTGAAGAAAAACAAATTATAATTACTGAATATTTAGAAGAATTAAGACTGATTGCTGAGGCTGTTATTCCAGAAAAATTAAAAGAATTAGAAACACTAAATTTAAATCCATTGATATTAATAGCTAAATTAGAACAATTATTAGAAATATATGTTTATACTCACGAAAATATAATAGATATTTTAAAAGAAGAGGTAAATAAAATATCTTTTGAAATATCAGGTTGTGTTTTAGGTGGAACTATAGAAGATTTTGGGGCTAAAGCAGAGGAATTTGAATCAAAAAGAGATTATATAAATTCTAAATGTTTAAAAAGAATAAAAGAAATAGAATTACTTTTTAAATTATTTAGTAAATATGGTCGAAATAAAGTTTTTAAATCAGATTTAGAAAGATTATATGAAGTTAAATTTAAGCTTTTAACTTATTATATTTATGATAAAAAATTTGATATATTAGAAAGCATATCTTTTACAGAACTAGAATTTTATCAAGAAATAATTTTTAAAAAAATTGAAAGAATAATAAAAGGTGAAAATGACTATGTAAATGACTTAGCAATTAAAAGTGATTTAAGAACAGTTATTAATCATATTAAAGCTATTTTAAAACTAGATAATAAAGAATTTTCTATGTATGATATATTAAAAAATAGAAGAGTATTAAGTTTTTTATTAGCATTTGATACATATAATGGTTTAGAAGAATTTTTTAGTAATGAAAGAGTTTTTAAAATAGAATATAGTAATCTTAATTTTTATGACAGAGATATATTTGATTGGGAAGAAGTATTACCATTAGACACAATTTATCGAATTATGAGAAGTAATATTAAAACAGAACCTAATTCTGAAGAGTTAAAAAGAGATAGTTTAAAAGACAGTTTATATTATTTACACCGATTACAAAAGGAGTTTAATAAAACTGATTATTATATTTTACCAGAGGGTTTAAAAAAAATAAATATCATAACATTTTGTGGTCAAGCTAGTCCTAAGGATTTAGTTAATTATATTCGTTCTTTAGCCGAAAATAAAAAAGTTAAAATGCCTTCTACATTAAAAGAATTCTATGGTAAACTATTTGAAGATATTAGAATTCAATCTTTAGAACTAAATGAAGGATTACAAAGAATTGATACTTATGCTTTAGCAGTAAAAACATTACAAGGAATAACTATTCCTTCCACTATAATTTTTGATAAAATATTATTTGATACTTTACCAAGTACCATAAAGAACATAACAATTAGTAATTATAAGCATATAAATTTAGACCATCTAATTCACTTTATAGCAACTAAAACTTTTAGAATTGAATATATTGATGTAATACATTTTATTACAACTATAGATGAATTAGTATTTCAAGATGAAGAAGGCAAGGTAGATTTTGTTTTAAATAAGAAAGACTTAATGTTTAGTAGTAAAGATATTTCCCATGATTTAACCATTGAAGAAGCTATTCCTGAATTAGAAGAAAAGATTAGAAATGTAATAAGAAATCAAACTGGTCAAAGCCGAACTTTAATAAATCAATAAATAAAAAAATAATTGACACCAACTATTAAATAAAATATAATAAAAAGCTAAGAAAGAGGGATATATAGCCACTAGAATTTTTAAATAATCTTAATGATGAGCAAATTATAGACTTAATAAATTATATACTTAAAGATAAATCTAATCATAAAGCTAAGCAAGCACAAGTCTTTAGAGAACCAGATAGATGTGATGAATTTGGTAATCAAGCATATTTAGTTAATGTTTGGGACGATAATTTTCATATAGGATTGTATTCTGTTCAGGATTTTACTATAAGAGATGTATTTGGAAGAGATAACTGCAAAAAGAAATTGAGAGAATATATGGCCACTATTTTTGGTGAAGAGTATTTAAATAGTTTAAGGGAATATTATGATATAAAAGCTGATAAAGAAATAGAAAGAATTAAAAGCACATTAGGCGAAGGAAGAAGTTAACGTTTGTTAACTTTTTTTGACTTTATAATATTTTTGTGATAAAATATGCAATCTAGAAAAAGGGGAGATTTTTTTATGCAAAAATACATTAAAATTATTAAATCAATTATTAAAAAGTTACCAAGTAAAAAAATTGAATTAAAAAGATCTTTTTGTATATTACTTGCTATATTAATAACTGCATTATCATATATAGGTTTATCAACCAAAAATAGTAAAAAAAGTTCTAATGATACAATATCTTATATTGAAAAAGAAAATACTAATGAATATATAAAAAGAAGTAAAGACATAATTAAAGAGTACGATTATAATGATAACTATGTTGTAACTGAGAGTATAAATTATAATGTTGAAATAGCATTATTATTAGAAAAAAATAATATGACACAAGAAGATTTTATAAAGATTATAAATAATCCACGATATAAAAATGCTTTTAAGAATATATTTGATAAATATTCAAACCTAACTTTAAATGATTTTCTTAATATAATTAGGGGGAAACAATTAAGAGAGACATTATATTTAGGAGATTCTAGAACACAAGGAATGTTATTAAGCGGTGCTATAGAGGAAGACAAAACGGTTTATGGAGTAGGTTATGGCTATAAGTGGCTAACTGGACAAGGTGAATTCAATTCGAAAAAAACAAATGCAATAAGTGGAGCTATAAATGGTCTAGAAAGCAAAATGCAAGCTGATAAATCTTATAATATAGTTATTTGGTTAGGAGTTAACGATTATAGGTGGGTTAGTTCCGAAACTTATTATCAAGAGTTTAGTGATTTAGCAAACGGAAGATGGAAAAATCATCAAATATATATTGTCTCTGTTGGTCCAGTTGATGATAGTAAAGCTACGACAGTCAATAATTCAGGTATAAATGATTTTAATAAAGCTTTAAAAGAAAAAATAGATAATTCAGCTATAGAAAATTTAAATTATATAGATTTAGGTTTAACAAGTGAACTAATAAGTAAATATGATGGGGCAGGTTTACATTATGGAGTAAGTGATTGTCAAAATATTCATGAAATTATTAGTAGAGCTATTAGTGAAGATGAAAGAAAATTAGGAACAGAGATTTTAAGCTTTTGCTACAGTATACTGGTTGATTATGACAAAGTATTATCTAATCAAGATGAAATGCAAGATATAATAAGAAGCAGCAGACAAAGAATAAAATAATAAGATTAGTTATATAGATGAAGTTAACATTTGTTAGCTTTTTTTATAGTAAAAAACTTTCTATTTTAAGAAAGCTTGATATTTAGAACTATATTCATTAAATAATTTTTGAATTTTTTGAAAATTTTCTGGACTAAACTGATTTTGATATCTTTCTAAATGTAAAAGTTTAGGATTTTTAATAACTTGCTCCCAATTCTTTTTTACAAAATCATAAACAAAATCAAGTTCACTATCACTTAAGATTACATTCTTGTTTATTGCAAAATTATTTACATCATCGCGAGTTAATTTTGACATATAACGACTAATTAAATTATACATAAATATCACCTACAATATTATATGCAAGAAAAAAATAAATAATCTTATTAAATCCAAAAAAATAGCCATACTAAAAAGGGTGTATAAAATGCAAAAAAAGTTTTTAATATATATTACCTTTTTAAGTTTAGCATTTAGTTTCTTTATATTTAGGGTATCAGATTTAGCTTATGCCAATCATGAAAAGTATGTCGATAAATATAACAAGATAACAAATATATATGTTTCAGGAAGTAGCGCTCCTAGAGGAAGAATATTAGATATTAACGGTAAAGTTTTAGTTGATAACATTGGTATAAATACTATTATGTATCATAAACCTAATTATATTACCTTAGAAGAAGAATTAAAAGTCGCAGAAAAATTAGTAGAATTAACAGATTATAAATACGACTATAATGAAAATAAATTAAAAGAGTTTTATCTTTTAAAATATAAAGAAGAATGTGAAAAACTAATAACAGATATTGAAAAGAAACTTTATAATGAAAGAAAGTTAACTAAAAAAGAAATCGAAGATTATAAATTAGAAAGAATTACTGGAAGTATGTTAGATAGTTTAACAGAAGTAGAAAAATATAGTTCATACTTTTATTATTTAATGCAAGAAGGCTATATCTATGACAATAAAATGTTACTTAAAAACATTGATGAAGAATTATATGCTAAAATATTAGAAGCCAACTTAACAGGTATTTTTGGTAGTATTGATTGGAAAAGAGATTATAAATATGGAAATACCCTAAAAACAATATTTGGTGAAATAAGTAATTCTCTTCCTAAAGAAAAAGAAGATTTATTAAATAATGGCTACAGTTATGATGACAAAGTAGGAATAAGTGGCTTAGAAGAATATTATGAAGAATATTTAAAAGGAGAGAAAGCCAAATATAAAATTGAGAATAACAATTTAAAACTTATTAAAAATGCTAAGAGAGGAAATGACTTAGTATTAGAAATAGACATTGATTTACAATTAGAAGTTGAAAAAATAATGAAGAGTCAAATAGAGCAAGCTAAAAAAATGCCTAATACAGAATTTTATCGTGAATCATATGCTTTAGTAAGTGACCCAAGTAGTGGTGCTATGCGAGCTATCGCTGGTATTAGAAGATTAGATAATGGTGAATTTCAAGACGTCAGTATTAATATTATTAAAAATGCTTATACTGTCGGAAGTGCCGTTAAGGCAGCATCTCTTACTGTAGGATATCAAAACAATATAATTGATATTGGAACTAGATATAATGATTCATGTGTTAAACTAGCAAATTTGCCTGCCAAATGTTCTTATCGTAGATTAGGAGTATTAGATGATAAAAGAGCCTTAGCCCTAAGTTCTAACTATTATCAATTTATGATAGCATTAGGTATATCAGGAAATAAATATAGTTATAATATGAAAGCCAAAGTAAGTGAAAATGATTTTGAGACTTATCGTGAAACATTTAAAAAATTTGGGTTAGGCACTAAAACAGGAATAGATTTACCAGGTGAACTTGAAGGATTTAAAGGTAACCAAGTAGCAATAGATCTATTACTTAATTTATCAATCGGGCAATATGATTTATATACACCAGTTGGCTTACTGCAATATATAAATACGATTGGTAATAATGGTTCCAGATTAAAATTAAATATTATGCATAGTATTAAAAGTGAAGATAAAGTAATATATGAAAATAAGATAGAAGAATTAAATAAAATAGATTTAGAAGAAAAGTATTTAAAAAGAATTCAAGAGAGTTTACGAGAAGTTATGCGTACTGGTACAGGATACTGGTATGCTTCACCAAAAACTGATGCTGCTGGAAAAACAGGTACTAGTGAGTCCTGGATAGATAGTAATTTAGATGGCAAAATGGATAGTTTTGTCTTAAGTCATACTTTTTTAATGTATGCTCCCTTTGATAATCCTAAATATTCTATGGTAGTTATAAGTCCAAATATTAGTAATATAAATGGTAAAACAAATTATCGAGCGCAAGTAAATCGCTTAATCGCTAGGGATATAAACGATTTTCTCTTGTCGAATTAATAATTTAATGATATAATACTTCTAGACTTTTTATAAAAGGAGGTGCCATAATGGCTAAAAATGAAAATAGAAATTATGTAACTTTAAAATGTACAGTATGCGGTGAAGAATTAAGATGTACAAGTAAGAACAAAAAAAATACTCCTGACCGTTTAGAGATTAAGAAGTATTGCAAAAAATGTCATAAACATCAAGCAACAAAAGAGAAAAAGTAATATAGTAAGGAGTTAAGCAAATGAAGGGGAAATTTGGTAAAAGTTTTAGTTTAAAAAAAACTCCTAGAACAGGGTTAACTATACATGCTGTAATGGGGAGATTAAATACAAAACCAGAAAATATTAGAACTAGAAAACATCATGGCATTACAACTCATATAACCAAAGAATCGGAGGAAAAAAGATATGAATATCAACATAAACGACATTAAAAATGGTATGACAATTATTATGGATAATAATCTATATCAAATTGTAGAATTCCAACATGTTAAACCTGGAAAAGGTGCAGCATTTGTTCGAATGAAATTAAAAAATTTAAGAACAGGCTCTATCACAGAAGATACATATAATACTAATATTAAAATAACTAAAGCTCATATAGATAGACAACCAATGCAATATTTATATGCTGCTGGCGAAAACTATGTATTTATGAATAATGAGACATATGAACAAGTTGAATTATCTACCAAAACTTTAGGAGATAATGTAAACTTTATAAAAGAAGGCTTAGATATAACAGTTGATTACTTTGAAGGAGAAGTTTTAGGTATAACAATTCCTGAAAAAGTAGAATATGAAGTTATTGAAACTGAACCAGCAGTTAAAGGCAACACTACAAATAACGCTCAAAAAGATGCAAAGATTGAAACAGGTTATATTGTAAAAGTACCATTATTTATTAATGAAGGTGAAAGAATAGTAGTATCTACCAAAGATGGTAAATACTCATCAAGAGCATAAATCAGAGGTAATCTGATTTTTTAAAAAGGAGATAATATGGAAGATATAGCTATATTAGTAAATAAGGATAATCCTGTTGATATAAATTACGAACCTAAAAATCTAGTTGAAGTGGCAAATCCCTACTATCATGCTAGTTTTGGTGATTGTAAATTAACAATGGTTGATTTTGTAAGTGAGGCATTTAATGATTTAGCTAAGGAAGCTAAAAAAGATGGTTACATATTATATGCAGATTCAGCGTATCGACCAGCTTGGTACCCACAAAGAGTATTAGAATTTTATATAAATGAAATGGGAGAAAAAGCTTATGAAAAAGTTGCTTTACCAGGAACAAGTGAACATCAATTGGGTCTAGCGATTGATTTAGCAAGCCTTGAAAATGGAATATACATTGATGAATTAACAGAAGATATGCCTGTAACTAAGTGGATAGAGGAAAATTGTGCCAGATTTGGTTTTATACTAAGATATCCAAAAGGCAAAGAAAATATCACTGGATACTCTTATGAGCCATGGCACATTCGTTTTGTCGGCAAAGAATTAGCGCGTGAGTTAACAGCCAATAATATTACATTAGAGGAATAATAAAAAAATAAGAGGTAGATAAAATGAACGATTTTCAATTTTTAAGTTATAAAGATGTTAATGAAAGACTAGAAAAATTAGTTAATAATAAAGAAAATAAGATTGTTGTCAAAAAAGAATTTCCTTTAGGATTTACAGCATATAATTTACCTATAGAACATTATAGTATAGGAAGTGGACCAAAACATATAGTTGTAACTGGCTCATATCATATAGTATTATGGGTAAAATGTATCAAAGACCAGTTAAGGAAGATGGGATGTTAGACTTATACCATGTAGATTATTTTAATAAATTAACTGAAAACTATATTGGTGCTAGAATTTTTCGTGAAGAAAATGCTTATGATATTGTCGAAAATGAAGATCCATATAATTATATAAATGAATATTTAAGAATAAGATTCGGCATAAATATCCAACCAGAATTATCTAGAATGGGCGGAAACCCAATAGGCCCTTTAGCAGATCCTGAAACATTTGAAAATGTTACGGTAAAACCAAATTTAAAAGCATTTCGTAACTTTGTAGGAAATTTAGATTTTATAAAAGAGTATTCAGAATTTATCAATTATTTAGTTAGTGAGTTAAACAAGAAACAAGAAAGAGAAGGAAAAGAAATATCTGATCCTAAGGATATATATAGATTAATTGACAGAATATGTCGTGAAAATCCTTCGTTATATATTAAGTTAAGAGATGAAATAAAATCTCCTCAAAGTTATAATAGACATATAATTTCCTATTTATTTGACCTAATCAAAAAGAATATAGAACATGGTCATTACTCTGAAAATATTGAGGTAAGAGATATGGTTAATGGGCACATGTTTAATGATAATGAATTCTTAAACAGCTATGCCAAATTTATTAAAAGTTTAATTATCAGACTTAATAATGATCGAATAAAAAGAAATTTAGAACCACTAGATGAGACTCAAATAAATAATCTAATTGATAATATTATTCTAGATTATCCTGAACTTTTCGCTCGTTTAAGAGCTTCAATAAACACTCTAAATTATGAAAGTGAAGTAGAAGCTATCTATAATCATTTAAATAATATAATAAACAACCAAATAAAAATGGGTAATTTAGTTAAATA
>CAJUNE010000013.1 GCA_910587745.1 uncultured Bacilli bacterium
AGCATAGGAGTCTCCAAAACTTTTGATGGGAGTTCGATTCTCTCCGCCCCTGCCAGATGTTAATAACGCAAATTTTCTTTATTATTTTATAGATAAATTTGCGATTAAAATATAAATTAAAAAAGCTTATAAATAGAGCTTTTTTTAATTGCTTAAGGATATTTTAAACTAACAATATTTTATATCTTTTCAATAATTTTCTTATATTATTATATAATATTTATTACTCTTGTAATACAAAAGGCTTGTTATAAAATTAGCAAGCCTTTTATTATAGTTAATAATAGATTTTTATATTGATTTGGTAAAAAATTTTTTAATTTAATATTTAAAACTATTATAAATTTTAATTATTGTTAATTTTTTAAGTTTGGCTTTATTGTGAATTATATTAAAAAAACGTTCTTGTGGTAAATAGTGCGTGTGAATATTTTGTAGTAAATAGTATCATAGTAATATATGGAGGGGTAAGATGCAATTAGATTTTTCTGATTTAAGGGAACTTCTCATCTTTAATATTAAATATTATAGATATAAAAATAATTATTCTCAAGAAAGATTAGCTGAATTAAGTAAATTAAGCCCTAGATATATAACTGATATTGAAAGAGGTTTACATTGCCCAACTATTCCAAAACTTGAGATTATAGCTAAGTCTTTAAATATTGAGCCTTATGAACTTTTTGTGAATCCAAAAAGAGATATAAATATACTAAATAAAATCAAAAATAGTAGGCAATATAATCAAAAATAGTTAATAAGTAATAGGAGAGAATTTATGGAAGAGTATTTTGAAGCTTTTGAACTGTTTAGAAATTTATATAAAACAGATGATAATTTTAAGCATTTAGTAGATGTTAATATGAATAATGGAAAAATAAGATTTTTTGATAATAATGAATTTGATAAAATTAAGAAACAGAATTTTATATCTCCAATTCCTCAAATGAAGGAGTTTATTGACATGTTTATTTTGGGGTATAATATCGGTAACTGTGCTGGTGCTTGTAGACAACTTAGCTATTCTTATAATAATGTTGATATAGTTTCAGGAATATTGCCTATGCTAAAAGGGACTCTAAATGCAGAGAAAGAGGGTGGCCATGTATGGTTAGAAACGTCTGATTCTATAATAGATACTTCTTTAATGTTAGTGATTGATTTGTCTTTGAAGAACTCATTAGGATATATTGAGGAACAGCGATTAACTTCTTTTCAGTTAGCATCATCTCCGACTTATGTTTCTCGAAAAGAATTTGTCAATGATGGAAGTTTGAAAAAATAATGTTTTCTTTTTGTAATAGTTGTTATATAATATATTTTATGTTTTGGGTGAATGTTTTATGGAAATAGAAAGAAAGTTTTTAGTAGCTTCTTTACCTGATTTAAATAATGTGTTATTTAAGGAATTAAAGCAAGCATATTTAAGTTTTGAACCAGAAGTACGTATAAGAAGTTTGGATAATAATTTATTTTATTTAGCTGAAAAAAGTACTGGAGATCTACTAAGAGGCGAGATAGAGCCTCAAATTGATATTGTTTCTTTTCAAATATTAACTAATTTAGCTCAAGGTAGAACTATTACTAAAACAAGATATTATGTTAGTTTAAATAATAATTTAACTGCAGAACTTGATATATATCATGGTGAATTTGAAGGCTTGATAACTGTAGAAACAGAGTTTAAGAGTGAGAAGGAAGCTAATGAATTTGTTGTTCCTAGTTGGTATGGTCGAGAAATAACTTATGATAGAAGATATAAGAATAAAAATTTAGCAAGGTGCAGTGATGAGGAACTAAAATTATTGTTGTCAGAAAATAGAGGCAATCAAAGAATTAGAAAATAAAAAAAGCTTGTTGCAAAGCTTTTTATTTTGTAGTTAATTTGATTTTAATATCTATTTCTTTATTATTTCTAATAATTGTTGCTTTCATTTCATCGCCAGCTTTATGTTTAAATAAATAATATCTTAAGTATGCTGATGATGCTATTTCTTTGCCATCTATTTTAGTTATAATATCATTTTCTTCAATGCCTGCTAAGGCTGCTGAACTTTTAGGTTCAACTTCTGTTACAATAACACCTTTAGTTACATTTGCATCTCTTATTATTTCATAATATTCTCTAGAATAGTAAGCTTGCATTATATCTAACATATATACACCTAAATAAGGTCTTTCAACTTCTTTTCCAGTAGTTAACTCGTCTGCTATATCTAAAGCATCTTCAATTGGAATGGCAAAACCCATACCTTCTATGGCTTCGCTAGCTAATTTGATACTAGTAATTCCAATAACTTCACCATTAGCATTAGCAAGAGGTCCACCACTATTACCATTATTTATAGCAGCATCTGTTTGAATTGTTTTTACTACCATTGGTGTTTTAGTATTACCACTAGTTAATTCTACTTCAACAAGTCTATCTTTACCAGATACTATACCTCTAGTAACACTCCATGAATATGCACTATCTAAAGGCGCTCCAATTGCAAATACAGTATCTCCTAATCGTAAATCTTCACTTTTACCAAGTTCAGCGATATTTTTGCCATATTCGTCACTAACCGATAAAACTGCTATGTCTGAGTAAACATCTGCACCTACGACATCTGCTTTAACTATTGTTCCGTCAGTAAATGTTATATAAACATCTTCCGCTTTTGATATAACATGGTTATTTGTTAATAAATATGCTTTTCCATTTTCAACTTTATACACAAAACCAGTACCAGAAGCATATGCTTGACCTTTAATATATGTATTTATAACTACTACTGAATCATAAACTTTTTCAACGGCATCAGCTATACCTGTGTCTGTTACAGTAACATTTTTGTTTATTCTAGTCTCGGTTATCTCTTTAATGTTTGGAAAGTAATAGTATACTCCAAACATTACACCCATACCTAAGAAAAAAACTAATAAGATAATAATGCTGTTTCTTAAAGTGTGATTATTCTTTTTTTCTAGATTTTCAGTCATTTTTTAATCCATCCTAACTATATCTTTATAATTTTTTGGAAATCCCATTTTATCTAATACTTTGCCTATACTAATTGAATGTAATCTTCCTTTTAAATAATCTAATTCATATGATATTTCATTTAACATAATATGAAAGTCATCATTACGAAGTAATCTTTTTAATATGATAATTAAAGCGAATAAATCATTAATTCCATAAATGTAATCTCCATTCATTCTTGGTATATTTAATAAATCATGATATTTGGTAATAGGAATTTCTTTTTGAGTTCTATGTTCGTAGCATATGTCTTCGTGAGCACATAAATTGCGATAATTAGCAATGATTGGCAAGTAAATAAGCATGCTTTCTACATCAATATTAAATATTTCAGCGATACTTTCTTGATCTTCTTTTTTTAGTATGGTATATAATTCTCCAACTATACCAAACGATAATACTTTAACTACTATCCAAAGTGGGATGTAGCCATAATTACTTTGATAATGTTTTGTTGCAGTATGTTGAGAACCATTAACATTAATTTGTCTTTTTACTTTTTTTAGTAAATCATTTACTTGTCTACTTCTTTTAGGATCTCTTGTAAAATTATTTGGATTAAGGTAATTTTTCTCTTTAAATCCATATCTTCGAGATAATTCATAAGAAATTATACTTTTTATATTATTCTCTAATGTTAATATATTTTTAAATAATATGTTTCTTAATTGGCGATCAAAATAAAATAAAGCATAAATTTCACGAAAATTGGCACCATCAATAAAAGTTCTATCATTAGAAGACTTCATAAATAAGTAACGATAACCATTAATGAAAAAGTAGTTTTCTCGAAGTAAAATATCTTTTACAAAATATTCATCGTCAATTATGAGATTTTTATTTCTCATAATTTCAACTTGCTCGTCTAGTGATTTAAATATTTTTTCCATATCTTCCACCTATTATAACATTATACCACAAAGAACATGTTTATTATAGTTCTTTTAATTGTTTTCTTTGTTAATTTTTTGTGAAAATTTGGTGAATTATGTGTATGTGTGATATAATTATTATGGGTGATGACAATATGCCAGCTACTAATACACATCATTTTTTTACAAAAGATGTTTTTAAAGTAATTAATACTAATGTTAACAAAAAAATTAGTGATAGTGTTGATATTTTTAATTTGTTTGGAAAAAGTTTTGATATCTTATTTTTTAGTAATATGAATTTAGGAAATAAAGCTCATAACTATAATTCTAATTTATATTTTGAAAATATGATTAAGTATATTAGAAATAACGATTTATATAATAATAGTCAGGCTTTAGCGTATCTTTATGGTTCTATTTGTCATTATGTCCTCGATAGTACTATCCATCCTTATGTTTTTTATTATACTGGTAGAGTTAAAACTAATGATAAAAGTACATATAAATATAGAGGTCTTCATACTTATTTTGAATATATGATTGATGCTATCCTTTTTAAGGAAAGAAATAATAAGGATATTTATAAATCTAATTTGACTAAAGAAGTATTTCCTAAAGTTAAATTTTCAAAGGATTTACTTAATATGATTGATTATGTTTATTTGCAAACTTTTAATTATAATAAAGGAGCTCATTCCATAATAAGGGGAACTAGAAATTTTAGACTTGTATTTAAATATATTATGTGCTCAAGGTTTGGATTGAAAAAAATATTTTATAGATTTATAGATTTTTTTAGAATTAATAAAACTGATAGATTAAAATATTATTCTTATCATATAAGAAAATTAGATATGAATGTTCTTAATCTAAATCATAATAAATGGTATTATCCTGTTGATAAAAAAATTAATTATCATTATTCTTTTTATGATTTATATGATATTTCAATTGAAAAAGCTCGTAAATTAATTAATGAATTAGATAATGCCTTAGATAAAGATGAAAAAACTGTTAATAAAGTTCTTCGTGAAATAGGAAATTTGAGTTATAAAACAGGAAAAAGTATTAATAAAAAAGATGAAATGAAATATTTTGCATTTTAAAATGTTAGTAAATTATTATTTATTAACATTTTTTAATAGTAATTTATTATTCCTTTTGTTATTATTTGTGCTAGTTTTTGTTGGTATTCAGAAGTTCTTAATAATTCTTTTTCTTTATAATTGGATAAAAATCCACATTCAATTAAAACCCCAGGTATATTTAATTTACTATACATGTAAGTTCTGTTTGGAATACTTTTTATTTTACGATCATTATTTAATTCATTATTTAATATTTCTTGAATTGAACTGGCTATAACTTTATTTTTATCATTATCATAAAATACTTGAGCTCCATAATATTTTGAGTCATTTAAATAATTTAAATGAATAGATAAATATAAATTAGCTTTACTATTATTTATTAAATTAATGCGGTTGTCAAAATCGCTTTTTTTACGCCATCTAGCATTTGGTGTCGATAAATCATAATTTCCATCTCTTGTTAATATTACTGTTGCTCCCATTTTGGTTAACTCTATTTCGAGATATTTACTTATTTGAAGATTGATCTCACTTTCATAAGTTTCATTACTGATTGTGCCAGGATCTTTTCCACCATGGCCAGGATCGATAATGATTATTTTGCCACTTAATGGTAATAAAGCTTTGACTTCTTTATTAATGAATAAGGCACTTATTAATAAAATTATTATTATTCCTATTTTTATTATTTTTTTCATATTAATATATATGTTTAATTATAAAAAAAATAGCTAAATAGCTATTTAAAAATTATATTCTTCTTTTATTTTCTTTTTGTTTTCTTTGTTGTATCCTACTAATATTTTGTTGTTTTTACTTAATATTGTATCTGCTATTTCATCAAATACTAGTTTTGATTTTTTAGTTACACCATCAAGAGTTATTAATGGTTTAACTTTTCCTGTTTTATCCATTACCATTATACTTTTTTGAGTAGTCATTCCATATTGTCTTAGTCTGTATTCGTATAACCATATGATATCTTCATATTTTAAAGCTTTAAATCCACTTAGGAAACTTATAATATAATTTTTTGTTAATATTAAATGAGCTCTTTCATAATGAAATGCATCTTTATCATCAATTTCTGATTCAATTTTTCTTAATTCTTCATCATCAATTTTTTTAAATGAACTCTCTAATTTAACTTTCATAATGATAAATGCTAGGAAGAAACATGTCCAAAATAACATACATAAGGCACCAATAACATAAAGAATAATTGAACCTGTATCTTCATTAGTTGAATCTAAATATATATCTCCAAAAATTTTGTAAAAAACTTCGTCTGTTTTAATTTTGTCTTCTTCTTTTTCCATGGCATTATTGTAATATGATTCTGCTAGTCTCTTAATATCACTTGATATTAATTTTGTTTTACCATAAATTGTTATTGGTTCTTTTTCTAAGTCAGTATTTTTTAAGTCATTATATTGCGCTTCAGTTAATGAAACTATGTAGTAATATTTGTCGTCAGCAGTTATGTAAAATTTCTTAGTGGAATTATTACTCATTTTGGCAAATAATACAGGTTCCATTGATACTTTTACATTTACTTTAATATCTTCTTTTTCAGAAGTTTCACTTTCAATGATTTCATTTAGATACTTTGTATCTTTTGGAGTACGATTTTCAGTATAATAACCTAATCCTAAACAAATAAATCCTAATATTAAACAGACTATTGCGATAATTAAGTTATTATTTACTTTACGAAACTCTTTTTTTAGTTTTTCATTTGTTAATCTTTTCATATAAACTCCTTCTTTTTTACAAAGTTATTATAGCATAAAATTTAAATCTTGAAAATATATTTTAAATACTTGTTAATGACATAAAAATATGTTAGAATTATATCGGATATAAATTTATTGTATATAACATGGTGAATTTTATTTTTAGTAGCACTAGAAAGGGATTTATTATGCTATATATAAAAGAATCGAGAGGAGATATATTTAAAGTTATCGGTGCTAATGTAAGATATTATAGAGGCTTGTATAATTTGAATCATCCTAACAAAAAAATATCTCAAGCTAAATTAGCTGATGTATGTAATGTTTCTACAGGTCTTATTGGTTCCTTAGAAACAGGGAAGGTTCAAGGAATTAGTATACCAGTCTTATGGAATATTTCACAAACCCTTGGGGTTAGTATTGATAAGTTTTTTGAAAATAGATCTTCTTGATAAAAAATCAGATACTTAATTGGTATCTGATTTTCTTATAATTATTTCTCTGTCTTTTGTATATAAAAATTTTTCTTTTGCATATCTTTCTAAATATTCTGGATTTTGGAGTTTTTGTACCTCTGCTTTTAGTGCTTCTTCATTGTCTAATAATTCTTTATATGATGTTTCTAATATTGTTAATTCTTTTTTGTTAGCCATTATTTTTAACCAGTCTGGAAATATATTTATACACATGAAAGTTATAATAAATATAAATGTTAAAATAATTAGTGTTAATCTTCTTTTTTCTTTTTTTGTGACGCCTTTCTTCAAACTATCACCCCTATTTTTTTATAGTATAGCATTTCTTTTTTCTTTTTTCAAGTAAACTGTGTAGTTTGACATTTTTTAACAATTTTTTTTGGAATTTAATACTTGTAATAAAACCAATGATTATCATTATAAAGAAATAAATATGAAATTTCCCATTATTTATTTTGTATATGATTATTATGTATATTAGGACTATATTATACATAAATAATGTTGTTATTAAGCTACGATATATTTTGTTTTTCTTATCTATTATTTTTTTATTTATATATGCTAGATAAAAAAAGAAAAAACCATAAAAGTATGAAAATAGTAAAACTATAATTTGAGTTTTGGCATCCATTATTTAAATAATTTGGCTATTAAACTTTCTTCTTTAGCTTTTTCTTTATTATCTAAATAATTAAAACCATTTATTTTTCCTTTGATCTTAACATTTCCATCATGAGTATCTAGTCGCATTATTTCTAACCCAGATCCTTTGATTAATATTGGCCCCATATTGCTTTCAAGTAAAAATTCTTCAGCATCAAAACTAGTAATTTTTTTTATACCAGTTAATGCTATTTCACGTCTGTCTATTATTTTTAATTCATGTGAACCATAACTTACTATATCTTCAACTTTGTCCATTTTCTATTTCTCCTTTATAAAAGCATATGTTTTATAATATAATTTTATACATAAAAAAACTTGCTTATGCAAGTCTTAATTATTCTGCTTTTTTATATTCGTCTAAAATAGCATCTTCGAACATTTTACGTACATCAGGATTAATTGGATGAGCTATATCTCTATATCCACCAGTAGCAGTTTTTCTACTAGGCATAGCGATAAATAATCCATTATCTCCCTCTATGATACGAATGTCATGAATTGCAAATGAATCGTCTAATAGAATACTAGCGATTCCTTTCATTCTTGATCCTTCTTTTTCAATTTTGCGAACAGTTACTGATGTAATTTGCATAAATATTTTTCCCTTCTAAAGTAATTATATCCTTTACTTATTTATATTTTATAGCAAAAATAACCAAATAGCAAGTGTTTACTCGTATTTTATTTTAATATCGCCAGTTATTACATCTCGGTAACTAAAACTTTTTTCACTTAAACCATCAAATATAGTAAAAATGTTAGGATATGTCGCTTTAATTACACCATCATAAAGATTGGTTTTGTTTCTTAAACCATATACTGTTATTCGCACTTTTTTTCCTATATCTTTTTCAATTTTTTCTTTTATTATTTCTGGATTCAATTTATCCTCCTATTCTCGTGGAAATCCAACATACATTAATCCACTGCATTTTATGCCACCCATGCCATCATGACCGTATTTTGTTTTGTCTAGCAGCTCTATTAAATTTATTTCTTTATTTTTTTCTGTTAAGGCAAGAGTAGATGCAATTATTGCGGGATCTAATGCATGAATGTTAATTCTTTTGGGAGAAGAGGCAAAGTTTGCACCAGCTTTAATTAATTCTTCATAATTAGATTGACATGCTCCAGCGATTATAACTAGTTTTTCATGAGATTTTTCATATATACGAGCTTTTTTTACTGCTTTGATAAAATTACTGGAATTACGATAGTTGTTTAAATCTTTCACATTACCTTTTTTAGGGTAGTAAGCATCATGCCCTGTTATAATGATAATATCTGGCTTAAATTCATTTAAAAGATTTAGAATATTTTCATATATGTGTTCTTCACTGACTTTTTTTCCAATAGCATATATTCCTTTTTTTTTATAATAATTTAAACATTTATCTAAATATTCTTTGTCTCCATCAATGTGTAATATAGTTCCTGGTATATAGAAATATTCAGTTCTATCTAATGATAATTCTTCTTCAATTGTTTCTTCTTTTTTATCTTGTTCTACTTCTTTGTATTTTACTAAATCATATCTTTCAGCATCCGCATATAATCTTACTTCGGTACCTTTTAAATAATAAATATCATTTTTTATGTTAGTAATCTTGAATACTGTGTCATGGTTATAACTTATTCTGGTAACTAAATCTCCTCTTTTTAATTCCACTTTAATTCACCATTAAAACTATATGCTCGAGTTATTTAAATTATTAAAAAAAAGAGTTACCATTTTTGGTAACTTAAGATAAGTTGTTTGCTATATCAATAAATATTTCTAATGATATTTCTTCCGCACGCGTATTTTCTGTTAAATTATTTTGCTGTAATATTTCATAAATTTTAGTCCAATTGTATTCTTTTAAATTGTTTTTTAATGTTTTTCTTTTTAATTTAAATGAATCTTCTATTAATTTGAAGAGTGTATGTTCATTTTTTACTTCAAATTTATCTTTGCGTTTTTTAAAGGTTATAACTGCACTATCTACTTTTGGTATGGGCTCAAAACAATTGTTTTTGACTGTAAATAAATATTCTATTTCAAAATAGTAATTTAGGTATACTGTTAATGATCCATAACTTTTATTCCCAGGCTTACTTGCTAAACGTTCGGCAACTTCTTTTTGAACCAAGAGGGTCATACTTTCAAGTTTAGGTAATTCCATAACTTTTTTAATTATCGGTGTAGTTATATAATAGGGGATGTTGGCGATAATGTAAATTTTTTCATATTCTATTTCTTTTATATCCTCTATAATATTACTTTCTAGTATGTCTTGATATATTATTTTTGTTTGATTATTTTCATATTTTTTTAGAATATCCTCCATTCTTGTGTCTATTTCATAACATACTAATTTGGAGTTTTTATTTACTAAATGTTTTGTTAGGGCACCTGTACCAGGACCTATTTCTATTATTAGATCTTGATTATTAGTCGTAACACTTTCACATATTTTCTTTAGTATATTCTCGTCTTTTAGAAAGTTTTGTCCTAAACTCTTTTTAGCTTTTATTTCCATAGCTTTACTCCTTTTGTTTTTTTATCTTTAAAAAGATGGGTTATTTCTTTTCCCATCCTGATCTTAAAACATCATATGTTATTTTGCTTCGTCCAACATATTTAGCAGCATAATCTTCACTTGGACTTAATAAGTCAATATCATTTCCTAATACTCCACGGTCTAAAACTATTGCTAGAGTTGCTTTGTCACTTATTCTTTTACTATTAAAACGAATTATACTACCACATGGAAGATTTTTACTAGATGCGACTATTCGTACTTCGCCATATGTTTTATCTTCATACGTAGTACGTCCATTACTTAAATCAAGATTAGACATGCATGCTAATCTGCCAGTACATAAAGGGCAAAAAGCTCCATATCCTGTTAAATCTCCAGTGTAACTATCTAATACTCCCCATAAATAATATTGTAAGGCTTCTTCATTTCTTCTTTCTTCTTCTTCCTTGTTTATATATATTGCCATAGTTGATAAGTTTACATTTTTATTCATGTTTTCGTTACTACTATATGTATTTATTTTAGTACTTGATGTTTTTAAACTAAATATAATGCCTATTATAATTGTTATTTCAAATATATTTTTTAAGTAAAATAATTTTTTACCTTTCATTTTTTCACCTCTATATTGGCTTGTAAACATAATATCATAAACAGCTTTAAATGTCAAAAATCCTACTTATATTTTCGTTGGTAATTATTGATGCTTGACTTTTGCTAATTTCTTTTAAATTACATATAAATTCAGCGATATTTATAATTCTTGCTGGTTCATTTTTTTTGCCACGAAATGGCTCAGGAGTAAGAAAAGGACTATCTGTTTCAAATATTATGTCTTTTAGATCTATTTCTTTTATTACTTCTTTTAACTTAGAATTTTTAAAGGTTATTACACCATTAATTCCTAAAATAAATCCCATTTTTATATATATTTTGGCAGTTTCTATTGATCCAGAAAATGAATGTATTACTCCTTTTACTTTATATTTTTTTATACAGTTTATAGTGTCTTCAGTTGCTTCTCTAGAATGAACTATAACAGGTATATTATAGGTTTCAGCTATTTTTAATTGGCGCTCAAATAGTTCTATTTGTTTTTCTTTATTATCTTTTGTATAATGATAATCTAGTCCAATTTCTCCAATAGCAATAATTTTTTGATTATTTAAGTTTTCTTCAATATACTTTAAATCATCATTAGAATAGCTTTCAACATTCTCAGGATGTATACCTATTGCACCATATACGTTTTCATACTTATTACAAAGATTTATTACTTCATAATTACTTTTAGTATCACAGCCATTGTTTATAATTCTATTTATACCAACATTTTTGGCAGTTTCTAATATTTCATTTATGTTTTCATAATATTCTTTGAATATATGACAATGTGTATCAGTAAACATTTTTATCACCAGTCTTAATTATAATGAAAATTTTAGAAAACTGCAACTTAATTGTTTTTAAATTTAATATTATAAAGTACGTTTTCTTTTAAAAACTGGTCTATAATGATATAAAAAATCTTCTAATTCTGGATATTCTTTTATTAAATCTTTTATTAGCCCTAAAATGTTTTGTTCTTCTTTAAATATTGCTGTTATACTTGGAGTGGGAGGAAAAAGAGGTTTATTTTTTATGCTATGTAAATTATTTATTCCGTTTAATATGTTAAATAAAAAGCTTTCGATTATTGAAGTGGAAAGAGGAGATAGTATTTTTTCATCTATTCGATTCCTTTGTATTTGATATGTTAAAATATGCTCTATATGATAGCTGCTATATTTAATGGTTAAATAGTAACCTTCTGTAATAGATGTACTATTAGGCTTTAATATTTGATAACTTATGTTACCCGTTATTATATCTTCTTCTGATATTACTAATTCTCCAGAAAAAACTATGTTTGGAGCGACATGGTAAGAATAAGTTATATATCTGTTTTTATCATTTGTTCTTTTTTTAAATTCGATTCTTCTTTTAAATACACTATTTTGATATTCAACTAAATGGATAATGGTAATTATGTTGTCTTCATGCAAAAAAATTGATGTATCATGTTTCTTTTCATTAATGCATTTTCCATTGTATAAAATATTAGCTTCCATCTTACTCCACCTGATAATAACATTTTAGCATATTATTTTTACTTGTGTAAAGATTTATAAGTAAAGTTTAAGTATAATTTAATTTTTTATTTTTTTCTTTTATTAAATGTTTGGTATAATTAAGTTGGAGGTCTTTTAATATGACTATATATGTTGGAGCGGATTATCGCGGAAAAGATTTGAAGAATAGAATCATTGAATATTTAAAAACTTATGATTATGATGTTGTAGATCCTTTTATTGATGATAGAGAAATTAATGATTATACTGATTTTGCTTTTACTGTGGGTGAGAAAGTTAGAGATAACAATAATTCTCTTGGTATTCTTATATGTGGTTCTGGTAGTGGCGTTTGTATAGCAGCGAATAAAGTAAAAGGAATTAGATGTGTGAGGGCTGCAACAGTTCAGGATGCTTTTTTAGGAAGAGATCATGATGGAGCGAATATTTTGGCTCTTGGGAGTGAGATTACTCCAGACATAAATTTGGTTAAAGATATTATAGAGGCTTTTATAAATACTCCGATGCCAACTTTAGAAAGAAGAATTAAAAGATTTGAACAAATTAAGAAGTATGAGGAAGAAAATTAATGAGAATTGAAATTTATTTATATACATTTTTTACTCTGATGTCAATTTTTATCTTTAATGGTGTTAATTTTAATCAGTTTATGAAGAAAAATAAGGAGATAGAAGCAAAACTCTTGGTTTTATCTCTTAGTTTTGGGCTAAGTTATTTGCTTACAAACTTTGTGATTGATTTTATTGGCTAAATGTGGTAGAATACTTTTCTATGAAAGGGGTTTTATTATGGAACTTAGAGATGAATTAATGGTATTGAAGGAAGCTTTAGCTGCTGCTAAAGCGCGTCCTATTCTATTTAAAAAAGGCGGAGATGAATTTATTGATGCTGTGTCTAAAATAATGGCTTTACCTGCTGCAGATTCTTCATTAATAAATGGAATGTATAATACAGAATTATCTGATACAGTAGAAAAACAACCTGTTCGTTAGAACTTAATTAAAAAAAGACTATATTTCTATGAATATAAATCTATCATAGTTATTATAGTCTTTTTCTATGGTTATTTTAGAATTTGGGAAATAGTATGAAGCTATTTTTTTTATGGCTTCACTTTGTGTTGCTCCTATTTCAAATATAATTGAGCCGTTTTTGTTTAAGTAATTATTTGCAGTAGATAGAATTCTTTCATAAAACTCTAATCCATTATTTCTAGCATATAATGCTATACTTGGTTCATATTTGGTTTCAGGAGATGTGTATTCATTTTCTAAAACATAAGGAGGATTAGAAATGATACAATCATATTTTTTATTAGGTGTATTTTTTAATATATCTAATTTAAAGCAATTTATATTAACATTGTTTTCTAATGCATTGATATTAGCAACTTTTAAGGCTTCTTCACTAATATCACAAGCATCTATTTCTAAATTGGTGTGCTTTTTTAAAGATATAGCAATACAACCGCTTCCTGTACATATATCTATTAAGGAATTATAATTCTTATTTTTTAAGAACTTTATAGTTTTATCAACTAATAGTCCAGTTTCAAATCTAGGTATTAAAACATTTTTATTAACATTTATTTTGGTATTATAAAAGTCTACATATCCAATTAAATATTGAATAGGGTAGTTTTCTTTTAATTTTTGCTCTATTTCATTAAAATTATTAGGATATAATTCTTTTAGCAATTTTAAATCTGCAGTTCCAATATTATTCAAAAGTTTCACCAGCGAGTTTTAATCTTAAGTCTTCTGTTTGTAAAGCTTCAATAACTGGTTCTAATTCTCCATCCATGACTCTGTCTAGACTCATAATTGAGAAGTTTATTCTGTGATCTGTTACACGATTTTGGGGATAGTTATATGTTCTGATTTTTTCTGAACGATCTCCTGTACCAATCTTGTTCTTTCTAGCTTCTCCTAATTTTTGCTCCTCTTTGTTTCTTATTTCATCATTAATTTTAATTTTTAACATATTCATAGCGCGTTCTCTATTTTTTAACTGACTACGTTCAACTTGGCAAGTAACTGCAATTCCAGTTGGTATATGAGTAAGTCTTACTGCGGAATTTGAAGTGTTGACAGATTGGCCACCAGCTCCACTTGAATGATAAACATCCATTTTTATATCACTTTCTTTTAATTCTATATTAGCAGTTTCAACTTCAGGCATAACTAATACTGTTGCGGTGGATGTATGAACTCGTCCTTGTGTTTCTGTTACAGGTACTCTTTGAACACGATGAGAACCACTTTCGTATTTAAGTTTTTTATAAACATCTTCACCTTTAATTAGGATTTCAACTTGAGAATAACCTCCACTTGTTCCTTCTAAAGCATGTAATTCTTCGATTTTCCAATTATTTTTCTCTGCATAATATGTGTACATACGATATAAGTCTCCTGCAAAAATATTGGCTTCATCACCACCAGCAGCTCCTCTGATTTCCATGATAACATTTTTACCGTCATTTTCATCTTTTGGTACTAATAAAATTTCTAATTCTTTAGTTAATACTTCTAATTTTTCTTTTAATGATTCATATTCCAAAGTAGCCATTTCTTTTAGCTCTTCATCTTTCATTAAAGCTTTAGCATCTTCTATTCCAGCTTCAGTATCTTTATATTCTTGATATTTTTTTACTGTTTCCTCTAAATCACTAGATTCTTTTGATAAAGCTTTTAATTTATTATAATCACTTATAATATCAGGATTAGTTAACTCAGTTTGGAGTTCATTAAATTTGTCTACAATGGCATTTAATCTTTCAAACATATAATTCTTCCTCTCTAATTATTTATTATATCAAAAACGTTTAAAAAAACAAACATTAATTGTTTGCTTCTTCTTCATCTACGTCAATTACTACTAAATCTTCTAAATCATCATCAGGTAAATCATCATCATTGTCAGCGTCATAGAAAATATCTGTTTCCTCTTCTTCTTCAGCTTCATTAATTGTTTCTTCAACGTCTATGATTGTTTCTTCATCATCTTCATCGTCTATTATAACCTCTGGATTGTGTAATTCTCTTAGATCCCATGAACCATCCTCTAACATGATAAATCTTTTATCTGTTGTAAGAAGTTCAAAGAAATCAGCGATTTTGGCTTCATATTCAGCTTCACTTAAATTTAATGCATCACATACACTTTTAAATAATACATTTATTTTTTCGGCTTTTTTATTTTCATTTAAGATTATGTAAGCTATATCGTCATAATTCATGGTTTCTAATTCTTCTTTTGATATATCAGTTAATTTCATTTTAAATCTCCTTTTTGTTAGCTCATGACATTATATGTTTTTATTTTAAATTTGTGTTGTCATTTCTAACTTTTGTAATTGTAATATAAACTCATATATTTGTCAATCTTAAATTACATTTTTTCAGGGATATTTATTCCTAATATATTTAGTAAGTAACAATTGTTATCATATATGATTTTGGTAAGAGCTAAAAAACTTTCTCTGTTTTCTAAGTTTTCTTCTGTTAAAACTTTATTATCAGCATAAAAATTGTTATAAAGATTAGTTATCTTGTATAAATATTCGGTAATTTCATTTAGAGAACAATTCTCAAAGCTTCTCTTTATTACTCTTTTTAGATCTAACATAGCTATAATAATTTTTTTGATAGCATTGTTACTAATGTTTTTCATTTCGTTAAATTCAATGTTATTTTCTTTTGCTTTTTGTAAAAGTGATTTCATTCTAATTGTTGAATATAATAGATACGTTCCTGTCTTACCATTTAAATCTGTAAATTTTTCTATATCAAAATTGTAGTCTGTTGCTCTATATGGTAAAAGATCTGCATATTTTATCGCTGCAACTGCAATAACTCTAGCTATCTTATCACGATTTTCCGTAATGGTTTCCATTAATCTTTTTTCACATTCAATTGTTACCATGTCTAGTAAATCTTTAAGAGGCATAACTCCACCATCACGAGTTTTAAATGGTTTACCATCTGGACCATTCATAGTGCCAAAACCATTAAATACTAATTTTGTAGATGTTGGAACTAAACCACTTTTGTATGATGCTCTAAATGTTTGAGTGAAATGTAATTCTTGACGTTTATCTGTCATATACCATACTTCATCTGGTTTAAAATCTTGCATTCTTTCATAAAGACACGCTAAATCTGTCGCTTCATATGAGACAGCTCCATTACTTTTTATCACTATTAATGGAGGAATTTCTAATTTGTCAGTTTCTTCTTTGACATCTATTACTTTAGCACCTTCACTATCTGTTATAACATTTTTACTATATAAAAATTCTAATGTTTTATCCATATATTCAAAATTATCTGATTCGCCATACCAATAGTCAAAGGTTGTGTTTAAATCTTTGTATATTTTTTTTACTTCATCTAAACTAGTTTTAACAATACTTTGCCATAATGCATAATAACCTTTATGTTTGTTTTGTAATTCATATGTGATTGTTCTAGCTTTTTCCATGATTTCAGGATCTTCTTTAGCTTTAGTTGTAGCGATAGGGTATAATTCAATTAAATCTTCATTTGTTATTTCAAAGTCTACATATTCGCCATTATAATCTTCTTTAAAGTATGCTAAATCAGGATATCTATTTTTAATTTCTAATATGACCATACCCATTGGACGTCCCCAGTCTCCTTGGTGAACATCAGATATAGTAGTGCATCCAACGGCATTGCATAATCTTTTTAAAGCTTCACCGATATTGGCACTTCTTAAATGACCAACATGTAATACTTTAGCAACATTTGGACCACCATAATCTAAAACTATGGTTTTATTAATTCCTAAATTGTAATTGCTTGTTATATCTTTCTCGCTATCATTCATAAATTCTAGTAATAATTCATCTGTAAATGTTAAATTGATAAAACCAGGGCCAGCGACTGATGCTTCTTTAATTTCTGGAAAGTCTTTTATTTTAGAAACTAATTCATTTGCAATTTCAACAGGATTTTTATGATAGATTTTTGCTAAAGGCATGATTCCATTAAATTGATAATCGCCTAGTTCAGGTCTATTGGAAGGATTAATAATAACAATTTCAGTTTCATAGCCTAATTCTTTTAAAGCATTTTTTATTTTTTCTTCTAATACTTCTATTTTATATTTCATCTTTTTCATCTCCAATTTCTAATATTATTTTTAAAGGAAAATCTTGACTTATAAGCTTATATTCAAGATATACATTTTTATTATTCTCAAAAGTATAATTTATATAATCCAAAGGAATATCTAAGCTTTGTTTTATCTCTTTTAATGTTAACGTACATTTATCTTTAGTTATTTTTAATATACTTTCAACATTTTCTTTAGTGAAACTAAAATCTTTTAAATTTATTCTGATGTTATCACTATCAGTGTTGTAACTTAAAAAATTATCTTCAATTAAACAATTTGTATCTGTTGCTGATAATAAAATATTATTTTCATATATTTTGATATTAAGATTGTGATTCATATTTATCCCTCTTTTATGTTTAAATTATACTAAATGTATATACTATTTACAATATAAAAAGCCTATGTGCTTGTACACATAGGCTTACTTTTATAATTTTTCTATGAATACAAGCACTATAAAATTCACTTGTATCCAGTAATAGTTTACTTTTCTACAAGTGTGTCTTGTCTTCTTCGTCTAATATTGTTGATAATATTTTTCATAGACATTCTCCTAATTAATTTTAGAATATCATATAATAGCCTTTTTTGTCAAACTATTTAATGCTTTTTGCTTATAATTTATTTATTTTATATCATATTAATAAGGGTGAGGCATAAATGAAAGTGCTTAGATTTATGATGAAGTCTTGTATTTTTGGCTTTTTATCTTTTATTATTGTTATTGTTGGCTTATATACTTATGCTTATTTGAGTCCTAAATTGGAACTTAGAACAGCGGGACAATTTTATTTGTATGATAGTAAAGATGAACTTGTCTATCAGGGAAGTAAAACTCGCAAATGGGTTGATTTGGAAGATGTTAATTATAATTTGATAAATGCTGTTGTTAGTATTGAAGATAAAAATTTTTATAAACATCATGGATTTGATTATCTTAGAATTGCTAAAGCTATGTATCAAAATATTAAAAATGGTAAAATAACGCAAGGAGCTTCAACAATTTCACAACAATATATTAAAAATATTTATCTCGATTTTAATACTTCTTGGAAAAGAAAAATTGAAGAAGCTTTTTTAACTTTAGAACTTGAAGTTCATTTTACGAAAGATGAAATACTTGAGGGTTATCTTAATAATATTAATTATGGCCAAGGTAATTATGGAATAGGGAATGCTAGTAGATATTATTTTAATAAAGAACCATTAGATTTAACACTAGAAGAAGCGCTTATTTTGGCAGGTATTCCAAATAGCCCAGAATATTATAATCCTAAGGCTAATTATGATTTGTCGATTAAAAGAGCTAAAATGGTAGGAAGAAGTATGGTTCAAAATGGTTATATTACCCAAGAACAATTTGACAGTTTATTTCAAGAACAAATACCTATTTATGGTAAAATCGCTGAAGAAAACTTAGATATGCTTTTATATTATCAGGATGCTGTGATGAGTGAACTTAAAAGTATTAAAACAATCCCAGAAAAATTAATTCAAAATGGGGGAATCAAAGTTTATACTTATTTAGATTTAAATGCCCAAGAAACTTTAGAAAAAAATACTTTAAAATATATGAATGATACGGATTTGCAATCTGCTAGTATAATTGTTGATCCGAAAACTGGTGGTATAATTGCTTTATCAGGGGGCGTTAATTATGCTAAAAGCCAGTTTAATAGGGCAACACAAGCGAATAGACAAGTAGGTTCTACTATGAAACCATTTCTATATTATGGAGCTTTAGAAGAAGGAATGACTTCATCATCTACTTTTAATAGTCAGTATACTTCTTTTACTTTAAGTAATGGTAATATTTATTCGCCAACTAATTATGCTAGTATTTATGCAAATAAACCAATAACTATGGCGGCAGCTATATCTTTTTCAGATAATGTTTATGCTGTTAAAACTAATATGTTTTTAGGGCCAGAGAAACTTGTTGATACAGCGAAAAGAGTGGGGATAAAAGCTAAATTAGATCCTAATCCATCTTTAGCTTTAGGTACAGGGGGGATGTCTATTTTAGATTTGGCAAGAGGTTATAATACTTTCGCAACAGGTGGTTATAAAAAAGAAGTTAATCTTATTAGAAGAGTTGAAGATAGTGAGGGTAATGTATTATATGAGAAAAAAGACCTTTCAGAATTTGTTTTAAATGAAAACTATACTTACATTTTAAATGAAATGCTTACAACTACTACTAATAGTCAATTTAAAGATTATACTAATCCTACGTGTTTATCTATTGCTTCTAAATTATCTAGAAAATATGCAGTTAAAACTGGTTCTTCTTCAAAAGATTATCTGATTGCAGGGTATAATCCTGATATTCTTATGATTACTTGGGTAGGGTATGATGATAATAGAGACACTAGTTCCGCAGATTCTTATCGTTCAAGAAATATTTGGGCTGATACAATAGAAGATCTTCAAAGAGATCAAGAAGCTCATTGGTATGAAACACCAGATAATGTGGTTGGAGTCGTCCTAGACTCTGTAAGCGGCAAAACTACTAATGATACGAAAAAAGCAACATTGTTTTATTATGTAAAAGGTACTGAAAATGATATTAGTAATGCGGAAAAAGTTTTTAAAGAAGAAAATATTCAAGAATAAGTATGAAAAATGTACTTATTTTTTTATATTTTATAAATGTTTGTTGTGCAATTAAGGTTTTTAGAAAAATAAAAAAAGTTAGCGACTTATTTGTGGGCTAACTTCTTTATTTATATCAATTCTAACAGCTATTGGGTTTAATCCAGCTTGTGTTCTTAATTGTTGTTGTGATAAATGAATTAAAGGCAAATTATATTTTTTAGCATATTGTTTTATTTCTTCAACATTTTGACATTCATCGGTGTAGAAAACTCCTATAGCTTTGGCGTTGGAATTTAAGAGGATTTCTGTATAAGCACAATAAGTTTGGTAATTTAATAGTTCTTGATTAAATACTAAATTATTTGCTATTCCAGCTTTTTCTAAATCAGTTGGTAAGATTAATTTTGATATTTCAGGATCTTCATAAAACATATTACTAGGTGTAAATTGCCATTTTAAAGGAAACTCATTTTCTATAAATTCACTTTTAGTTAATTCCCAAGATTTTGCATCTTCAGTGCTTATAGTTTCTAAAGCTTCAGGTGTAAAATCATATATTAAACCACAATTTCCATAAGGAGTAGTTAATAATTGTTCTGTTGCTAAGCTGCAACAAGCTTTTCTCATTTCTTTTGGTGGAACTAAATTTTCTGAGAATACATGGATAATATATTTAAATGAACTATTATTGTGGTTTTTAGGATCACTTAAATAACTTTTCCATATGCTAGCTACAGTAGGCATTAAGGAGTTTTCATAATTTAAAATAGTTAAGAAATTTTCTTCAAATTTCTCAAAATTACTTTTATATGTTTTATCGAAATATGGATAACATTCTGACATTAATGTAGTTGATGTTTCAGGATATTGTTCTATAAAAGCTTTCATTTCTTGTATGACTTTAGTGAAATCCATTTGTTTAACAGGTAATTTATTTGCACATTCCATAATGTATAGAGCATGCTCATACATAAACTTTGGAGTACCATAGTAGGGACGTAATTCTATTTCTTTTAATGTTTGTTTATAAAAGTCTATTCTTTCTTGGTATAAAGTAATTTTTTTATTAAATAGACTATCATAATCTTCTTTAGTTGTTATGTGTTCTTGAATTATTGACAATAATTCATTTTTATAAATTTCTTTAGCAGTTTTTTCGTCTAGAGAGATTGGGTAAAGTTTTGCTTTGTCTTTACTAATACTGAGTGCATAATGAAGGTTATAAAACCTTTTTAAAACACTAGATAATTTATAGTTTTTATGATCACTTTGATTTAAAGAAAAAGGATGATTTTTTAAAATTTCCCTGTATATTAAATAAGTAATTTTTTTGATTGTTGTTTGATATTCTTCTAAAGAGATATCTTGTTTTCTTATTCTTGCAAGAAATTTTCTTTTAGGCTTTAAATCTTCTAATTTACTTTGAAGATCATGGTTTGTAGCTTCTGCAATTAAACGATCTATAATTGAATTAATTTGCTCTAATCTTTTCATGAAATAACCTCCTTTTTAAATTCTAACAAATTTTTAATTTTTAGTCTATAAATACAGACTTAAAAACTAAAAAATATTCATAATTATGAATATTTTTAATTTATTAAACTGGCTGAATCTTCCATTTCTTTTGGTACTGCAATATCCATATATTCTAAAATTGTAGGAGCAATGTTAGTTAAATCTCCACCTTTTTTAAATTCTATATTGCTATCAGTTATAATGAATGGGACTTTACTTGTTGTATGAGTAGTCACTGTTTTACCTTCTTCGTCTAACATTATATCAGCATTACCATGATCTGCAATAATAAACATTGTATAAAAGTTATCTTGAGCTACTTCAAAAAGTCTTTGTAAACATACATCAATTGTTGTTACAGCTTTCATTGTAGCTTCTATATCACCTGTGTGACCTACCATATCAGCATTTGCAAAGTTTGTAAAAATAAAGTCAATATCACGTTCCATGGCACTTATAGTTTTTTTTGTTACTTCAGTTGCACTCATTTCAGGAGCTAAATCATAAGTTTCCACTTTTGGAGATGGTATTAATATTTTATCACATTTGTTTATTTTTCCATTATACATACCATCAAAAAAGTAAGTTACATGAGCATATTTCTCTGTTTCGGCAATTCTTGCTTGACTAATATCTAGATTGCTTAAATATATACCTAAGGGATTTGTAACATTGATATCTTCTAAAAAGTTTTTTGTTTTTATGTCTTTATCTAGTGGGAAAAAAGAATACACATCGATGTTTTCAAATTTGTAGGTTGGCATGTCTTCAAAGTTTGGAGAAGCAAAAGCACGCATGATTTGTTTTCCTCTGTCACTTCTAAAATTCATCCATAGTATTATGTCTCCATCTTTTATAATATTGTCAGGATTAACAATTAAAGGGTATATAAATTCATCAGTTACATTCTTTTTGTACATATTTAAAAGGCCTTCAGTGGCAGTTTTTACTTTAATTCCTATGCCTCTTGTTAATAAGTCATAATATACTTTAGTTCTGTCATAATTTGTATCTCTGTCCATCGCATAAAATCTACCACATATACTAGTTATATCAGCATGTTTATCATCAGCAATTTTTTCTTCTAAATCATGAATAAAATCTACAGCAGCATTAGTATTAGTATCTCTTCCATCCGTAATTAAATGAAAATGAATATTTATAGCATTATTTTCTTTTAATAGTTCATATACACTTAAAAAATGATCTAAATTAGAGTGCACTTTACCATTACTATATAAACCTATAATATGAACGGTTCTGGTTTTAGCTTCTTCTAAAAATTCGTTAAATAAAGTGTTATCTTTATTGATTTGTTTTAAAAATTCAGTTATTCTAGGTCCATGTTGATTTATTTTTCTTCCAGCTCCGATAGTCATGTGACCGATTTCACTATTGCCAAATTCACCTTCATTTAGCCCGACATATTCTTCAGAAGCATGAAGGGTAGTATGAGGATATGTCTCCCATAACTTATCAAAATTCTTAGTATTAGCCATTTTTATAGCATTTCCAAATTCTTCTTCTCTATAACCCCAACCATCTAAAACAACAGTTAAAACTTTACGCATAAGATAAATCACCTTTTTTCTTATCTATTATACTATATTTTTATTAAAAGTACAAATTATGTTTTTAATTTATTAGTTTTAAAAAGAGTGCTGTGCACTCTTGTATTTCATATATGTAGTAGTTTTTTGTCAAACCTTAATCTATCTGCGATTGTAGCGATAAATTCAGAATTTGTTGGTTTTGTTCTGTCAAATGCTACACTATTACCGAATATTTCTTCCATTAAGTCATAGTCTCCTCTGGCCCAACTTACTTCAATAGCATGTCTTATAGCACGCTCAACACGTGAAGCAGTTGTTGAATATCTTAGAGCAACTTCTGGATATATCTCTTTTGTGATACCTCCATATGAATCGCTATCTCGATAAAATAAAAAGACACTTTCTCTAATATATGTATAACCTTTAATATGGCTTGGTATCCCTAATTGATGTAATAATTTGCTTATTGCTACATGTACTTCTTTTTCATCGTCGTTTAAGGCTTTAACTTTTATATTGTTATTATCTCCTAATTCTAATATTCTTGTCTCTAAAGCTAGAGTACTAAATGGTTTTAACATATAATAGTTAACTTCATATTTATTAGTCATATTAATTGTATATTCTTTTTTATAACTTGTTAGAATAATGACTTTCTTTCTAATATTTTTTTGTTTCATTTGCTCAAGTATAGTTAATCCATCTATTTCAGGAAGAATTAAATCCATAATTAAACAATCGAATTCATTTTTGTTTTCAAGGATGTAATCCAAGGCTTCTTGTCCATTCTCTATTGTTTTTACTACTTTGATTACTGCGTGACTACTAAATTGCTCTTTAATTCTATTAATGACATTTTGATTGTTGTCTACTACTAGAATTCTTGTCGTATTTTCCATTTCTTTCTCCTTTATTTAGTTTCCTTATTTACTACACGCATACTTAGTATAGCATAATATGTCGATTAGAGCTAGAAAATGTTTTGACATGTTTTGTCTAGTTATGTAAAATGATGTCGAAAGTTGTCGAAATTAGTTTTTTTACAGATAATTTTACATTATTTTAAAGAAAAAAATGCCTTGGAGCATTTTAATTTTCAATTATATTTAATATATCTTGTATGTTATTTGGATTTAAACAACTACTTCCTAGTATATAACCATCTAATTCTTTAATTGCTTTTAATTCTTTAATGTTATATGCATTAACGTTACCACCAAAGATGATACTTACTTTATGATGATAATAGCTTTCAATTATTCTTTTAATGGATTTTATAGTGCTCTCTATTTCTGGAATATCATAAGGTTCATTACTACCAATTAAATAAGATGGTTCATAAGCGATTATAATATCACTCATTTTTTCTTCGGGAATATTATTTAATATTCTTGCTATATCTCGTTCTATAACTTGATGTTTTACTTTTCTTAAATATTCTTCTTTGGTTTCACCTATACAATATATTACTTTGATATCGCTATTTAAAGCTGAATTTATTTTCTTTAATAGTATATTATGATTTTCATTATAATATTTTCTTCGTTCGAAATGTCCTATAATTGCATATTTAACATCTAAACTCTTTAAGGCTTCTATACTTGTATCACCTGTTAAATATAAATCACTATTAATATTTATATCTTGACTACATAACTCTATATTTTCATTTTTAAATAGAGATAAATATGGTGTGCTAGGGGCGATAATTAACTCTATATTATTACTTATAATATCTTTTAAAGATTCTTTATATAAAGACATTTCATAATAGGTTTTATGAGCTTTTAAATTACAAATCAAGTACTTCAATACCATCATCCTCCATTATAGCTTCTATTCCTGGAAGAGTGCCATTTGCTATAAATTCTAATGTGGCTCCACCTCCACTAGAAATGTTTTCAAATTTACCTCTAAACCCTAAATTGTTTAAGGCAGAAATTGTGTCTCCACCACCTATAACTACTTTCTCAGGATATTTACTTAAGATATTAAAAATTTCGGTAGTACCATTTTTAAACTCTTTTTCTTCATAGACCCCCATAGTTCCATTTATAAATATAGTTTCACTATTATCTAGGATGTCTTTGTATTTTGCTATTGTTTTAGCACCTGTATCTTTTATAATATCATTATCTTCTATTTTACCAATACTTTTAATATTAGTAGTATTATTATAGGTTGATGATACAATCGCATCTAGAGGAAAAGCAAACTTTTCTTTATAAGTAAGCATTAAACTTTGTAATTCACTTACTATTTCAGGATTATCATTTTTTAAAGATTCTCCTAGATTTAAACCTAACGCATATAAAAATGAATTGGCTATACCACCACTTAATAGTAAATGGTCGCATTTTGTTAATAAACTTTTGATGACTGCTAGTTTATCATTTACTTTGGCTCCTCCCATTATTACAGTAAAAGGCTTTTTAGGATTAGATAAATGATTATTTAATAGGTTTAGTTCTGCTTCAGCGAGGGATCCTAAGCAACTTGGTAAAAATTTAGATATTCCAACAACTGAAGTATGAGATCTATGACTACTTGCAAAAGCATCTAATACAAATATTTCACCTAGTTCAGCGATTTGTTTTGCTGTTTTTTCATTTAATGTTGATTCTAATTTATTAGGAATATCTAAAAATCTAGTGTTTTCTAATAATAATATTTCTCCAGGTTGGAGATTTAATGCTATTTCTTTAGTACTTGGTGCTAATATGTCATTAGCAAATTTTATTTCTTTATTGAGTAATTTTGCTAAACTAATTCTAACAGGTTCTAAAGAGTTTTGTTTTTTATCTTCTTCAGATTTAATACGTCCTAAATGACTTAAAATAACTATTTTACAATTCTCTTTTAATAGATAATTTATTGTTTCTAAACTTTTTATTATTTTGGTCTCATCTAAAACATTTCCATCTTTAATAGGGACATTTAGATCACATCTTAAAATTACACGTTTATTATTAATATTCATATTTTTTAATAGTTGTTTCATATTATCCCTCTTATTCTTTTATTATTATAACTTAATTAAGCTGTTTTTTACAACTGTTTTGTCTCGACTTTAAAAAATATTTTTGCTATAATACCTCTTACGGGTGTTTTTATGAGAAAAAGAATAGATGAAGATTTTACTAATTTAAAGTCTAGAGATATTAATATTGGAGAAACTTTAGAGAATAATGGATTATCTAAAACTTGTATTTCTGGTGTTAAAATGGAGGATATTAATAAAGTTTGTAAACTTATTATAGCTTCTAATCCTAAAATTATAATTGAAAAGATTTGTTATAGAATAACAGATAATCTATTAGTTTTTTATGCATCTAAAAAGTTAGATATTTCTTCTTATAAGAAAAGACAAAGAATACTTATTTCAAAGACAGGTAAAAATAGGATTAATAATTATTTATATACTGCATTTATGAATTGTGGGGAAGTAGGAGATAATGAAGTAAGTCTTACAAATATAAGTGCTATATATTGTGATAAGGCTAAAGATTTTAATCAAAAAGTAAAGAATTTAAAAGATTATATAAATGTCTTATTAGCTATAAAAGGAGAATATTCTTTTTGTAGCTATGTTGATTTTAATTATAATTCTAGTATTTTAACTTTAGGATTTGACCGTGTTGTGAAATTTCGCTTTAGAATTAATGATAATAAAATAGAAGCTTTAGATAAAAATATGGATTATTTAAATGATGCTATAATTGATTTTTATAATTTATATTTGGCTGATTTTAGTTTTTGCAAAACAGATGTAAGGAATTTACTTTCCACAAATACCAAATTCTTTGTTAATTTTAGTATGTTAGGGTTTAATACTTTTTTGGTTGGCTCTGATAATGTAATATTTGATATAAATTTTGATGCATCTTTGAATTATTTTCATTACTTAACGAAATCTAATTCGGAGAAACTTATTTCGTTTATTGAGGAAAACTACATTTCTTTTTTAGACTATATTTATGTAAGTATCGATGATTTACCTATTTGGTTGCAAAAAGAAGTGCTAAAAAATAAAAAACAAATGTTAGATAATAAAAAAGCTGGTTTTTTGGAAGGCGTTTTAAATTTTGTGAAAAGAATTAGAGAATTATTCTAATTTTTTATTTGCATGAATAAATATTTTTAAATAATACTACATATAATTAGCTAGAGGAGACTATTATGAATAAATTATTAGTTATAGTAGTACTTATTTTATTTCCAATTACCATAGTTACTTATAATAATGAGACAGAAACTGTTTTAAAAGGTAATACTTTGGAAAATATTAGTTTAGAAATACCTGTTAAAAATGAAGAAGAGCCTAAAATAGTTATAGAGGATTCTAAACCAACTGTTTTAATTAGTAATAATAAAGATAAAAGCAATCCTTATACGATAGATTTAGAAGAATACATTATTGGAGTAATCGCTGGAGAAATGCCCGCTTCATTTAATATGGAAGCTTTAAAAGCACAAGCGATAGCTAGTCGTACTTATGCGATGTATAAAATGAAAAATTTAAATAATTATGTCCTTAGTACAACTATTAATGATCAAGTGTATTTAAGTATAGATCAAATGAAAAGCAAATGGGGTAATGATTTTGATTACTATTATAATAGAGTTAAAAGTGCTGTGGATGCGACAAAAGGTCAAGTTATAACTTATAATGATAATCTTATAATTGCGTATTATTTTGCTATATCTAATGGATATACAGATAATGCAACTGATGTTTTTAATGAAAATAAATCTTATTTAGTTAGTGTTGATTCAAAATGGGATAGAAATTATAGCGCTTATACTTCAACTAGAACTATGATAAAATCTAATTTTTGTAGTAAGTTAGGGATAAGCTGTGATGTAATTAATATAACTAATGTATCTAGAGATACTAATCACTATGTACGAAATATTACTATAAATGGGAAAAATTTTAGTGGCAGAGATGTTTTTAATAAACTTGGTTTGAAATCACATGATTTTGAGATAAGTGTTAGTGGAGATAATGTAATTATTAAAACTCTTGGGTTTGGACACGGTGTTGGTATGAGTCAATATGGAGCACAAGGTATGGCTAAAGAAGGCTTTACTTATGATAATATTTTAAAACATTATTATCAAAATACAGAAATATCTAATTTATAAAAAATATTACTTTGAGTAGTATTTTTTTCTTTTTAATTACTATCCTTAATAAGGATTAAGCCATAAATTGTCATGTTTTGTCTTGTATTATAACTTTTTAGAAAATATTACAATTTTTTTAATTATTTTATGTTTAATTTGTATATTTTTTTAAAACTTGTTCACTTTATTATTAGAGGATGGTGAATGTGTTGAAACAAAAAAAACTTAAAGGTTATGTATTACCTACATTGTATGTGATTATTTTAATGTTAGTGTTTGGAGCAGTTAGTTTAGTAAGTAGTATGATGAAATCTAATCCTGATTATTTATATTCAATTGGGATTATTACAAGAGATACTCAAACAGTTATAAGTGAGCCTAATGATGTGCCAATTATTTCTAGACCTTATAATAGTGAAACAGTTAGTGTTGATAAGTATTTCTATGATGTAAATTCAGAAGCAGATAAACAAGAGAATTCACTTATTTATTTTCAAAATACTTATATGAAAAATACAGGTATTCTTTATAAAGATAATGAAGCTTTTGATGCTATAGCTGTTCTAAGTGGAAAAGTTTTAAATGTACGTGCTGATGATATACTTGGTAATGTAGTAGAAATAGAACATAATACTAATCTTAGAACAATTTATTATAGTTTAGGAGAAGTAAAAGTTAAAGTAGGAGATATGTTAATACAAGGACAAACTATTGGTGTAAGTGGTGCTAATAACATAACTGAAAATAAAAATAATTTGCTTTTTGAAGCTTATTATAATGGAGCTTTAGTTAATCCAGAATCTATTTATGATGTGGATGCAACTACTTTAAATTAGTGATACTAAACTCACCTTTAACATAGTTTTTATTGGGTGGGTTTTTATGTGTAATAATATTTTGGATGAAGCAGATTATATTTTGGTAACGAAAGTTACCATTAGAGAGGCAGCTAGTTATTTTAATATTTCTAAATCTGCTTTACATAGACATATGAAAAATCTTAAATATATTGATTTTGATAAATATTTAAAGATTAAAAAAGTCTTTTTAGAACATAATAAAATTAGACATATAAATGGGGGACTAGCAACAAAAAAGAAATTTAATGGGTGATTTAATGATTGTTTATATTGTAGAAAATAGTTTTCATTGTGTTTATAAAAATAGAATTATATCAGTTGATTTAAAAAATTGTATTCAAAAAGGATATATCGTTAATAAAGAAGTTTTTATGCAAGAATTTAATAAAATATTAAAAAAAGAAAAAATTAAAACAAAGTTGTTTGGCGATAATATAACTTTTGTTAATAATGGTTATTTTAGTATAGGTGATTTATTCTTTTTGGAAAGTATATTTAATGATCTTGGATTTATTAAAGTTGATTTTTTAGATATAAGAGAGCTATTTCCTGATATGAATGTTATATTTGTAGAAGTTAATGAAAGCTATATTATTATTTATTTAAAAGATATTTTATATTTAGATCTGACTTATTTTAAAGATATTCCTGCTATTTTAAATTCTTTAAAATCGTTTTTTGATAAGGATATTGCTTTTTTTGGTTTAAATAAAAGTATTCTTAATATACATATAAAAAATGTATATTCTTATTATATAGAAAATTATAAAAATTATATTACACAAAGTTTACTTAAAGTGAAAAAATAAGGGGTATTACTTCTTTTATTTATTGATATTATTATTTTTTTATACTATAATTATTTGTGATAGCCTAAAGTAAACAAGTGTGGTATGGAGGAGTAAAAAATGATAAGATTTGTTGTTGTCGATGACGATAAAGAGGAAATAGTTCATATAAAATCTTTATTGGACGAGGTTGTTAAAGAAGATAAAGAAGTGTTAAGTTTTTCTAAATTTAATACAGAACTGAAAAAGGAAATTGAAAATAAGGATGTAAGAAAAGTCTATATTTTAGATGTTGAACTTAATGATAAAATAAGTGGAATTAATATTGCTAAACTTATAAGAGATACTGATTATGAAAATGAAATTCTTTTTATCACTAATCATGATAGTATGTTTGAAAGTGTTCATAGAGGTGTGTATGAAGTTTTTGATTTTATTGAAAAATTTCATGATTTTGATAAAAGATTTAAAAAGGATATTAAAGATATAATTAAAAGAAATTTTGATAATAAAATGTTTAATTATAAAGTTAATACTGTAGAATTAAGTATTTATTATAGAGAAATTATGTATATTTATACTGATGAAAGAAAATTAGTTATAGTAACTCCTACTAATAAATATACAGTGAATATGACTATTAAAGAAATGCTTACTTTGCTAGATGGTAGATTTAAACAATGTCATAAATCTTGTATAGTTAATATAGATCATATTGAAAAGAAAGATTATAAAAATGGTTACATGATTTTAGATAATGGTATGAAAGTTGATTTCTTATCAAAAAAGTTTATGAAGGAATTAGATAAATGATTTTAATAGTGTGGTTTTTCTTTTGTTTAATGTCGACTTTTGGTTATACTTATTTATTTTATAAAATTAATAATGTTGATAAAGTATCAAGATTTTCAGTTTTATTATTTGCAATTGGTGTTGTAGTTATGACTTTCTTAAAACATTTTAATATTGAATATATTACATTATTAAGTTATTTTATTTTTTATCCTATATTATTCTATACTATTGATAGATCTAGTCTTAAAAAAATTCTTGTAAATACTTTTATTATAGGTTTATTTGGCATACTTTTTGATTTAATATCTATGTTGTTAGTATTAAGTTTTTGTATGATTTTTAATGTGGATTTAGATAGTTATTATAATCTTTTTTCAATTTTTATGTCGATATTGGTGTTTTTTGCTTTTATTTTTATAGGAAAATATAATAGGATTAGAAAAGTTTTAAATAAAATAGTTGATTTTTTTAGTAATATTGAATATTTTGATTATGCTTTAATTATTTTTTGCTTTTCTATTTGTATTTTAGCAGTTAGTATATTTTCTAATCTTGAAAAAGTAAAGACTGATATCCTTCTTTTTATAATAGCTTTCTTAATAGTAATAGTCTTTATTGTTTTAGTAAAACTAAAGATCAGCAGTTTTGAAAATAAAAAATTCTTAAATACTTTAAAAGAAAATAATGATTTTTACATAAAAATTGATGATGAAAATAGAATATTTAAACATAATTTAATGGCTAAGCTTTCTAGTATAAAATCTGTTTCTAATAAAAAAGCTATTTCTTTGATTGATGATTATGTATTTAAAACTAATAAAAATTTATCATATTCTAAAAAGATGAAAAGTGTTCCATATGGTTTAAATGGAATTATTTATCAAAAAACTTATCCTTATTTAGAAAATATTAATTTTAAGCTGAATAATAAAATTGGTTTTGATATCTTTAATGTGTTAAGACCTCGAAGATATAATGTTCTTATAGAAAAATTAGTTTTATGTTTAGATAATGCTATAGAAGCAAGTTTAAATAGTAAAAGTAAATTGGTTATTATTAATTTATATGATGATGACAATAGTATTTATATAGAAATAAAAAATAGCTTTGCAAATACAATAGATGTTGATAATTTAGGAAACTTAAATTATTCAACAAAAGGTAAAAAAAGAGGATTAGGTTTATTTTCTATGTTAAGGGATAGTGAAGCATTAGTGGGTGTAAAGGTAGTTAATAATTATTTTATAAGTACAATAAGTACAAGAAAACAAAAATAACATCGCAAGATGTTACTTTCTTTTACTTATATTAATTCTTCAGGACATTCTGGTTCGTCAAATAACATCCAAATTGTAAATGTAGATGCTGTTGATTCTGCTACTTTACTTATAATATTAGATAAAAATTCCATTTTCTTACCTCCTTTACTTTTTGTTTAAATCTATTTTATTAATTTAAACCATATTAATTGTTTTTCTATAATATTTATAATTATTAAATTGAGTCTTTGTTATTTTATAAAATAATGGGTTAATAAATAAACTTTGAATAAAACTTGCATATATGATGGCATTATTTATTAAATGATTTATCTTTAATACAAATAATACTATATATATAATTATTACTGCTGTTGAAATTATTTTGCATTTCTTTCGATGCTCTTTTCTTATTAATGGGCGTTTTTGAGTATCAGCTGGAGACCATAAAATCATAGATATCAGTGCTATTCCTAATATAATGTATCCAATTATATCTGGTATAATATAATTTTTAATCAATAATGGGATAATGTTATATGCTATAATACTTGATATCCAACAGCCTATATTAGTTTTTGCATGCCAGCCAAAACTATATGTTCTAATGCCTGTATAAAAAAATAAGAACCATATAGTTTGTTTTATAGTCTTTGTTATAATTGCTATTATAATTATGACACTTAATTTGACTATTAAACTGTATATACCTTGAAGTCCATAATTTAATTTTTTTAATTTTAAATCATCACATTCTTGGTATTTCATAATAAATTTAATAGATGAATTTACAAACTTCTCTTTCATATTCTACTTCCTTATTACAAACTTATTATACCTCAATAATATTGATAATTAAATATAGTTTACTCAAAGCAATTTATTTTGTGCTTCAAAAATATATTTGGTTTTGTTTTCTCACAGTATATATTTTTTATGTTATGAATTTAATATTTGACGCTTTTAAACTTTTAATAGTTTTTGAAATATGATATCTTTGGAATAGCTTGATAATAAATCGGTTATTTACTTGCAATTTTTTCTTTCAAAGATTGTTACCAAGTAAGATCCGAAGTGGTCTGTATGTTGTTTTCTGTACGAAGTAGAAAGGCGAGGTGTGATATGATGCAAGGTAAAGTAAAATGGTTTAATAATGAAAAAGGCTATGGTTTTATTGAATATAACGATTTAGAAGATATCTTTGTTCATTATTCTGCAATCATTAAAGAAGGTTATAAGACTTTAAAAGAAGGCGCTATTGTTGATTTTAAATTAATTGAAACTTCTAAAGGGTTACAAGCTGTTGATGTTTGCGAAAAAGAATTAACTACTATTTAATTTAGTAGTTTTTTTTATGTTTTCATGCTATAATTGATTTAAAGGTAAGGTGATTTTATGGAATTAAATATTAGGGGAGATAAGTTAGTTGTTACTAAAGCAATAAAAGATTATGTTACTGATAAAATGTCTAAACTTGATAAATATTTTGAAGAAGCTAGTAAGATTAAAGCTAGTATTCTTATCAAAGTTAAAAACGATGAGCAAATTATTGAAGTTACTGTTCCTACTAGTAAATTTACTTTAAGAGCAGAAGAAAAACATAATGATTTGTACGCAGCTATAGATTTAGTTACTGATAAATTAGAAAGACAAATTAGAAAAAATAAAACTAGACTTAATAATAAGTTTAAAAATATTATTCAATTTGATATTAATACAGATATAGAAGCTACTGAAGATACTTTAAATATTATTAAAAGAAAAAATATTACGACTAAACCTATGGACGAAGAAGAAGCTATACTTCAAATGGAACTTCTAAATCATGATTTCTTTGTTTTTAAAAATATTGATGAAGAATGCGTTTCAGTTATCTATAAAAGAAAAGATAATGATTATGGAATCATTAATGTAAAATAAAATTAAGCTAGACTTGTCGATTTGATAAGTCTTTTTTTTTACGTTTTTGTTAAATATAATCACAAATATATTGAAAAATACTCAATAATATTATATACTAGATGTATATTAGAAATACACAATATAAATATATAATGATATGTATATGGTAAGTTTTGACAAGTTTTGTCGAAGCTAATGAAAATAAAATTTATTAGTACTATAATAGCAAAATAGAAAGGGAGTATTTAAAAGTGAGAAAGAAAGTATTAAGTGTATTAGTATTACTAGGAGTAATAAGTATTATAATAATTAATAATGATAATGAGAAAAATATTATAGTTAAAGATAATATAGATATAAGAAATAATACTTTAGCAATGTATAAAAGTGAAGAGGGAACAAATTATACAGAAATAACTGAAATGCCAAGTGAAGGATATATAATAAATGAGGAGAGAACATATTGTACTATGGATAATAAAACTCAAATAAAAGGGAAAGTAAAATCTATAGAAGGAAATACAATAGTAACAAATATAAAAAAGAATGATAAATGTTATTTATATTTTGATAAGCAGCCAACAGGAAGTGAGACAATACTAGGAAATATAACAGTAAAAGCAGGAACACCAACATTCACAAATGCAGCAACAACAGATGAAGGAGTATATAAAGTAAGTGATGGAATGTATGGTGGTTACAGCTACTATTGGAGAGGAGCAGTAACAAACAACTATGTAAAGTTTGCTAATAAGTGTTGGAGAATTATCAGAATCAATGGTGATGGATCAATGCGTTTGATCTATGATGGAACAACATGTCATGCAAACGGAACAAGCACAACAG
>CAJUNE010000014.1 GCA_910587745.1 uncultured Bacilli bacterium
TAAAGAATATTTAAAAAGTATTAGTGAAGAAAGTTATAAAGAGTTTAATTCTAAAATTATTTTTACCAATTATGAAATGTTAGGTATTAGATTACCTAAACTTAGAATACTTGCAAAAGAAATATTTAAAACTGATTATAAAGAATTTTTAAATATTAATATTACTTATTATGAAGAAGCGATGCTTTATTTATTAGTTATAACTTTTATTAAAGATATAGATGAATTGATGCTATATTTTCCAAAAGCTTTAGATTTAATTGATAATTGGGCTTTATGTGATAGTTTTTGTGGAAGTTTAAAAATAGTAATAAATAATAAAGAATACTTTTTAAAAGTAATTGATAAACTTTTAAAGAGTGATAAAACTTATAATGTTAGAGTAGGCCTAGTGTTACTTTTAAATTATTATGTTAGTGAAGATTATTTAGATTTAATATTTAAATATTTAGATAATATAAATAGTGATGAGTATTACATAAATATGGCTGAAGCATGGCTCTTATGTGAAATATTTATTAAATATCAAAGTTATGGTTTAAAATATTTAGAAAATAATAAATTAAATAGTTTTACAATAAATAAAACAATTAGTAAAATTAGAGATAGCTTTAGAGTAAGTAAAGATGTTAAAGATATGATTTTAGAATATAGGAGTAATTAATATGGATTATTGGAATGATATATATTGGAAAAATAATTTAAATAAAAATAAATTAGAAAATTTGGATTTTTTAAAAGATATTTGGATTGATAAGTATAGTGATATTATAAATCAAATTCCTAAAGGAAAATGTTTAGATTTGGGGGTGTGGAATTGGACAATATACAAAATATTTTAAAGATAAAGGCTTTGATGTTATTTCTTGTGATATTTCAGAGGAAGCTTTAAAAACTTTAAAAAGTAATATTCCTGATGCTCATATTGAAAAATTAGATATGACAAAAAGTTTTCCTTTTCCAGATGAAAGTTTTGATTTAATAGTGGCTAATTTATCTATTCATTATTTTGATTATGAAACAACAAAAAATCTTTTGAATGAAATTAAAAGAGTTTTAAAGAAGGGTGGCTACTTTGTTGGTTCTGTTAATTCGGATAAAACTTATAAGTTTTTAATTGAACCTGAAAAAATAGAAGATAATTATTATAAGGAAATGGATCGTTTTGTTAGGCTTTGGAATAAAGAACAATTTGATGATTTTTTTAAAAATTTTAATAAGATAGTATTAGAAGAAGTTACAACAACGAGATGGAATAAAATAAAAATAATGTGGGAGTTTATATATAAAATAGATTAGATTTTAAATTATTGCTTGTTATGATATAATAGATTTGAGTTGATAAAATGAAAAAAATGGATATTATTTATGAAGATAAAGAATTATTGGTGGTTAATAAACCTCCTAAACTTTTAACTATTAGTGATGGGAAAACAGATAATACTTTATATAATATGGCACGGACTTATGTTAAAAAACAACATAAAAGTAATAAAATATTTATTGTACATAGACTTGATAAAGATACTTCAGGTGTAGTATTATTTGCTAAATCAGAAGATGTAAAAAAATATTTACAAGATAACTGGAATAAAATTACTAAAAGAGAATATTTGGGAATATTAGATGGTTATTTAGAAAATAATAAAGGAGTTATTAAAGAGTATTTAGTGGAAGATAAAACGCATAGAGTATATGCTTCTAATAAAAAAGTTGGAGAATATGCAGAAACACATTATGAAGTATTAAATAGAAAGTTTAAATGTTCTTTAGTTAAAATTGAAATTAAAACAGGTAAAAAAAATCAAATAAGAGTAGGTTTTAGTAATTTAGGACATCCTATAATTGGTGATAAAAAATATGGAAGTAAAAATAATTATATTAAAAGACTTGGATTACATGCTTCTAAATTAGAGATAAATATTAAAGATAAGAAATATGTGTTTGAGGCAAACTTACCAAAAGAATTTTTAATTTATCAAAAATAATACTTGACCTTAACCTTAGGTTAGCGTTTATTATGAATTTATGAAAGGGAGATGTTATATGTTAAAAGTAGAAAATGTAACAAAATATTATGGTGATATAAAAGCGGTTGATGATTTATCATTTACTATTGAACCTGGTGAAATATTTGGACTTTTAGGAGTAAATGGAGCTGGTAAAACAACAACATTTAGAATGATTATGGGACTTTTAGAACCTAATAAGGGATCTATTACAATTAATGATAAAAAAATAGATTATAAGTTAGTTGAAAAAATAGGTTTCTTAACAGAAGAGAGAAGTTTACTTACAAAGTTAACCGTTAAAGAACAAGTGATTTATTATGGAACTTTAAAAGGAATGAAAGAAAAAGATATTTTAAATAAACTAGATTATTGGTTAGATAGATTTGGAGTATCAGATTATAAAGAACGTAAAATTAAAGAATTAAGTAAAGGTAATCAACAAAAGATTCAATTTATTACGGCGATTATTCATGAACCGGATTTATTAGTTTTAGATGAACCTTTTACAGGATTAGACCCAATAAATGTAGAAAGTTTTATGAGTGTAATAAGAGAGTTTAAACAAAAAGGGAAAATGATAATATTTTCTAGTCATAGAATGGAACATGTGGAACTATTTTGTGAAAAGTTAGTTATATTAAAAAAAGGGAGGGCAGTATTAAGTGGTAATTTAAAAGACATAAAAAAGAATTATCAGAAAAAGATTATTAGAATCGCTGGGGATGTAAATATTGACAATTTAAAAAATACTAAAGGTGTAATTGATGTTATTAAAGAAAATTTAGAGATTGTAGTTAAAATAGAAAGTGATAAGTTTATTGAAAATGTTTTTGAAGTAGTAAAGAAATCTTCTAATATAACTAAATTTATTGTAGAAGATGCTTCTTTAAATGAAATATTCTTAAATACTGTGGGTGAAGCTTATGAGAAATAAATTTAAATATTTGACTTTATATAGTTTAAAAAAGAAAATTGATACTAAATGGTTTAAAGTAGTTAATGTTCTTCTATGTTTATTATTAGTATTTATATTTAATATGGATAGTATAATTAAAGCTTTCGGGGGAGATTTTGATAAGAAAAATAAAATATATGTAGTTGATAATGTTGGTAAATATGATAGTTTTAAAAATAATATGGAAGCTATATATAAAGAAATAGAAGAAAAAGAAATTGAAATTATTTTAGATAATAATGCATTAGATAAAAAAAAGAAAATAGATGATGATATAATTATTGTTATTAATAAAAGCGATACTGATTATATTGAAAGCGAAATTATTTCTTATGATGCTGTACCAAGAACTACTTATGAAATAGTTAATAGTTCCTTAAATAGCTTAAAAACAGAAATAGTTTTAGAAACAAGTGGTTTATCAGAGGATGAAATTAGTAAACTTACAAGTCCAGTGAAAGCTATAGAAACAGTATTAAATAAAGATGCGCAAGATAATGCAACGAAAGAAATGTTAAGTGGTGTTATAACAACTATATTTATTGTTCCATTCTTTATTTTAATAGTTAGTATGGTTCAAATGCTAGGCGCAGAAATAAATGATGAAAAATCAAGTAGAGGAATGGAAATAATTATTTCTTCTGTATCAGCGAGAGAACATTTCTTAAGTAAAATACTTGCTTCCCTTAGTTTTGTACTTATTCAAGGTGGTTTATTATTCTTATATGGTATTCTAGCATTTATAATAAAAGAAATTATTAGTGTTAGTGGAGTTAGTGCTGGAGTAGGTGGCATTATTAGTGAAGTTTATACAATGGTTAAAGCATCAGGAGTGTTTACACTTTTATTTAAAGGTGCAGTTCCACTTTTAGTATTATTTATCGTAAGCTTTATTCTTTATGCTATTGTTGCTGCAACTCTTGCTAGTATGACTACTAATATTGAAGACTTTCAACAATTACAAACTCCTTTAATGATTATTATGATGGTAGGGTATTATATTGCAATTATGGCTGTTATGTTTGATGGCTCAATATTTATAAATATTCTAGCTTATATCCCAATGCTTTCAGTTTTAATTGCCCCAACTTTATATTTAATGGGCGGAATGTCATTAATATCATTAATTGGTTCAGTTTTAGTAACCTGTATTGCAACATTTGTAATTTATAAATATGCTCTTAGAATATATAAAGTAGGAATACTTAATTATTCATCTAGTAAATTATGGGGTAAAATGGTTAAATCAATTAAAAAAGGAGCTTAGTTAGGCTCCTTTGTTTTGTAATTGACTTAATGTTTTTTTGATTTCTGAAGATTTAATGTTATTTATTTGATACCAACCACATTCAGTCATTTTAGTATATACTTCATATTGCATTTTTAATATTTCTGTTAGAGATTCTTTTAAAATTTCATGAACCTTTTTATTACTAGCTTCCTGTGAACCATGAACATAAACTTCACAAGTTCCTTTTAGAAGAAGTAAAATATTCTCCATAATTTGTTTATCATTCATTAGCTAAATCCTCCATAACTTTTAATAACTTTTCACTTAAACTATGATGCTTTTTAGCTAACTTTTGAATAAATGAAGCAAGACTTTTATCTTCTAATTCATTACTGAAATTATTAAAAAGGGCTTCTAAGTTTTGTTCATGACTAATAGCATCTTCCATATAAAGCAATTCTTTTTGTGTCATTATTTTTTCCTCCTTATTTTTATTATGGATATTTTTTAGAATTTCAAACAGAAAAATCTTTGTAATTATTTTTTGTTAATTAACTTTTTTATATGGAATTTTCAAAATATATATGATAATATATTTAGGACGTCAAAATTTATGTAATTCAAATTATAGAGTTTTGATGTTTTTAAATTTATAAGAAAAGAGGAATTTATAATGAAGAATGAACAGCCAAAAAAGAATATTTTCGAACTTTTAGAACTTATGAAGAAATATAAAAAAAGAGTTGCTTTAGGTGTAACTGCTGCAGCTGTATTGACTGGAGCTGTAGCATTATCTGCTTTAGAAAATAAGGAAAGTCAAAAGTTTTCTACTCCAGAAGATCCAAAGTCTTCTATTGAAGATTTTGATCCTAGTTTTAAATTGCCAAAAGGTGGTTTAAATGATAGTGTTGAATCGATTATAGGTTTGCCAGAAGAGAAAGAAAAAGAAGGCTTGAAAGATTTAATTAATGAATTTGATAAAAAAGATACTTTACAAGAGAATGTAATTAGTGGTATTGAAAAAGAAAATGAAACTGTAATTCAAGATGATCATGTTCATACTTTTGGAGATTTTCAATTTGTTGATGGACAAAGTGAGATTGCATGTTGTGATTGTGGTGAAATGATTAGCAGAGAACACAGCTTTGCTTCACCATCTATTGTATATAATTTTAATGGTAATGATACACATGATACTATAACAACTATTACTTGTGATACATGTGATTATGTTTCTAAATTAACAGAAGTAAATGATTGTTTTTATACAATTAAAGAATATGATAATGATTATGAATATAAAGTTTGTAATCAGTGTGGTGGGAAAACGAAAACATCTCATGAATATGATTTAGGTATTGATAATTTAGATGGTACTACTACTTATTCTTGCATACATGAAAACTGTTTACATGAATTAACTTTACCTACACCAGGTTATACTATAGAAGAACATGTTCATGATTATGGTAAAGCGGTTGTTACTTATAAAGATATTACACCTACTAAACACACTATTGTTTCTACTCAAAGATGTTTAAGTCCTGATTGTGAAGATCCATTAAAAGTAGTAGAACAAACGGTTAAACATACATTTGATTCTGGTATAATTAGCAATGGGAAAATAGTTTATACTTGTAATGATTGTGGATATCAAAAAACTAGAAACTATTCTTATGATAATAATGATAATGATAGACCAACAAGGCCAACACACTCTCATAGCTATGGAGAAAGTGTGATTACTTATAAGGACATAACTGATATGGAACATACTGTAGTTAATACTAGTTCATGTACTGGTTGCTCTTCAGTTATAGTAAATGAAGCAACTGTTTCTCATGAATTTGGTGAAGGTGTATTAAATGAAGACGGAACAAAGATAATTTTTACTTGTAAATGTGGATATCAAAAGACTCAAGACTATGTTCCAGAAGTCCATAATCATGATTATAAGGAAAACATTACTTATAAAGATATTACTGATATTGGACATACTAAAGTGAGTGTAAAAAAATGCCAAGTTGATGGTTGTGATAATCCTATAGTATCATTTGAAGAAGTTTTAGCCCATGAATTTGATAAAGGAGTATTAAATGAGGCAGAAACTGAGATAACTTATACTTGTGCTTGTGGTTATCAAAAAACAGAGGCTTATGCTCATACTCATAGTGATGCACCTGCTGATTTAGTTTATGTTTTTGATCATTCAAATTCTAATGGAACTCATACTCTTACTGCTAGTTACTTATGTACTAAATGTGGTGAAGAAGTTGTTGTTACTAAACCAGAAGATTGTGAATATACTACTAGTTATGAGAGTGTAGGAATTACTAATCCAACAAACATTCATAATATTATAAATACTTGTGATGTTTGTGGTTATGAAACAAAAACAACAGGGTCTTGTACTAAAACTGGTGAAATGCAATTTGTAAAAATATATGATAATATATATGAATATTATGATTGTGCAGATTGTCATGGCTATGTTGATAGAGATTATCATACAGAACACGTTTTTGGTGAATGGGAAATTGATGAAAGCCGTCATATTAGATATTGTGGCTGTGTTGAAGGCAGAGAAGAGGGGTATCATACATATGAGAATGGAGAATGTACAGCTTGTGGTTACATCTTAGATCATGAACATGCACCTGATGGTATGGATTTAATGGATCTTATTTTTAGTCCGTTTTATGATCAATTAGTATCTAAAAGTAATTTTACGAATCCAAATCCAAATCCAGATGAATACTGCTTTAGATATGATTTAATTTGTAGTACTTGTGGCACTCATTATTCAATTAGATATGACCATAATTATGAAAATGGAATTTGTAAAAGAACAGATTGCAGAATAGCTGATCCTAATTATGTATCTGATATTGTCTATGAAGATAATTCATACACAGATGTTAAAAATGACTCTACCTCAAATTCTGATGTGTTAAAATTAGAAAGAACACTAGGTAACGAAAATTATTAATTATAAAAGAGAATCTTTGAATTGATTCTCTTTCTTTATTGTAATTTCAACCGCACCAATTTAATTATATTTTAATTGTACATCAAAAGAGCATTTATAGTCAAACATTTTTCTAGGCATACAATTAATTTCAAAACAAATATTATCTAAATAAACTTGAGAAATATATCTCATAGAACTTCCTTTTGGAATAAATCTTCTAACTAAAGCGTTTGTTCTTTCATTAGTTCCTCTTTGAAATGAACAATATGGATCGCATTTATATAGTTTAACTCCTAATTTCTTAGCAGTTAATCCTAAAGCTTGAAATTCTAATCCATTATCTACTGTTATTGATCTTACTAAAATTTCATTTTTTAAAATAAAATTATAAATCAACTTATCTATATAATATTCATTTTTATATTCTGCTTTTATTAACCATACTTTTCTTGAACATCTATCTACTATAGAAATAATAGATTGATATTCATTTCTTTTGCCAAGTATAGAATCTATCTCTAAATGTCCTAGTTCATCTCTTTTATTGATATATTTAGGTCTTAAACTAATTGGAAGAACTGTTTTATTATCAAAGTTCCATTTTGTATGACTCATCATGTTACTTTTGTTGCTTTTATGTTTTTTATAACAAAGGTTATTTTTAGTAAGTTCTATTTTTCCATTGTTTATCCAATTATATACTTGTTTAACTGTTGGACAATTAATATTTAAATATTGTTTCTTAAACTTATATATACATATTTCTATTGAACAGGTTTTACGATCATAATGAGAATATAAATATCTCAAAAAGATATCATATTTTTTTTCTAAGTTTAATTTCCTTTTTTTATAAATACCAGCTTTATATCTAGAAATAGTAGAATGGCTAATTCCAAGAATAGCAGCGACTTTTCGCATAGATAATCCTTGTTCAAGCAAAATATCAATTTGTGCTTTCTTTTCGATTGTTAATTGTGTATAATGCATATAGAGCCTCCTTGCCGGGTGGGCTCTTTGTTATAACAAAAAAACCACACCTAGTGGTGCGGTTGAAATTTCAATTTAGGAAAGAGAATCTTTGAATTGATTCTCTTTATTTGTTGTAAGTATTTATAATATTAGTAAAAATAGTTTTTAAGTTTTCTAGTCCTTCAGGAGTAGTTGCTTCACAACGCATTGTGATATTTGGGCCAGTATTACTTGCTCTTACTAAAGCCCAACCTGTTTTAAAATTAACTTTAACTCCATCAATAGAATTTATAGGCCAATTTTGTGTTTCACAGAAATATTTTATTTTTTCGATAATATCAAATTTTGTTTCATCAGTAGTTGCAAATTTAATTTCAGGAGTACTATAATATTTTGGGATATCAGATAGTAATTCACTTAAAGGCTTGTTGGTTTTACTTAAAATCTCTAATAATCTTAAACCTGCATATATACCACTACCTACATCTGCAACTTTATCGCGGAAAAATAAATGTCCAGAATATTCGCCCCCAAATGGAAGATTGTCTTCTTTAGTTTTACTTTGCGTATAGCTTGCTCCAGTTCGATACATAAATGGCGTTCCACCTAATCTTTTAATTTCATCTTCTAAAGCTTTAGAACATTTTACATCATAAAGAAAAGTTTTGTTTTTTACTTTAGATATAATGTCTCTTATGATTAAAATCATAAAATGATCAATAGGGACATAGTTTCCTTTTTCATCAATTATGCCAACTCGGTCGCCATCTCCATCAAAAGCGATACCACAATCAGCTTTGGTTTTTAAAACTTCTTGTTTTAAAGCTGTTAAATTTGTTTCAACATTAGGATCAGGATGATGATTAGGAAAATGGCCATCGTTTTCCTCAAATAGCATATTAAATTCAACATTAACACGTTCAAATACTTTTCTTGCTACAATAGATGTTGTGCCATTACCAATATCAATTACTACTTTTCTTTTACGTCTACCAAATTCTAAACCATAACGTAAAAACTCAACATATTTATCAGTAATATTGCCACTTGATACTTTACCAATTCCTTGAAGAAATTTGCCTGCAAATGTATAGTTTTTAAAATCTTCTATTTGTTCACCTCTAGCATTAGCTAAATTATCGAAAGAAAATTTAAAGCCATTATCATCTTTTGGATTGTGACTAGCTGTAACCATAATACCATATAAATTATGTAAATATCTTGCATAATAGTGCATAGGAGTAGTAGTTAATCCATAATTGTAAACATTTAAACCACTGTCAGTGATACCTTTTATAAGATAGGCTGCGATAGCAGGGCTAGATAAACGATTATCATGTGAAACAATACATGTTTCTTGATTTAATTTTTCCTTTAAATAACTACCATAACTACGACCAATAGTGTAAGCAATATTTTCGTTAATTGTTTCAGGGTAAGTGCCTCTAATATCATATTCTCTAAAAATACTAGGATTCATTTTATAACCTCTTTCTATAATATATATAATATCATATTTTTTTTGATTTTTGTAGTGTAAGTTTTGTGTTTACGTTATTGCGTAATTATTATATGTATGGTATAATTAAATAGATTTTGGGGTTTCCCTGTGTTTTTATTATGAAAGTGGGTATAAAAATGAACGAAGTTCGTGAAAAATTAGAGACTGATTTATTAGCTATTATTAAAGAGGGACAAAATTTAACTGAAGGCTTTGTAGAAGTAAAGCCAGGAGTTAAGATAAGAGCTGGGCGTGAAAGAGAATTTGAACGTTTATGTGATAATTATTATGAATTAGAATTTAATCAGGTTATAGAAAATGACACTGATACTATCACACCAGTTTATGAATCTTTAACTAAGCTAGTAGAAATAGAAAATGAAGAGTTTTATATTTCTAAAGCTTCAGAATTTGTTTTAGAAACTAAAGATGAAATAGAAAGATTTAAAAATTTAGTTAGAAGTTATAATTCTGTTGATAATGCTTATAAATTGACAGTAAGAAATTTGAATGATTTGTATCTTAATAGAGAAAATAATAAAGAATGGCAAGACAAAGTAGATGAGCTTAATGCTGAAGTTAAACGTTTGTCAGAGAATAGTTCTATTATTACAGAACAAATAAATGCATCAAGAAAAAAAGTTAATGAAGCATTAATAAAACATGCTGAAGAACAAATGGAGGCAATAAGACAAAGCTTTTTAAGAACATCTAAAGAAACTGATAAAACTCCTGCTTTGGATCATAATTATGTTTTAGCAAATGATGTTTTAGAATATAATAGTTTGTATCGTTTGGTTTTAATTTTAAAACATGCTAATAATGTCGAGGATTTTAGTAAGCTAGTGGTTCTTGATAATATGATGATGGTTACTGAAGAACAAAAGGATATTTTGACTTCTACAATTTTACCAAATATTAAATTATATGGCTATATTAAAGCTCCTGAAAAGAAAGAAACTGATATTGCTAGGGAAACTAATAATGAATTTATAGCTAAAATTCAAGAATCTATGAAGATCTTAGAGGGACGTGGTAAAGCTAGAGGCGGAGCTAAAAAGACACAAAATGGTATTCAATTGTTATCTGAGTATAGAATTGAATATGATAAATTATTAGATATATTAAAAGTGTTAAATAAAGCAAATGCTAGTGATTTAAGTCTGTTAAATGTTTGGGATTCTGTTTATGTATTAAGTGAAGATAAAGATAAGATAATTGATTTATTAAGTAATTCAAAAATATTAAAAAATTTAAATCCTGATAATGATAAAATAAAAGAAAATGAAAAATTGATAGAAGAATTATATGCTTATTTGGATGAAATGGCTAATAAAGTTTCTAGTTATACAGGTGTTGCAAATTTACCTATTAAATCTACAAACGCAGTAGGCGATAAAGCTTGGGCAGTAATAGAAAGTGATTTTGAAGAAGCTAATAGAATAGTCGAAATTATTAAATTATTACAGAATCAAAATATTAATTTAATTCCTGTTTGGGGTATTGCGAATGTTAGCAGCAATGATATTTCTAAATTTAAAAGACTTGCAAATGCTACTAAACGTTTTGGCGATAAAGCTCCTAATATTTCAGAAAATTTATCTGAAATGGATAAGGTTCGTAATCAACTTAGAGATTTAATTATAAAAGCTAAAGGCGCAGATAAATCTATTTTGGCAACTAATGGTTTAGTTTTAGCAGCAGACTATGAATTATATAAGTTATTAGAAGAAAAGTTTAAATATTTAGATGCAGCTAAGGCAAGCGATAATTTAGTGAATATTGATGGAGTTTTAGTTGATGGTAAATATGTTTCTAAGTATCATGAAGCTAATGAAAAAATTGATAATTTATTAAAAGTAGTTGAAACTACAAAGGTTACTCCAACAGTAGTTCCTGTTGAACCTTCGGCTGAGACTGTTAATAATCCGGCGATTCCTGAACCTAGTATTTCTGAAGGTAATAATTTAGCTTTGGATTCTAGTGATAAGATTGATTTTAGTTTGAATGATAAAAAAATAGCTGAATTAAAAGGAAAATTAAATGCACTTAGTGCAAAATCTAGTCATAATGAATTAGAAAGAAAAATGTTTGACTTATTAAGCGAACAAATTGAAATTTTAGAAAATGCTAAAAAAAGTCAAAGTATTATTGATGTAAATGGTTTCAAATTTGCTACAGAAGCCGAGAAAGAGAAATATTTAGATCTTGTACTTGATTTAGATGAAATAGAAAAGAGTTTAAATCAAACTCAAAAAATAGCATCTCCAGGTAAATCGTTAGTACCTCATGATTTTTATGAAAAATATTTTGGCATAAATGATATAAAGATAGCTGAACTAAAAAAAGAAATGGCTAGTCTTGAGTCTAGAATTGATGCAGATGAGTTGGCAAAGAAAATATATGAATATTTAGCTAAACAAGTTGAAGTCTTAGAAAAAGCTAAAACAAGTGAATCTGTTATAGAAATGTTAGGATTGAGATTTGCTAATGAAGAGGATAAACTAGAATATTTGAGTGCTCAAGCGAATTTAGATGAAATATTAACTGAATTGAAAAAGACTGATCCTAAAGAGGAAAACAAGAAAAAAGGTAAACTTAGAAAGAAAGTAACTGCTATAAGGGATTTCTTAGGAGAAAAGTTTAAACATAAAAGTGATAAAAAGTTTAAGTTAGGAGATTTCTTTGTTAAGCATAAAGATATTATAAGGATATTAATTGGTATAGGTCTTGGTATTACAGCAGTAACCTTATTTTTACCTCAACTTGTTCCAACAATTATTTTCTCTAATAGTTGTTTAGCTACAGCGGCTCCTTGGGCAAGCGGAATTCTTAATGGTGTTAGTTCTCTTATAGCACCGCTTGCAGGAATATCTTTTGTACCTGGTGTTGGAGCTATTAATTTGGGAGTTAGTGCTAATTTAGCAGGTCCTGCTTTAGTAAATGCTCTAGCTAAAGTTGGTATTGTTGGTATAGGTATTCCAATGACATATAAAAGTTTAGAAAATTATTTGAATAAAGACTTATCAGAGTTGGAAAAGAAGACTATAATTCAAAGATTGATGAACTTAGTAGAAGACTTTAAAAAACAATGGTTGAATGCTATGATAGGACTTAACTTTAAGATTGAAAATATGTATGAAAAAGCTGCTGAGAAAAAGAATGAATTATTAGATAGAATGCATAGTGGAAAAAATGTAGAAGATAATGAAGTACAAGAAGAAATAACTGAGAATGTTTCTCAAATGCTTGATGTACAACAAGTTGCTCCTACTGTAGATGCTGAAGCTTCAAAAAAAGAAATGACAATTGAAGAGAAAATAGCTTTAGGCGAGAAAATAAAACAAGCAAGTAATGCGGCTAGAGAAAAAGCTAGATTAGATCAAGCAAAGAAATTAGCAGATGAGGAAGGAATCAGTCTTGAAGATGCTTTAAAACAAGTTGATAAAAGATACGAGGAGTCAATTAGATTCTCTAGTTCGAGTCAAGCTCCAACTGTTTCTGAAAAACTAGGTTTTGAGAAATCTACTAGTCCAGAAGATTTAGTAGATCCAGATTTACCAAGTTTAGAAGAAGTAGAAGAGGCTCGAAAATTACAAGCTGAAGAGGCAGAGGCTGAAAGACTAGAAAAATTGAGTGCAACTGATGGAGATAAGCCAGTTGTAACAATACCAAGTGATGAAGAAATTATGAATCAACTTGGAAGTCAAACTGTTAGTGATGGAAAGAAATTGACACCAGATGAGATACAAACTATGTTAAATGGTTCTCCATCAGTTCAAAAGGATACTGATCCAGAATTATTGGATGTTCAGTCTAGTGAAGCTTCAACTGTTAAGACTCCAAGAGTTGAGAACTTGTTAAATTCTACTGATGCTCCAGATACTTCTAAGACAGCTCAAGTTATTGATAGAATCATAAATCCTGATAAAGTGGATCAGGAGTCTGGATTATCTTATTTTGAACAGAGTGAATTAGAAGCTTTAGAGGTGGAAATAAAAAGATTACAAGCGATTTTAGTTGCTACTGAAGAAGAAAGATTTATTAAACCTTATCAAGAACGTATTAATCAAATGAATGCTAGACGTGATGAATTATTAGAAAAGAAGAATAAAGGAAGAGGTTAATAATGGAGATTGGAAAAGTTATTACTTTAGATGATAATAAAGATTATTTATTATTAGAAAAAGTAGAATTAAATCATAAAGAATATTTATATGCAGTGGAAGTAGGAAAAGATGATATGCCTACTTCTAACTATCATTTTCTAGAATTATTTCATGAATCTGATGGAGATTATACAGAAGAAGTTGAAGATAAGAATATAATAGAAGCTATTACTAGCATAGTTACAATTAAATACTTAAATGATAATATAAACGATGAACAAGCTGCTTAAAATATAAATTATTTAGAGAGTTAACGTTTGGTGAAAGTTAATTAATTTAGTTTTAAGAGATCACTTGGGAGTTTAATATTTGAACTTTCATTTTAGAAACTTAAAATATTACGAATAACTCACGTTAAGAGTCAAAGTTAAAAATTAAGGTGGTACCGCGATTTATTCGCCCTTTGGTATACACCTTTTTTATATTTTTAGGAGGGAAATATTATGAAGAATTTTAAAGAATTAGATAAAAGAAATTATCCAGAGGTTGAACAAGATATATTAGATTCTTGGGGTGGTATTAATGAGATAAACAAGCGTCAAATAGAAAAGCATAAAGATGATGATTATTTTGTATTTTATGATGGTCCAGCATTTGCTAATGGATTTCCAGGTCTTCATCATATGGTGGCAAAAAACCTTAAAGATGCAATTTGTAAATATCATGCTATGAAAGGTAAAAAAGTAATTCGTAAAGTAGGTTGGGATACACATGGTCTTCCTATTGAAAATCATGTGGAGAAAAAACTTGGAATTTCTAGTAAAAAAGAAATTGAAGAATTAGGTATTGAAAAGTTTAATGATGAGTGTCGTAAAAGTGTTAGAGAAAATGAAGATGCTTTTGTTAATCTTACAAGTAAAATGGGACAATTTATTGATACTGAAAATCCATATTTAACTTTTAAAAATGATTATATTGAGACTGAATGGTGGATTTTAAAGAAATTTTATGAAGAAAATTTATTTTATGAAGGAACAAGAGTAGTACCTTATTGTCCGCATTGTGGTACTGGTCTTGCAACACATGAAGTGGCACAAGATTATCAAAGTGATACTGCTTTAACTTGTTACGTACCTTTTAAGAAAAAGGGAGAAGATGTTTATTTTCTTGCTTGGACAACTACCCCTTGGACTTTACTTGCTAATGTAGCTTTATGTGTTAATCCGGATGTTACTTATGCATTAGTTGAATCTAAAGGTACAAAATTTATTTTAGCAGAAGCTCTTGTAAAGGCTGTTTTAGGAGAAGAAAGTGAAATATTAGAAACATTTAAAGGTAAAACTTTAGAAAATACAGAATATGAACAATTAATTCCTAGTCTTAATGTAGAGGGGAAAGCTTTTATTGTAACTTGTGCTGAATATGTTACAACTGAAGACGGTACTGGTGTAGTACATATCGCGCCAGCTTTTGGTGCTGATGATGCCGAAGTATGTAAAGAATATGGTATTACAGAAGTTAATCCAGTTGGTAAAGATGGATGTTATACAGAGGGTTTATGGAAAGGTAAATTTGTTCATGATGTTAATGAAGAAGTTGTAGAATATTTAAAAGAAAATGGCAAATTATTTAGAAAACAAAAAATGATTCATGAGTATCCGCATTGTTGGAGATGTCATACACCTTTAATATATTACTCTATGCCTAGTTATTATGTAGCAGTTAGTAAATTTAAAGATAAAATGGTGGAAGCTAATAAAAAAGTTAATTGGTATCCAGCTTATGTTGGCGAAAAAAGATTTGCTAATTGGATAGCTAATGCTAAAGATTGGAATGTATCTAGAAGTCGTTATTGGGGTAGTCCGATACCTTTTTGGAAATGTGATTGTGGATATAATCATATGGTAGGAAGTGTTGCTGAATTAAAAGAAATGGCAACAACAAATTTAGATGAAAATCTAGATTTACATAGACCTTATATAGATGATGTAAAACTTAAATGCCCTAAATGTGGTAAAGAGATGACTCGTATTAAAGATGTTTTAGATTGTTGGTTTGATAGTGGTTCGATGCCTTTTGCACAATATCATTATCCATTTGAAAATAATGAACTATGGGAAACACAATTTCCAGCAGACTTTATTTGTGAAGGAATAGACCAAACTAGAGGGTGGTTCTATACATTAATGGTTATTTCAACTTTTGTTAAAGGTTGTAGTCCATTTAAAAATGTTTTAGTAAATGATTTATTATTAGACGCTGAAGGCAAAAAAATGAGTAAGAGTCGTGGTAATATAGTAGAACCATTTACAACAATAAAAGAATATGGCGCAGATACTGTACGTTTTTATCTTCCTTATGTTTCACCAGTTTGGACACCTTTAAAATTTGATATGGATGGTTTAAAAGAAGTTTATTCTAAATTCTTTAATCCTCTTCGTAATGCTTATAGTTTCTTTGTGTTATATGCTAATGTTGATAATATTGATACAGATTTATGTAATGTAAGTGTAGAAAACAGAGAAGAAATAGATAAATGGTTAATTTCTAAATATAATACTTTAGTTAAAGATGTTAATGAAGCATTTTTAGAATATGATTTGAATAAAGTAGTGAGATTCTTAACTAGTTTTGTATCTGATGATTTATCTAATTGGTATATAAGACGTAATAGAAATAGATTCTGGGGTAGTGAACTTGATAATTCTAAAAAAAGTGTTTATATAACTACTTATGAAGTTTTAGTTGGTCTTGCTAAATTATGTGCACCTATAACACCATTTTTAAGTGAAGAGATATATCGTAATTTAACAGGAGGAGAATCTGTTCATTTAGAAGTTTATCCAGAAGTTGATTTAGCTTTCATTGATAAAAAATTAGAAGAAAAAATGGATTTAGTTCGTTCTCTTATAAGTATTGGGCGTATGGTGCGTGAAGAACAAAAAATAAAGGTTCGTCAACCTCTAAGTGAAGCTTTAATTGATGGATCTAATAAAGAAATATTAGAAGATTTAGTACCTCTTATTAAAGAAGAATTAAATGTTAAAGAAGTAACATTTACAAATGATTTAAGTTTATATATGAATTATACTTTAAAACCTAACTTTAAAGTTGTAGGCAAAATAATGGGGCCTAATATTAAAGAATTCCAAATGAAACTTGAAACTTTAGGTAGTGAAGATATTGATTCTTTAGTAAATAATAAGACTATAACAATGAATATTGGTGGTAATGATATTACAATTAATGCTGAAATGGTTGAAATTAGAATCTTAGAAAAAGAAGGATTTAATGTAGGTCGTGAAAATAATTTATTTATTATTCTAAATACAGAACTTACTCATGAGCTTATACTTGAAGGCTTAGCTCGTGAATTTGTGTCTAAAGTTCAAAATATTCGTAAGTCTGAAGATTATAATGTTGCGGATAGAATTGAAGTTACTTATAATGGTGATGATTTAGTTCAAGAAATGGTTAAAGAATTTGAAGAGTTTATTAAAGGAGAAATTCTAGCGGTTGCAATTAATTATGATGAAAATACTAATAATAAACTTGATTTAAATGGTCATGAAGTAAATATCTTAACAAGGAAAGCGGTATAGCTTTTCTTCTTTTATTTATTATGCTATAATAGGAACAATTTTGGAGATGGATTATGATACTTAAAAATGAATTAAAAACAAATGATGTTAAAATGCTTTCATTTGACATTGATGGGACTATTACACAATGGACTAGTGTGCCAGATTTTTTGGCTTCGGTTTTAGCAGAATATAATCTTCCTTATAGAGATGAAGTTATGACACAATTTTTTAAAAGAAGCAGATTTTACAAAGGCTGAAGATGGAATAAAAGATTCAGTTGGAATATTAGCTAAAGACTACGTTTTATATTGTTATACAAATTGGTTTAAAAGCCAAGCTTTAAAAAAACTTGGTAAATATGGTCTAACAAAATATTTTAAAGATATTTATGCTTATGATAATAATTATATTAAATTTACCAAAGTTGGTTTTTTAGTAGCTACTTATGGTTTGGGTTTAGAGGTAGAAAATGTAGTTCATATAGGAGATAGTAGAGTAGATATTAGACCTGCTAATAATGCTGGAATACAAACGATTTTAGTTGATTATAATGGTAATAAAGCAGATTTGTATGGAATAGCAACAGCGGTAGTAACAGAATTTAGGGATATTCCTATGATGTTAGAAAGAAAAAGATAGATTTGTTTTAAGAAAAAATGTGATATAATTAAATAGGCAATAAGTATAACTTATATTTTAAGGAGTCTTGATGAAGTATTATTTTAAAACTAAAATTAATAATTATTTTTTTACAATAGTAGAAGAAGATAATTTTATAACTTATATAACTTTAGATGATTTAGAAATAGATGGTTTAAATCAGAAAACTGCTTTAATAGCTAAAACAAAGGTTGAGTTAGAAGAATATTTTAGAGGCCTTAGAACAATATTTGATATACCAATTAAACTTAATGGAACAAAGTTTCAAAATATGGTATGGCAAGAAATGTTGAATATCCCATATGGTAGAGTTTTATCTTATGGGGAACTTGCTAAAAAGGTAGATAATCCTAAAGCAGTTAGAGCAATAGGAAGTGTGTGTCACAACAATAAAATACTAATTATTGTTCCGTGTCATAGAGTGGTCGCTAAAAATTCTATTGGTGGTTTTGGTTGTGGCGTTGAAATGAAAATTAAGTTGTTAGAACTAGAAAAAAATAAATATGAAAGGAAGTAATTAAATGATTTTTTTAGAATATCCAAAATGTAGTACTTGTAAGAAAGCGAAAGATTTTTTAATAAAGAATAATGTTAAGTTTGATGATAGAAATATAGTAGAGGATAATCCAACTTATGAAGAATTAGTTACTTGGATTAAAGCATCAAATAGAGATATTAAAACATTTTTTAATACAAGTGGTAATCTATATAAAGAACTTAATTTAAAAGAAAAACTTTTAGAAATGAATGATGAAGAAAAAATAAAACTCTTAGCTTCTAATGGAATGTTAGTTAAAAGACCTATGCTTATAAGTAATGATTTTATATTAAGCGGTTTTAAAGAGGATTTATGGAAAAATGAGTTAAAATAATTTATTTGACTATATTAGTTTAAATTATTTTTAAGAGGTGGTTTATATGACTAAAAAAGATGTTAAACATATACCTAAAAGGATTTTTACAGATGATGAAAAACAATATATTATTGAAAATTGGGGTTTGATTTCTATTTATAAAATGAAAAATAAACTTCATTGTTCGTGGGATGCAGTTGCAAATTATGGTAAGGAAAAAGGACTTCAAATGCCTGTACAGACTCATATAAAATGGGATGATGAAGAAATTCAAGAATTAAAAGATCTCGCACCAAAATTACATTATAAAAAAATTGCTAAACGCTTGGGTCGTTCTAGTGAAGCGGTTTATACAATGGGCTGTAAACTTGGAATTACTCTTATTCAAGATAATAGATGGTGGACTTTAGAAGAAATAGAATATTTAAGAGAGAATTGGGGTTATGCAAAAGTTGAAGTATTAGCTAAGCATCTTCGAAGAAGTGTATCAAGTATAAATACAAAAGCTTTAGAATTAGGTTTAGGGCCAGCGATTAAAAGCGATATAGAATTAATTTTAGTTTCGGACATATGTGAAATGTTAGAGATTTCCAAAGAACGTGTAGTGTCAACTTTTGTTAATCATGGCTTATTTTTAAGAAAAAAATGGATATCTAAAAAGAGATTTTATTATTATGTGTTATATGATGATTTAATTAATTATTTAAAAAATAATCAAGATACATGGGATTCTAGAAATTTAGAACTTTATGCATTAGGTATGGAAGAGGATTGGCTAAAAGAAAAAAGAAAAAATGATGCTAAAAACGATCCATATTGGCATAAAGAGTGGACTACTGATGAGATTCAAAAAGCAATAGATATCTTTAATTATAAAAAGAGTTATCAAGCTGTAGCAGAAGAACTTCATAGATCTTTAGGTGCGGTAAAAACTGTTTTAAGACAAAATGGTTTAAGTTATAGTTTGCCTAGGTTTTGGAAAAGTGCAGAAATTAAATTTTTAAGAGATAATTACCAAACTATGACATATAAAGAGATAGGAGACATTTTAAATAGAACAGAGAAATCTGTTGCAAAAATGGCAAGAACTTTAGGCTATAAGAAAAAAACTTATAATAATAGTTTTGGGTATAGATTGTGGACTGATGATGAAATAGAACAATTAAGAGAATTAGCTAATATGTATTCTCTTACTAATATTGCTAAAAAACTAAAAAGGACAAAAGATGCAGTAGAAAGACAAATGAAATTGTTAGGTATATCTATTAATTCGACTGATAGATTATGGTCTCAAGAAGAAGAGGAAAAATTAAAAGGTTTATGGAAAACTTGCGGAGTTGCACAAATATCTAGAATTCTCGAAAGACCAATTTCCATAATTAGGCAAAAAGCTCAAAGTATGAATTTAGGACTTAATAGGGGAGATGAGATTTTAGTTACAGATATCTGTAGTATATTAAATGTATCAAGAGGTATGGTAGTTAAAAGATATTTAGAATTAGGTCTTCCTGTTAATCAAAATACAACTTCAGGTGGAAAAGTGTATTATACCGTGAAAGTGTATGATTTAATTGAGTTTTTAAGAAATAATCAAAATGTTTGGGATGCTTCTAATTTAAAAATTGGAGCTTTAGGGGAAGAATGGGATTGGTTAAAAGATAAAAGACAGAGGGATATGGATAATAATAATGCTTGGAAAAGAATTATGAGTGAAGAGGAGTATGCTTTGATATTTTCAATGTTTCAAAATAGTATAGCTCCTTTAGATATTGCTGATAAATTAAACAAACCTTATGATTTAATTGCATGTCTTTTAGGAGTAGATAAAAGACTTAATTGTTGGCATATAAGCGAAATTGTTTTTCTTATAGAAAACTATGATAAGCTTTCATTTATAGAAATTGGTAGTATTATTGATAGAACTGAAAAAGCTGTTAAAACTAAAGCTGCTAATTTGGGCTTAATTAAAAGAGAGCTTATTAGAGAAAGAATAAAAACTAGTGAGCAATAGCACTTATCGAGTGCTTTTTTTGTCTAATTATTGTAAAATTATCGATAAACGATAAAATAATATTGATAAATAATAAAAACAACAATATAATTAAAGCAGAAAAGAGGAATGATTATGAAAGTTTTTGGAAATAAAGGGTTAGGCGCATTTTTAAAAGTTATGTTACAAATTAGTTTAATATTAGGAGTAATGTTATTACTATGTTTTCCTTATATTTTGCATTTAGTTCATGAAAAATGGAATATATTTTGGGCTATTATTATACCATGTGGAATGTTATGTTTGATTATTATTTATGAATTTATAGGAATGTTTAAATCTTTAGAAGAGGATAATCCATTTAATGAAGAAAATATTCAAAGATTAAAAGTAACTATGTGGTCATCTTTTAGTTTAGCAATTTTATTTTTTATAGAAGCGTTACTCGCTGGTTTTATTTATACAGACAGAAATGTTTATTTTGTAAGTTTTTTAAGTATTCTTTTTTTAGGAATAAGTATCGCTTTACATATAATAAAAGAACTATTTGGAAAAGCTATAAACTATAAGCAAGAAAATGAACTTACAATTTAGGAGGGTATATGGGAGTTATTGTTAATTTAGATGTAGAAATGTCTAAGAAAAAAATATCAAGTAATGAGTTAGCACAAAAAGTGGGAATTACACAAGCTAATTTATCCATTTTGAAAACTAATAAAGCAAAGGCGATAAGATTTTCAACTTTAGCTAAAATCTGTGAAGTTTTAAATTGTAAACCAGGCGATATACTAGATTATGTGGAGGAGTAATATGTTAAGAATTTTTTTGGGAGCATTGTTTTTAAGTATTCTAGCTTGCATAATGTTTTTATTTCACGATGTAGGATTATCTTTATTAATTTTTTTTGTAAGCTTTTTTAGTATCTCATTATTTTTATTAAATCAAAAACAAAGAATTATTAATAAGAAATATTTAATTTTAATTTTACCAATATTGCTTTTAGCTAGTACCTATTTTATATTTTATAATAATATTTTTAGAGTTCTAAATTTTATAGTAATATTTATTTTATTAGTGATTATGTTTATGGGAGCATTAAGTAAGAAATTTAATATTTCAACCTTTATTTCTAACTGTGGCAATTTAGTTCTTGGCTCTGTAGATGCTATTACAGATATAAAAGAAGAAACTCATAATGCTAATTTTAAAATATCATTTAATATTAAAGTTTTAAAGGCGCTTTTAATTACTGTACCAATTATAATAATAGTTATAATTTTACTTAGCAAAAGTGAAGCTTTGTTTAGTAATGCATTGAGCTCTTGTGGAGAATTCTTTAGAAATATTTTGAGTTTTAATTTTAAAAGTGTTTTGCAAAGAATTGTTTTTGTAAGTATAGGAACAATAATATTTACTTTGTTTTTTTATAACATTATTAATAATTATCAAGAAGAGGAAGTTTGTGAATATCCTAAAAAAGAGTTGCAAGATTTATTAACTTTTAAAATATTATTAATTAGCTTAAATATTATTTATTTAGTTTATGTAATACTTCAAATATTTACGCTTGTTAATTATTTGATTAATGGGGGTATAAGTAATTATGCAGAATATGCTCGAAGTGGATTTTTTGAATTAATGGCAGTGTCTTTTATTAATTTTGTAATTGCTTTATTAACTTTTAGGTATAAGGATGTTAATAAAACACTTAAAGTATTAAATACAATAATGCTTATATTTACGTTTATATTGATTATTGGAGCATTACTTAGAATGAGATTTTATGAGATTGCTTACGGGTTTACAACTCTTAGATTATTAGTTTATTTTATCTTGATAACAGAAGGAGTTATGCTAATTCCTTCAATCATATATATTTGGAAAAATAATTTTTCAATAATTAAAACTTATAGTATAATTATTTTAACTAGTTATATAATTCTTAATTTTATAAATTTAGATTATATAATTGCCAAAGAAAATGTTAATCGTTATTTTAAAAGTGGAAAAATAGATATTAATTATTTAATTGATAATTTAGGACCAAATGCTTATTTTGAAATTACACGATTGGAATATGAGTCAAATTATAGTTTAGATATTGAAAATTTTAAATATTATGTTAGAATCGAAGCAGAAAAATGGGACACTAGTATTTGGTCTTATAATATAATAAAAAATAAAATTAGAAATAGTTTTAAATAAATTTGGTTATTAATTTAATATTTGTCTAGCACTTATCAAGTGCTTTTTTTCATACTAATAATTAGTAGCATAAAAAAAGAATTATTTTATTTATTATTTGTTTTTTCATAAATTATATCCTTTCAAACTTTTATCTTTTTTATGTTACTTAGAAAGGAAGCTTAAATGAACGAAGAATTATATTTTAAAGATGCTTTTACAGAAGTAGATGGTTCTATTAATTTAGAAGTAAATAATTTGAAAGCTAATTGTATTACTTCAAATAGTAACAATTTTAACTTAGATAGTGAAGGTAATTTAATAGTTAATAGTATTACTACTAAACAATCAAATGATAGTAATATAAATTATGATATGATATACCCTGCAGGTTCTATTTATTTTAGTGTAAATGATGTTAATCCTGGAACTTTATTTGGTGGGGTATGGGAGCAAATTGCTCAAGGAAGAACTTTAATAGGTGTTGGTAGTGATATTAAAAGTAACAATACTAATTGGGCGGGCTCGCTTAATAATAATAATTATAGTTTTTGGTGTGGAGAAATGGGAGGTCAGTTTAGACATCAGTTAACAATTGATGAAATGCCAGCTCATACACATAATATAACAGTTCTTAATGAAAATTCTAATGGATATTCTCCTTATAATAGTAATTCTGAAGCTAATTGTGTATTAAATTATGCTAATACTTTTAATCTTACAGCTAAAGGTTGGAGTAATAGAGCTGCTAGTATAAATAAAGGTGGAGATAAATTGCACAATATTATGCCTCCTTATTTAGCAGTTTATATATGGAAAAGAATTTCATAAAAGGTGATTAAGTATATGAACGAAGAATTATATTTTAAAGACGCTTTTACAGAAGTAGATGGTTCTATTAATTTAGAAGTAAATAATTTGAAAGCTAATTGTATTACTTCAAATAATAACAAGTTTAGTTTAGATAGTGAAGGTAATTTAATAGTATTACAACATCTTCATCAAATGATAGTAATATAAATTATGATATGATATATCTTGTAGGTTCTATTTATTTAAGTTTAGCTAATACTAATCCAAGTGTTTTATTTGGTGGAGTTTGGGAGAGTATTGCTAAAGGAAGAACATTAGTAGGGGTAGATGAGTCGCAATCTGAATTTAATATTGTTAAAAAAGAAGGTGGAAATAAAACTCATAAATTATCTATTGCTGAAATGCCAAATCATACTCATGATATATATCAAGATAATGGTACAGGCAGAAAAGACATTCCTGTATATGGGCAATACTCTGATTTAAATAATGTGGGTTTTATGAATTTTCGTTATACTTGTAATTATGAGTATACGCAGGGAGGCCAAGGAAAATTTTATAATACTGATAATGGTGGTAATCAGTCCCACAATAACCTTCAACCTTACTTAACTTGTTATATTTGGACAAGAATATCTTAAAACAATCGAAAGATTGTTTTTTCTGTTATAAGTGCCGACAATGAATTTTTGATTTTAAATAAGATAAATTAGGAGGTGTTTATTTGAAAAACTTAAAAGGCTATATAAATATTAAAACGGATTTAGATTTAATTAGAATTAATATAAATAGAATAGAAGAAAAAGAAAAAACATTAAAATTAGAAAAAGATATATATTTAGAGTTAGAAAATAAATATAGTAATCTATTAAATAAGATGGAAGAAAAATTAAAAGATTGTAGAGGCATAGATAGAGAATTGTTATATGAAATTATGATTAAAGGAACTAATGTAACAAGAGCAGTTGATAAAGTGGCGATTAACTATGATATGGATTCTTCAACTATATGGAAGAATTATTATCCTGAAATAAAATTAAAACTTAAAGAATTGGAAAGTTATGCTAGCGAAATACCAGTATAAATCAACATAATTTATATTGGGTGAGAAAAATGAAAGAAATAAAAAGTCTTAGAAAAAGCAATGAAAAACATTTTCTTAATAAAGATGGTACAATTACTGCTTATTTATATGATAGAGATATTCATTATTTAAAAAATAATGAATATGTGGAAATAGATAATAAGTTAGTTGATGGTGGTAACTATCTTGTTAATAAAGATAATGCTTTTCATACTTTTTTTAAAAAGGACAAAAGAAGTAATTTAATTGTAGATGTTGAAAAAGATAATCATTATTTAAAAATATATTTAAATAAAAAGAAATCAAGTAAACTTAATATATTAAATAAAGATAATGGTGTATCTTTTAAAGATATATTAGATGATATTGATATGGATTATAATGTTATATCTACAAAATTAAAGGAATCTATTATTTTAAAAAATAAAAATAATATTCCTGAATCTTTAACTTTTAAAATAGAAACTGATTTAATTCTTCGAATTAATAATAGAAAAATAGAAGCTAAAGATTTAAATAATAATATTATATTTATAGTTGATGCTCCTTATATGTGGGATAATAATAAAAACTATAATTATGATATTACTTATAGTTTAATTAAAAAAGATGAGTACTATCTTTTAAATTTAAACTTAGATAAAGAGTGGTTAAATAATGCAGAGTTTCCTGTTATTATTGATCCAACTTTAGAAGCAAAAGATATTCAAATATTTGACGCTTATATTTATTCTTGGGATAATCCGGGATATATATATGATAATCAATTTTTGAAAGTTGGGATGGAAGTGGATTCACCTACTCGTACATATAGTAGTTTAATGAAATTTAATTTGCCTAAATTGGGCACTGGTTGTGAAGTAATTGATGCAAAAGTGAATCTGTATAGTCATCCAAGTGATACTTCATCTAATGAAAAAAATAATATTATTTATGTTTATTCTATGGAGAAAGATTGGAATGAAAATGAAGTAATTTATAATGATTTATACTTAAATATTGGAGAAATAGTTGATTATTTTACACCTATTAGAAGTAAATTGGAAAATAATATACTGAATTTAAATTTAAATTCATTTAATGTTACTAATTTAATGAAAAAGTGGTATGCTGGTAAGCCAAATTATGGAATTATGCTTAAAGCTGATAAGTATACTGGATGTCCTGAATATACATTCTGCTCTAAAGAATATAGCACTCCTGATGGTAAAAACCCTAAACCTTTTATAGAAGTTACTTATCGTAATCTAAATGGTTTAGAAGATTATATGTCATATCAAACTCAAGAATATACGAATGGTAAAAGTTATGTTAATAATTTAACAGGTAATTTAACCACTGTTTTTAATTTGAATGAGACTATAGGTGGCAAATACCCGGTAAATCTTAGTATGGTTTATAATACTAATGATGCTGTACTAGACATGGACTTAGGTTATGGACTTGGTTATCGTTTTAATTTACATGAAACTATAAAGGAAGATATAATTAATAATAATAAGTATTTGGAATATTTAGACGCTGATGGTACACTTCATTATTTTGTTAAAGATTATGATAGTAATGGGAATGTTATTGAAAATAAATATGTAGATGAAGATGGTTTAAGATTAGAAGCTTTTAAAGATGATAATAAATATATTGTTAAAGATAAAGATGCTAATCAATATATATTTGAATTAGATGCAGGTATTTATTATTTGAAAGAATTAATAAATACTATTGGTAATAAAGTAATAATTAGTTATGATATCAATAAAAGAATTAATAAAATAGTTGATGGTAATAATAAAGAAATTAATATTTCTTATAATAATGATAAAATAATGGTTAGTACTGATAATAAAACTACTACTATTAATTATTTGGATAATAAAATTATAAATATAGTTTATAATAATGGTATTATTAATTTTACTTATAATGATTATGGCTTAATAGATAAAATAACTGATATTAATGGGCTAAGTAATAAATTTGATTATATAGATATAAACCCTTATAAAGTAAAGAAAGTAACAGAATATGGAATTGATAATGAAATAGGTAAATACTTAGAATTTGAGTATAAATCATTGGCTACTAAAGTAAAAAATAACAAAGAATTGTATAGCAATTATTTATTTAATACTAGAGGGTGTGTAATAAATGTTAATAATTTAGATGATAAATTAGATTTTAAAAATTCTTATGGGAGTGGAGCTACTTATGTTGATAATACTACTGATAATGAAATAAATAAAGCTATTAATAGTATCATAACTAAAACTTCGCCAGTTAAGTTTACTAAAAATTTAATTATTAATGATAGTTTTGAAAAGGAAATCTTTAATAACAATTATGAAACAACAGAAGATGAAGCCAGAACTGGCAATAAATCACTTAAGATAAAAAATACATATTTTTGGGCAAATTTTGTTGAGCCAGGAAGACAATACACTTTATGTGGTTATTTTAAAAATGATAAACCAATTAGTATACAAGTTACGACACCAGGCGCACATCGGCCTAATTGGCTAATTTTAGATGATATTCCAATTAATAGTGAATTTACAAAATATAGTTTTGATTTTGAATTGCCTGAATATTCTAGACTTTTGGAAATAGAAATTACATCAAATAGTGATTTAACTTTTTTAGATGATCTTCAGTTGGAAGAAAAAGTATCTAGTAATTTTGATATTATGACTAATGGTAATTTTGAGGATGACTTAATGGGGTGGATTTTAAACTCTGAAGAACAAGACAAAATAGTAGAAGTAGGGAATGGTAATAGAGCATTTAAGTTTAATTTGAAACCAGGTGTGATAAAATCTATTTCTAATATAACAAATATTGATGGGTGTGCTCATGCAAGTGAAGATGGTATCGGAGACGTTTATTATTTATCTTTTTGGTATAAAAATACAGGAGTAGATAAAAAAACAAGTTTGTTAGGAAATAAAAGTGGATTGGGAGTAGAGATTGAATTTTTATATGATGCTAATAACTGCAATAGTGATAAAATGTGGTTTGATTTAAATGCAGGAAATGATGATTGGCAATATTTTTCTCGTCCATTCTTTTCTAAGCCGGAATGTAATTATACTGGAATTAAAACAACTATATTTGGAGCAGATAATGTTAATGAATTATATATTTCAAATATATCGCTTTCTAAAGATTTAGATTTGAAATATAATTTAAATAATGCAGATACTGGTAATTTAGATGCTATTAAAAATAAAGATTCTAGTAAGATAGAATTTAAATATGATAAAAACAACCAACTTACAAGTATGTTTAATCCTAAAGGTAATAATTTTAAATTTGAATATGATAACCAAATTCAAGATAGAGTACTTAAAGGTATATCACCATCTGGAATCTCAAATGAAATTAAATATGATAGTTTTGGCAATCCAATTAAAACTTTAATTAATAATGTTAATCCTGATAATGAGATAGTTTCTGGCAAATATTATCATATAAGACTCAAAGGTACTAATAAATATTTAGATTGTGATTTTCTTACTAAACAAATTAATCTAAAAGAAGATGATTGTAGTCATGATGCTTTTTTAGCAACAGATATAGGATTAAAATATCATTTTAAGATATCAAAATACTCTTTAGTAGGAGATTATTTATCAGTAAGATTAAATACAGATCCAGAGACAAATGGTTATGCTGTATTTAGAGTAATTAAAAACAATGATGGTAGCTATAAATTAAGGTCTTATCTTACAGATGCTTATTTATGTAATAATAATGGAGTTTTATCTTTAAGCAATGAAAATACTAAAGAAGAAGATATGTGTTTCTATTTTGAAGATGTAGATACACCTTTATTTATAGAATCAAAAGCAGAATATACAGAAGATGGTAAATTTATTACTAAAACAATTGATTCTTTAGGTAAGAAAACTTTATATGATATTAACCCTCTAAATGGACTAACTAATAGTATAACAGATGCTAACGAACAAGTAACTACATATACTTATAATGATAAAGAACAAATAACTAAAGTAGAAAAGAATAATAAAGAAGTAAATTATACATATAATAATCAAGATTTATTATCTAATATTACCTCTGGTAATAAAGATTATAAATTTAATTATGATAATTTCTTGAATACTAAAGATATTAAAATTAATAATCAAACTTTAGTAACTAATGAATATGAACCGAATAATGGTAATTTAATAAAAACAACATATGGTAATGGTTCTTGGGTTACTTATAATTATGATGATTTAAATAGAGTTAGTTCTGTAGTAGTTGACGGTAAGATTTATAATAATAAATATAATAATTTAGGTGAAATATCTAAAATTACTACAGATAATGAGGAATATACATATTTGTATGATTTGTCAGGTAGAATATATAAATATTTGAAAAATAATTATGTAGATAATAAAGAATTTTCAATTAAATATGAGTATGATTTAAATAACAATATAACTTATAAAAATTATTATTATGATTATAATAGCGAAAGCCTTAACTTTGATTATAATAGTGATGATGCTATAACAAAAGTAACATTTAATAATAATAACTTAAATTACAAGTATGACTATTTAGGAAGACTTGTAAGTAAAGATATAAATGATAATTTAAAACAAGAATATAAATATATATCTAATGGTAATAAAACAAGTAATACAATAAATGAAGTGAAAATAGGTAATGATGTATATAATTATAAATATGATAATTTATATAATATAACAGATATGTATTTAAATAAAGAATTAATAAATCATTATGAATATGATAACTTTAATGAACTAATAAAAGAAGATAGTTATATACTTAATAAAACCACGGAATATACATATGATACAGAAGGAAATATCTTAAATAGAAAAGAATATGAACTTAATACAAATAATTTAATATATACTGATATATATGAATATAATAACTCTAATTGGGAAGATCAATTAACTAAATTTAATAATGAGACTATAACATATGATGAGATAGGAAATCCAACAAGTATAGGAACAAAAGAATTAGTATGGATAAATGGAAGGCAACTTGATACATATAAAGATGGAGAATTAGAAATAAAATATAGTTATGATAAAAATGGAATAAGAAATAGTAAAATAATAAATAGTGTAGAAACAAAGTACTTTACAGAAAATAATAAAATAATATTTGAAGAAAGTAATAATAATATGATATACTATATACGAGATGAGGAAGGAAGTTTAATAGGATTAAAATATAATAATAGTATATATTATTATATAAAGAACTTACAAGAAGATATCATAGGAATAACAGATAGTAATTATAATGAAATATGTAGATATGAATATGATAGCTTTGGAAAAATAATAACTATTAAAGATAATAATGGAAACATTATAGAAGATGAATCTCATATAGGAATAATAAATCCACATAGATATAGGTCATACTATTATGATAAAGAAATAGAGTTATATTATTTAAATAGTAGATACTATAATCCAGAGTGGGGTAGATTTATTAATGCTGATGGTATTATTAATAGTAATAAAGATATCTTAGGTTGTAATTTATATGCTTATGTTGATAATAATTTTATTAATAGTCTAGATATAAGTGGAAATTTTAAAAGTAAGTTTTTCGATAAAATGTTAGATTTATCTAAAAAGGTATTTGATACTATCAAAGAAGTTTGTAGTGAGGTTGTTAGCAAAAAAATTACTGCAACAAGACCAAAAAGGACTCCAACTAAAGTTAATTTAGGTATAGGAAGCGTTGAATATGGAGCGGAGGAAGTTTGCACTATTGGCGAAAGCAAGCCAATAACATTCTATAATGATTTAGCTACTTTAGATTCAGGAGTTGAATTTAATTATTCTAATTTTAATCTGAATTTAAATAATGGTAAATGGAATAAGTCTGTAGGAATTGGTACGGATATTGCAGTCTTATCAATAGGAGTGAATCTAATGACTGGTAATTTATATGGTAGAGGAGAAATTCATCACGAGTCAAAAACGGAGAATTGTTTAATAAATGAATATATTCAATTAGAAGTTTATCCATATTCTTTGGTTCCAGTATTGATTCCTATATATATACCACAATTTAGTCTTTTTCCAATTTATCAATTGTCTTATTAGGAGGAATTTGTATGAATTTTTATATTACAAGAGTTATTTTTATTATTGTTGTAGGTATTGTTATTTATTTTATATCTTTAAAAAGAGATATAAATATAAAGAAACAGATTGTACTTTTATTAGCTATTTATATACTAACTATGTTTTTTCAGCCTGAGAAACTGTTTTTAAAATTTAAAAGTATAGAAGCTGCTTTTAAATATAGCTTTCCTTCAGAGAAAATAATGTTTTTTACTGAACAAAATAATTATGGCTTTGTAATATCTCAAAATAATAATTCTAAAGATATAATAGTATATAATAAAAAAAATGAAAAGTGGGGTTATGTTTCGCCAATAAAAAGAAACTACGTTGTTGAGCATCCGAAGTATACAGTTTTGTTTGAAAAAATAAAAGATTCAAATGATTATTTTATATTTATTGATACTCATAATGAGAATTTCTTATCGGTATCTGATAGTTTAGAAAAGAATTATAATGATTTTTTGGATAAAAATGGTTATATTTATTATTCTTTTGTTAAAAATAAACCGGATAATTATTCAATTAGTGTTAATGGAGAGAATATTTATATAAAATAATGACTAAGTTTCAGAATAAAATCTGAAACTTTTTCCATTTCGTAGGGCTTTAGCCAAAGATAAATAAAAAAAATAACAAAAGTAACATTTAATAGTAATAACTTAAATTATAAATATGATAATTTATATAATATAACAGATATATATTTAAATAAAGAATTAATAAATCATTATGAATATGATAACTTTAATGAACTAATAAGAGAAGATAACTATATACTAAATAAAACTATAGAATATATATATGATACAGAAGGAAATATCTTAAATAAAAAAGAATATGTTTTAAACACAAATAATTTAATTAAAACAGATACATACGAATATAGTAATACTAATTGGGAAGACCAACTTACTAAATTTAATAATGAAACTATAACTTATGATGAAATAGGGAATCCAACAAGTATAGGAACAAAAGAATTAGTATGGATAAATGGAAGACAACTTGATACATATAAAGATGGAGATTTAGAAATAAAATATAGTTATGATAAAAATGGAATAAGAGATAGTAAAATAATAAATGGTGTAGAAACAAAGTACTTTACAGAAAATAATAAAATAATATTTGAAGAAAGTAATAATAATATGATATACTATATACG
>CAJUNE010000015.1 GCA_910587745.1 uncultured Bacilli bacterium
TATTTTAGTAGTAATCTTTACTAAAATTAATAAATATTATAAGATTTCTTTTAGTTTAATATTACTTGCTATATGTACAATATTTACTAATCCTTTATGTAATAAAATTTTAGATATTTCTAATAATAGTAGTAATTTTCCTAATGTTATAAGTGGCGTTCTTATGATTATCTCAGCTTTTGTTATTTTAGTACTTGGTTATAAAAAGAATGATTAATGTATTAATTTATGTGGGGCAAAATAATAATTCTAGGTCTTTAATAAAAATGTAAAATAGGACACGAAGTAAATAACAATAATCTTAAAGAATTATTTAACAAGTTATATGAATTTTGGTTTTAAGATAAACTATTTAAGGTTTGTCTTTTTTATGTTATAATAAAATTGTTTTAAAGGAGAATATATGACTAAAAAAGTAAGAAATGCCGTGAGAACATTTTTAATAAAAGATAATAGTGTTATTTGTACTCAATATAAGTTAGAAAATGTGGGATTTTATGATATTCCTGGTGGTAAAATAGAGACAGGAGAAACGTCTGAAGTTGCAGCGATACGTGAGTTTTATGAAGAAACTGGAATAAAAATAAGTGATTTGGAAAAGCTGGGTTTAATTGTAATTGAATATCCAGATAGAATTTATAATATAGAAGTTTTTATGGCTAAAACTTATGAAGGAGTACCAAAAAGTTTTTGCGAAAATGATTCTTTTTGGATAAACATAGATACTTTATTACAAGAGAATAAAAGATATGCGATAACATATTTATTGCAACAAGAATTTATAAATGATTTTAAAAATAAAAATATTAATGTTAAGTTTGTAGTAGATGATAATCATAAAGTATTAAATTATTTAAAAAATTAGGAGATTTATTATGTTTATAAATAGATATTTAAGATTATTTTATGAAGAATATAAAAATTTTAAAACTATAAATATGTTGTTAGATTTTACTAATAAAACTTTACCTCAAGATGGAACTGATAAAATATTTATTGGATGTGTTCTTATTATGTTTAATAAAGGGATAGATGTTAATTGTAGTAATTTATTAAGTATTGCTAAATCAGGTATTGAAAAAATAGGTAGTACTAATTTATTAAATTTTTATATCAAAAGAATTAATGATAATAGCTTAGTGGCTAAATATTTAAATAACATAGATAAAGATATAGAATATGATAAACATATCAATTTAGTAATTGAGTATTTAGAACAATTTGGCGGCTATGATTTTGCTCATGATTTAAAAGAGAGTTATGATAAAAAAATAAAACAATTTTTAGAAAAAGATGGTAAGTGATGTTATTATGAATAAAGAATATTTGATAAAAAATATTGATAAAATTCATACTACTGAAATGGGAATTTTAAGAATAAAGAAAAATTTAAAACTTGATATTAATGATGTTGTAGAGTATTGTAAAAATAAAGTTTTAGATAGTAATACGGTTATATATAAGAATGGGAAAAATTGGTATTGTGAAATAGATAATATTATTTTGACTATTAATTCTTATAGCTTTACAATAATTACTGCTCATATTAAGTAAAAAAATTCTAATTATGTAATCTTTATGATATAATTAGATATAAGAAAAAAGGAGTAAAAGTTTGTATGAAAAAAATAAAATTAATAATCTTTAGTGTACTAGCAATATTGTTTTGTTGTAGTAGTGTAAATGCGGCTTCATTTAGTATGTCATCTAAAGTAAGTTCGGTAAAACCTAATGGAACATTTACAGTAAGTGTGGGAGGAGATTGTATTGGTAGAGTAAATCTATCTATTTCAAATGGTACTTTATCGACATCTAGTATTTGGGTTGAACAAGGATATGTAAATGTTACGGTTACAGCAGGTGGAAGTGGTAAGGTTGTAGTTACAGCTACACCAGTGACTGGTTTTTCAGATTCTGATGCTAATATTTATAATCCAGGAGCAAGAAGTGTTTCTGTTAATATTGCTTCTAATAATACAACAACACCAACTAAACCAACTACACCGGATACTAGTAATAAAAAGTCTAGTGATAATAATTTATCTTCATTAAGTGTAGATGTTGGTGAGTTATCTCCAGCGTTTGATAAAAGTAAAACTGAGTATAATTTAAATTTACCTGCAAGTACTAATAAAATTGTAATTAAAGGTACTTTATCTGATTCTAAAGCCAAAGTAAATGGCCTTGGAGAAGTTACTTTAAAAGTGGGAGAGAATGTTATTAATATAACGGTTACAGCAGAAAATGGTTCTAAGAAAGTATATGTGATTAAAGCTTACGTTGATGAAACACCACAAGTTTATTTGAATTATAAAAATGAGAAAATTGGAGTTATAAGAAATAATTCTGATATGCCAACTTTAGAAGATTTTTCTAATAGTGAATATAAAATTGATGATAATACTATTAATTTATTTACTAAAGATAATTTAAATTTAATATATGGGATTAATGAAAAAAATGAAAGAGGTTTTTATCTATTTAATAAAGATAGTAAAAGAATAGAATATAAAATAAGTTTATTAAAAATAAATGATAAAGTTTATTTAATTAGTGATGTAGATAATAGTAATGATAATTTAACAATAGATAAAATAACTATTAATGAACAAGAGGTTGCTTGTTCTAAATTTAAAAATGGAAATGATAATTATTGTATATTAAAAGTTTTAAAAGAAGACGGTTCTTTAAAGAATTATTTGTATGAAAAAACAGAAGGGACAATTCAACTTTATAATGATTTTAAAACTTGTCCTGAAATAAAAAAAGAGGATAAAAATATAGTAGTATATGTTTTAAGTGGTATTGTATTTTTAACAACAAGTATTATAGTATTTTTACTATATAAAATAAAAAAGGGTGTTTTAAATGAAAAGACTAACTAGAATATTAGTAGCCGTTTTTTTAATATTATCTGTTAGTTCTTCAAGTTTAACCTTTGATAAGATTAGTACAGGAAATTATTCGAAGTCGGAAGTTTTAGCTTTTAATACTACGGAGAAATCTACAACAAGAAATATTAAAAATATAGTGGTATTTATAGAATTTAGTGATAGTGATAATAATGTAATTAATCATTTAGATGATGTGCAAAGTGTTAATAATGCTAATTTAATATATAATAGTGATACCTTATTTCAGATGGATAGTGTAAATGGGATAATTCAAGTGCCTTCATTTAAAAAGTATTTTGAAAGAGAAAGTTATGGTAAGATGTCTATTACAACAGATATTTTTCCTAAAGTAAATGGGAAAGTGGTTTCTTATCAAGATTCTCAGCCAATAGGTTATTATTTAAAACAAAATGAAAAAAATCCGATTGGCTATGAAAAAAATGAAGATGGAATAAAAAGAGAAAAAGAGTTAATTAATAATGCTGTTCGTTATATAAAAGATCAAGTAGCAGCATCTGGTATTACAGCGAGTGATTTAGATACAGATGGAGATAATAATATAGATGCTATATCTTTTATTATTGAAGGTCAAAAAAAGTTACCTTCAAGTATAGCTTGGGGTGATATTCTTTGGTCGCATAAATCATCTAATACAGGGATAACTGAACAAATTTTAGGTAAAGATGTTAATGCTTATACTTTATTACTCGCCGATGATTATACAGAAACTGCTAGTTTATTTTCTCTTAATCGTGGAGGATATGGAACTATTATTCATGAGTTTGGTCATGTTTTAGGTTATAGGGATTTATATCGTTATGGTAATTCTAATTCTAAACCAGTAGGATTTTACGATATAATGGGTAATGTTATTGGTTCTAATCCCCAAAGTTTTTTAACTTATTTTACTAGTGAATTTAGTTCAGAAATAAATTGGCATAATCCTATACCTGTTATAAATAAATCAACAGAAAATATAACTTTATATAAACCTAATTTTGTTGATCCTAATGAAAAACGAGCTATTAAAATTCAAATACCTGGTATTACTAATGAGTATTTTATTGTAGAATATCATGAAAAATTAAATACTTATGATGATTATTCAGCTGATTCGAATGGAATTATAATTTATAGAGTTAATGAACAAAATAAATATAATGGTAATGGCGATGGAAGTAACAATGGAAAAAACGACCACATATATGTTTTTAGACCTGGAGAAACTGGTTTGGGTCAAGGACAAGGAAACTTATCAGCTTCTACACTTAATATGAAGAGAAAAACATTTGGGAAAGATGTTGATTTAAATAATTCAGTTTTTGATAACCAAACAATCTTTTTTTCAGATGGTACTAATTCAGGTATAACAATTAATGTTATAAGTGAAACTCCTAGTAGTGTAACTTTTAATGTTAAATTTACAGAATTTGATGGTAATGGAACTAAAGAGAGTCCTTATTTAATAAAAGATGCGTCTACTTTTTTATATTTGATGAGTATTGATACTGAAAATAAATATTATAAATTAGCAACTGATATTGATTTTAATAATATATCAAAATATCCTAGTATTGATTTTAAAGGTAATTTAGATGGTAATAATAAAACTTTATCTAATATTAGAAGTAATGGGGCAGGAGTATTTAATAATATAGGAGCTTTTAATAGTCATACTAAAATTGAAAATTTATTTATTGAAAATATAATTGTAACTGGTAATAGAAAAGATTATTTAGGTGGCTTTGCTAATGTTGCTGAAAACATTACCTTAACTAATGTTAGACTTAAAAGTGGAAGTGTAACTAATGTGGTAGAGGGAGAATATAGTTTAAGTTCTACGGGAGGTTTTATTGGTAATGTTAATTATACTACTATTATTGATAATTGTTCTACGGCATTAAATGTAAGTTCTACTAATAATGCTGGGGGATTTATTGGTATTAATCAAAATGCAGTTATAAAAAATAGTTTTGCTAGTGGAACTATAAAAGGACAAAAAAATGTTGGTGGTTTTATTGGTATACAAGCTATAACAAGTACTTATAAAACACCTGTAAATGTTTATTTTAATAACAATGATAATAATTTACCTGGTGCTGGTGGTTATGCGGAAGGTTTTCATAATTTAAATTTTTTAAATAGTTCATCTTTATCAAAAGGAATAATAAGTATAACTAATTCTAAAAATATAAGTATGGATAGTAATGCTAAAGTAAAACCTGAGATATTTAGTAATCCAAATACTACTCTTAATTATCAATTAGAAGCATCAAATTCTAATGTTACAATTTCTGATAATCAAATTGTTGCAGTAAATCCTGGCTCGTCAATAGTTTATATCGATATTTTAATTGGAACTGGTAAAATGCGTTTAGAAGCTAATGTTACAATAAAAAATGTTGGGGTTGTAATTTCAGAAGATGAAGTATTAAAAAAATTAGGCTTAAAAAAGAATAATGGTTATGTTACTGGTTTTGCACTTGGAACTAATGTTAGAACTATTAAATCTTTAATAGCTAATAATAATATAGTTTTAAAAAGTTTTAAAAATTCTTCAAATATAGAAATTAATGATGGTTTAATTGCTACAGGAATGAAGTTTACATTATTTTTTAATAATACAGAATATAATTATACAGTTGTTATAAAAGGTGATGTTAATGGTGATGGAGAGATATATGCTACTGATTATGTTAAAGTAAAAAATCATATAATGGGTAAATCTAGTTTAGTTGGCGCTTATCTTTTAGCAGCTGATATAAATAATGATGGAAATATTTATGCTACCGATTATGTGCAAATAAAAAATCATATAATGGGTAAGACAACTATATCTCAAAAATAATGTTATTAAATATATGATTTTTAAAAATAGTTTTAGAAAGATAAATTAAAGTTTATCTTTTTATGTTATAATGGTATTGGTATAGATTTGGAGTTTATAATGAATAATAAAAGTTTTGAAGTAGGAGAAGAAATAATATTATCTTTAACTGGAAAAGATAGTCATAAAGTAAAGATTGAAAATGGGCAAGGGAGTTTTACAATTGGAAATAATAAAACTCAAAATTATGAGTGTGATGTTATTGTTGATGAATCTTTAGCTATTAATTGGGAGGCTTTTGATGGGTTTTATACTGGTGCTGGTTATGAAAATAAAAATAGTATTCCTTTTGGAGATTGGCCTAGATATTTTTTCTATGCTGGAAATGATGTAGGATTTATTGATTGGTCTTTTAAAAGAAAAATTGAAGACTTTTCTTGGCAACCTCAAAAAAGTATGAAAGTAGATTTTACTAATGCAAAAATCCATAGATTTTGTTTAGAAACTAAAGATAATATGTTAGAGTTTTCGTTAGGAGAAAATATATATTCTCTTCATTTAAAAGGAGACTTAGAAAAATATAAAATTAATAAATGTATTAAATTAAATAATGTAAGTTTTTTTCCAAGCTATAATAATAATATTTCATCTTACAAATTACCTGAATTTAAGGCATTAAAAAATATAACAGATGTTAGTATATTTGTTTCTCCATTATCTCCACCTTTTGATTGTAATAGTTTATTACAGTTTCCAAATATTGATAAATTATTTCTTACTGGAAATATGGCTAATTTAAATTCACTTAAAAAATTAAAGAATATTAAATATTTGGGAATATGGGATTCTCCAAACTTGACTAATATGCCTGAGCTTTCTGTTTGGAAAAAATTAAGTTGGTTTGTTGCTTTAAATATAGATGAAACACTTGGAAAAAGATTTAAAAAAGAGATTTCCGTGTTAAAGAAAAATAGAGATTTTGAATTTGTTTCTATTTCTAAATTAAGAAATCCTTTATGGTTTGAAACCAATTATGCGCTACCTTTTAGAGAATGGGAAGATAAAAAAGAAAGAAAAGCTATTAGAGCTTATAAAAAATGTTTAAAAGATGTTAAAAATTCAAACTCAGTGCAAGATATAGAAAAGTTTATTGTGGATTTTGTTCGTGAAATGAATAATTTTAATGATATAGATACACAAGAAAGAGAAGATATTTATTTAGCTATATCCATAATTATCAAAAATTCTCCTATTAATGTAGAAAGAGAAAAATGGGAGACTTGGTTTAATAGTACAAGAGATTTTTAATATATCTTTAAAATATGAAAGAAGATGAAAAATGAAAACTGATTTGTTAACAATTCCTTATGTTGGTAAAAATACAAAGGAAGATTTGATAAATATAGGAATAACTTGTGTAGAAGATTTAGTGGGGAAAGATCCCGAAATATTATACATGGATGATTGCATATTTAAAAAATATCAGGAAGATAGATGTCAATTATATGTGTTTAGAATGGCAGTTTATTATGCGGAGCATGAATTTCCTGATGCTGAAAAATTAAAATGGTGGTATTGGAAAGATAATAAATATAAGAAAGGTGAATAAAATGAAAGATATTGTTATAAAGGAAGTACAATTAGGAGAAGCTTTAAAAGTTTTTCCAAAAATTATAGAATTTGATAGAAAAGAAGCTGGTACAATAGATTATTGTAAAGAAAGAATAGGAAATTCTATTTGCTTAATTTTAGCTGCTTATGTAAATAATGATAATGCGGGTTATTTGATTGCATATGAAAAAGAGTCGGATTTTTATTGTTGGTGTGCTGGAGTGTCTCCTGAGTTTAGAAGACTTGGCTTATTTAGTAAGATGATGGAAGAATATGAAAATTTTGCAAAAAAACATAATTTTAGCAAAGTTACTATTAAAACAGTAAATGATAAAAGAGCAATGCTAGCATATCTTGTAAAAAATAACTGGTATTTTACAGAAGTTTTAGAAAAAAATGATATAACTAAAAATGAAATAAGATTGGAAAAAGAATTGAGATAAAAACTGAGAAATTAAAATGGTGGTCGAATAGATAATAAATATAGGGAAGGTAATGATAAAAATGGCTTATGAATTTGATAATAATAAATATGATAGTTTTATAAAAACACTTAGAAGTATGGATGATACTGTGGATATATTATTTGCGATATTTAATTATTTTAAAGTAAATGTGTCTTATAATTATGATGAATTACAAGTTGTAAAATTTCAAAGAGCTGAAGATGATAGACTTTTAGCAATACGAGATTTAAGTTTTCAAAATAGAACAAATAATTCTTCTGAGTTTAAAGAGAAACTAATGCAACTTTTAGATGAAGCTTTTATGAATATTGAAGGAAGACCTTTATCAAATAAAAATAAAAAAGAGTGGTTTAAAAACTATGGAATGGTTATATATCATGAAGCTAAGCCATCTAGAGGAAATAGTGGATTTAAAATTTCAGGTAATAATGCTTATGATTCAGTTATTCATTTAGAAGTTAATAATTATCCACCTGTATATGAAGATGACTTATTAAAGGAGGGTGTTTGTGCAGATTATTCTTTATTTGTAAAAAGAATATGTGATGAAATTGATATTCCTTGTTTAATAGTTAGAGGCAAAGGCACTACTGGACATGCTTGGAATTTAATATTTATTAAAGAAAGAAATATGTGGGTTAATTTTGATATGACTATGGTTAGATTTTACCTTGATAATTGGTCTCAAGAATATGGAGAACCTGAAAAATGGATATGTGCTACAAATGAAGAAATGTTTAAAATGCAACCATCACGACTTATTTATGAAATTATTAATCCAAAATATGGAACAATATTTAACTCAACAATAGGGGCGGAAAACCAAAGTGAATTAAATGAGTTTTTGCTAAATTTAAAACCAGAAGAAACTTTAAAAAGATAAAGAAAAAATTAATATAGGAGGTGTAAACATGAGAATGATAAAAGATTAAGTATGGCATAAACTTTGATTATGCCGGTAGGGAGGCATAAAATGTTAGAAATAAAAAATTTAAGTATTAAGCTTAATGATAGATATTTAGTAGAAAATTTATCGTTAGTCTTAAATAAAAATGATAAATTAGCTATAATTGGCGAAGAAGGAAATGGAAAGTCCACCTTATTAAAAGCTATTTTGGGTATAGCTAATTATGTAAATATTACAGGTTCTATTAATGTTCTTGGTAATAAAATAGGGTATTTAGCCCAAAATATAAATGATGCTGATTTAGAAAAAAGAGTGTTTAATTATTTGTTTTTAGATGATAATGATTATTATAATAAAGTTAATTCTCTTTATAAATATTTGGAAATAATTAATTTAGAAGATACTATATTAGAACAATTAATTAAAACTTTGTCTGGAGGAGAAAAAGTAAAAATTGGTATTTTAAAACTATTATTAGAGGAAAATGATATTTTATTTTTAGATGAGCCAACTAATGATTTGGATTTAGATACTTTATCTTGGTTAGAAAATTTTTTAATAAATACCTCTAAACCAATTATGTATGTTTCTCATGATGAAGTATTACTTTCTAAGACGGCGAATATTATTTTACATTTAGAACAAATAAATAATAAAACTAAAGCTAGACATACTTTAGTAAAAACTGATTATGATAGTTATGTTAATGAAAGATTAAAGTGGCTTTTGAAAGAAACTAAACTTGCTAAGTCACAAAAAAGAGAGTATCTAAAAAAAGAAGCTAAATTACAACAAGTCATGAATAAAGTTCATTATGAACAAAACACTATTTCAAGAAACGACCCTCATGGAGCTAAACTTTTAAAGAAAAAAATGCATTCTCTAAAAGCTCAAGAAAAAAAGCTTGATAATATGGAACTTACTGAAATACCTGATACAGAAGAGAGTATTAATTTCTTTTTTGAGGATGTGTTTATTCCTAGTACAAAGAAAATTATTAGTTTAAATATTCCAGAATTAAAGTTTTCAAATAAAGTTTTAGCTAAAAATATTTTACTAGATGTAATTGGTAATACGCATTTATGTATTGTAGGTAATAATGGGGTTGGGAAGACAACTTTAATCAAAATAATATATGAAGAATTAAAAGTTAGAAAAGACATTAAACTTGGGTATATGCCCCAAAACTATGATGATATTTTAAATGATTATGAAGATGTAATGGATTTTTTTAATTTTAGTAGTAAAGATGATATTACTAAAGCTCGAATGTATTTAGGAAATTTGAAGTTTACGAGAGAAGAAATGGCGGGAAAAATAAGAAATTTAAGTAATGGTGCTAAAGCTAAATTATTTTTGCTTAAATTAGTTCTTGATAAAAGTGATGTTTTATTACTTGATGAACCTACTAGAAATGTTAGTCCTTTATCTAATCCCGTAATAAGACAGGTTTTAAATGATTTTAAAGGAACTATTATAAGTATTTCTCATGATAGAAAGTATATTAATGAAGTTGCTAATAAAGTTTATATTTTAACTAAAGATGGTTTTAAAGAAGTTAATTAACCATATTAAAAGTAAGAAGAAATTCTTGCTTTTTCGTTTATAACAAAAGTGTAATATTATTTATTATAGTATTTTGATATAATTTTAGTGACCGATTGGTTTGGAAGGAGAAAAATATGAATGAAGTTTTAAAAATAAATAATGTTAAGAAATATTATGGAGCAAATACGAATATAACGAAAGCGGTTGATGGTATTACTTTTTCTTTAAATGAAGGAGAATTTGTAGCTATTATGGGAGCTAGTGGTTCTGGTAAATCAACACTTTTAAATTGTATTTCGACGATTGATAATGTTACTAGTGGTAATATTTTTGTAGGTAATCAAGATATAACTAATATTAAAGAGGATGATTTAGCAGATTTTAGACGTAAAAATTTAGGTTTTATTTTTCAAGATTTTAACTTATTAGATACTTTAACTATTGAAGAAAATATAGCTTTGTCCCTAATTATAAATGAAAGTGAATGGAAAAGCGTAGATGATAGAGTAAATAAAATAGCAACTAGTCTTGGAATAGATAATATATTAAATAAGTTTCCTTATGAAGTATCAGGAGGTCAAAAACAAAGATGTGCTTGTGCAAGAGCTTTAATTAATAAACCAAAATTAATTTTAGCTGATGAACCAACTGGTTCTTTGGATTCTAAATCTTCTAGAATGCTTTTAGAAACAATGGCAAGTATGAATACAGATTTTAAGGCAACAATTTTAATGGTAACTCATGATTCATTTTCAGCTAGTTTTTGTAAAAGAGTTTTATTCTTAAAGGATGGTAAAATATTTAATGAAATAGTAAAGGGTGAGAAATCTAGAAAAGAGTTCTTTAATGAAATACTAGATATCTTAACTTTACTTGGAGGAGATGTTTCTAGTGTTAAGTAAACTTGCTATTAGAAATGTAAAACGTAGTTTTAAAGATTATGCTATTTATTTGATTACTATAACTTTGACTTTTGCTTTTATGTTTGCTTTTAATTTAATTACAACTTCAGAAGATGTAATAAATCTTAGTGGAATTATGAGCAATTTTGAATTTGCTATGTATTTTGTTAATGCTTTTGTTTTAGTTGCAGTTTGTTTTCTTATTAATTATACTACCAAGTTTATGTTTGAAAAGAGAAGTAGAGAATTTGGCACTTATATGATACTGGGTATTAAAAGGAAAGAAATATCTAAAATATTTACTTTAGAAAATATTATTTTAGGTTTTTTATCACTTTTAATATCTATACCTATTGGTTATTTATTTAGTTTAATTATGTCTTTTGTTATTATGAATATATTTGAATTACCTGAATTGGTTAAAATAAGTTTTAATTTAAAAGCAGTACTTTTATTATGTTTATATTTTGGTATTATATATTTAGTTGTCTTATTTTTATTAAGAAGAAGACTTAAAAAAATGAGAATAAATAATTTGATTCATTTAGAAAAACAAAATGAAAGAGTTAAACATAATAAATTATCTCGTAATCTTATTTTTATAATTTCTATTTTATTAGGTGTTTTTGCTTTATATTTATTTGATAAACAATTTACTAGTGTAGGACAAGAACCGTCATTTCAACTTATTGTTGCTTCAATTTTTTTGCTATTAATAAGTATTTATGGAATATCTATTACACTTTTGGAATTCATACTTAATTTTGTTTTAAAACATAAAAAATTAAAATATAAAAATGATAATTTGTTTATTATGAGAAATTTATTTTCTAAAATTAAAACTATGAGTTTTACAATTGGTACTTTATCATTTTTAATTACTTTAGCTTTAGTGGCTCTTAATATATCTAGTTTGTTTAAAGGAATGTTTTTATATCAAATTGAATATAATGCTCCTTATGATATTTCAATAAATGTTGATGAAAACTTAGATAAATATTTAAATTTTATTGAAGATAATTATACTATTTTAGAAAAAGTAGTTTATAATGATTATAAAAATTATAATAATAGTATTTTGAAATTTTTAGAACTTTCTTGGAGAGAAGAAGAAAGAGTTATTGCTTTAAGTGATTTTAATAAACTTTTAGAAATGAAAGGCGATAAACCCATTACCTTAAATGAAGATGAATATTATTTAAATGTGACAAAAGAATTTATAGATGAATTAAAGAATGCTGATATAAAAAAGATAACTTTGTCTAATGGTGTTACGCTAAAACAAAAAGATATTACTGATGAGGGTTATACTCTTGCTTGGGGTGCTGGATATGGTTATGTTTTAGTAGTACCAGATAGTGCAGTAAAAAATCTCGATATTAATAGTACACATTTAAGCGTTAATACAAAAGAAGAAACTACGGAAGAATTTGCTAAAAATTTAGTAGAGTTTGCTGAACCAGATTTTTGCCAAGAAAATGAATATGGATATAAAACCTGTTATTCTTTAGCTAATATAACTGTTAGAGGGGAAGAGGAAGCTAATAATAAGGGATTGCTTACGATTACTGCTTTTGTTTGTTTTTATATAGCTTTGATTTTTATAGCAATTGTAGGAACAATTTTGGCAATTCAAGCTTTATCAGATTCTAATAAATATAAATACCGTTATCAGGTTTTAAGTAAATTGGGAGTTAGTGATGAAAAACTTTATAAAACTATATTTAAACAGTTATTAATATTTTATGTTTTTCCAATTATTTATCCTATAATTGTAAGTATTTGTACAATTAAATCAATGAATAATCTTTTTCAAATTGCTCTTTCTACAAATACTGTTTATTTAAAATATTTTAGTATGAATTTGATTTTATTCTTAATTCCATTTGTAATTTATTTTATCGCAACTTATTTTGGTTTTAAAAATAATATTAAATCGTAGAAATCTTTTAATTTAAGATTTCTTTTTGTGTTATAATAACTAAGGAGGCATTTATGAATATTTTGATAATTGAAGATGATAAAAAAATTAGAGAAGAACTTTCTAAATTACTTAATAGTTATGGATATCATACTATTTTAGTAAATGATTTTTCAAATATTTTGGATTATATTAATAGTAGTATTTCTTTGGTATTATTAGATATAAATTTACCTTATGAAAATGGTTTTACATTATGTAAGAAAATTAAAAATAAAATGAATGTTCCAATTATTTTTGTAACAAGTAGAAATACTGATGAAGATGAATTACTTAGTATTAAAGTAGGGGGAATGGATTTTATTACTAAGCCTTATAATAAAAGTATATTATTAGAAAAAATTAGAAGAGCAATAAATAATACAGACCCTTTCTATTTTAAAGAAATTGTTAAAAATGATTATACTTTAGATTTACATTTGTCACTTCTTAAATATCAAGGAAAAGAAATAGAGTTAACACGTAATGAATTTAGGATTTTATATTATTTTTTTAGAGAAGATAATAGAGTTATTTCAAAAGAAGAATTATTAGAATATTTATGGAATGATAAATATTATTTGGATGAAAATATATTACTTGTAAATATTAATCGCTTGCGAAAAAAAGCTAGTGAAATAGGTATTAATAATTTGCTTACTACAATTAGAGGTGAGGGATATAAATTATGATGTTTAGTAGCTTTTTAGAAGAAAAAATTAGTTTTGTTTTATTTCAGGTTTCTTTTATTTTTATTTTAGATTTTTTATTGATTTTACTTAATGTGAATAAAGTATTGATTCTTTTTCTTTCGCTATTTTTAATTTTTTATAATATTTTATATCTAATTTTATCATTTTTGATTATAAAGAAAAAATATAATAATATAGTAAATTTGGTTGATAATTTAGATGATAAATATTTAATATCTGAAGTTTTAGCTAAACCTAGAAATATCATAAATAAAGCTTATTTTTATGCTTTAAAAAGCGCTTGTAAATCGATGAATGATAAGATTGGGAATTTAGAACTAGAAAAAAAAGATTATGAAGAATATGTTGAAGCTTTCGCGCATGAAATAAAAATGCCCATCTCAGTTCTTTCTTTATCTTTACAAAATTCTAATGATAATAATTTATTGGAAGAAGTTAAAAAAATAGAAACTAAAGTAGAACAGATGCTATATTATGCTCGTAGTGAAGTTACAGAAAAAGATTATTTTGTGAAAGAATTGAACTTGAATGATATTTTGCATCCGATACTTTTAAATTATAAAAATAATATTTTAAAAAATAAAGTTTCTTTAAAAATTGCTCCTTTAAATTATAAAGTTTATACTGATGAGAAGTGGCTTACTTTTATAATATCACAAATAATAGAAAATTCTTTAAAGTATTTTGATAAAAAAGAAAAATTAATTGAAATTGATGCTTTAGAAAATAAAAATAATATAGTTTTAATTATTAAAGATAATGGCGGTGGAATAAAAGAAAGCGATTTAAAAAGGGTATTTGATAAAGGCTTTACAGGGACTAATCGTAAAAAAGAATACTCAACAGGTATAGGTTTATATTTATCTAAAAAGTTATGTGAAAGATTAAATTTAGATATTAATATTTCTTCTATATATAAAAAATATACTAAAGTAGAAATAATATTTCCTAAAACTAATATTTATAAAATGAATTAAATTTTTTAGTAGATATATATAAGAAAAGAACACTAAATATTCTAGTGTTAACTTTTTTTGACATATCTATTTTTTTATGATATGTTTAGTTTGTGAGGCACAATTATGCATGGTACTTGTCACTTCCTTGGAGGTGGGTCGCTTATTATGTAAAAAAGACTTTTTAGTTTTGATACTTTTAGTGGTTATTATACTTTTAATCATCAGTAAGTAATTATTGGGGGTTTTGGTAAAATAAAAGCACCACTCATAAAAGTGGTGCAAGCAACATTTTGTGGCAAGCACTATTTAGTGTCTCGCTAAATTAATAATATAATAATTTTATATAAAAGTAAAGTGAAATGCTAAAATTAAATTATAAATTTATGAATTTAGGTGTTATAATAAAGAAGAAAAGGATGATTATTTTGCAAGATAAAGTTTTTATAGTAACAGGGGCTAATGGTTTTTTAGGGAATAATATAGTAAGAATTTTATTAGAGAGAGGCTTAGGAGAAGTACGAGCTTTAGTTCTTCCTAATGATAAATTACAATCATTAAAAGATTTAAATTGTAAAATATATAGGGGAGATGTTAGGGATGTTAATACCTTAAATGATATATTTGATGTAAATAATAAAGAAATATATGTTATTCATTGTGCTGCTATTGTATATATTAAATCTAAATATAATAAGAATGTATATGATGTTAATTTTAATGGAACTAAAAATATTATTAATAAGGTTTTAGAGAAAAATTGTAAATTAGTGTATGTTAGTAGTGTACATGCTATACCTGAGGCGCCAAATAAACAAGTTATTACGGAAATAAAAGATTTTAATCCTGATAAAGTGGAAGGGATATATGCTAAAAGTAAAGCTTTGACAGCTAATTATGTTTTAAAAATGGTAAAAGAAAATAATCTTAATGCAACAATAGTTCATCCATCAGGTATTATTGGTCCTGGTGATTTTGGGAATAGTCATTTAACGCAACTTATAATGGATTTTGCTAGTGGAAGACTTAAAGCTTGTGTTAATGGAGGATATGATTTTGTTGATGTAAGAGATGTGGCTTTGGGTGTTATTAATGCGTGTTTTAATGGAGAAAAGGGTGAATGTTACATTTTATCTAATAGATTTGTTAGTATTAAAGAATTGCTTGATAATGTAAGTGAGATTAGAAATAGCAAAAGGGTTAATACAATTTTACCTATGTGGTTTGCTAAATTAACTGCTCCTTTTTCAGAAATATATTATGCAATATTAAAACAACCGCCTTTATATACTAAATATTCTTTATTTACTTTAACTTCTAATTCTAATTTCTCGAATGCTAAAGCTAAAAAGTTTTTAGATTATAAAACAAGAGATTTAAAAGAAACAATTAGTGATACCATTAACTGGTTAAAGAACAAAATAGAATAAAATAAAAAACTATTCCTTTCTTTGTAATTATATGTTATGATTATTAAGGAGATGAGATTATGAAAAAATTATTATGTTTATTTAGTATTTTATTTTTATCACTAGGAGTAGTTGGATGTGGTAAAAAGGTTGAAACAAAGAATATTGAGGGTTCTTTAGAAGAAATAATGGTAAAATTATATGCAGGTATAAAAGAAGAAGAGATGCCTATGATGGTAGAAAATACACCTTTAACTGAAGAAAATTTTCAATATTATGCCTTTACAAATGCTAAATATAAAGAAGCAATTGCTAGTGAATCAATGACAGGTTCTGTTGCACATTCAGTTGTTTTAATAAGACTTGAAGATAGTAAAGATGCAGAAACAGTTGTAAAAGAAATTAAAGAAAAAGCTGATCCACGTAAATGGATTTGTGTCGAAGCTGAAAAACTTTATGTTTTAAATAAAGGAGATTTAGTAGTTCTTATTATGTCTAATGAACTAGCTGATCCTATTAAAGCAAATTTTGAAAATTTAAAATAGTAAGAAGGAAAGTAAATTTATGGTATTTTCTAGTATAAGTTTTCTTTTCTTTTTTTTAACTTTGTTATTTCTTAGTTATTTTTTAGTACCTAAGAAATATCGTAATAATGTATTATTAATATTTAGTTTGATATTTTATTATATGGGTGAGAAATGGTATGTATTCTTGCTTTTATTATCTTGCTTAGTTAATTATATAATAGGTCTATTATTACAGAAGAAAAGAAAAAAGTTGTATCTTATAATTTGTTTGGTTTTTAATATTGGGTTATTATTTTATTTTAAATATACTAATTTCTTTTTAGAGACTTTTAATAATATTTTTAATTTTAACTTGCCAATGCTTAAAATAATTTTGCCTTTAGGTATTAGTTTTTTTACATTTCAAAATTTGAGCTATTTAATTGATGTTTATAGAAAAAGTGTTTTACCAGAAAAAAGTTTTCTTGGATATGCAACATATATTACTTTGTTTCCACAGTTAGTTGCAGGACCAATTGTAAGATATCAAGATGTTGCATTAGAATTAGAAACAAGACAAGAAAGTTTTGAACTTTTTAGTGTAGGTGTTAAAAGATTTGTTATTGGTTTAGCTAAAAAAGTATTAATCGCTGATACTATATATCATGTTTATACTAATATATTGGATTTTAATATGAGTGCACTTTCTTATATTTTAGTGGCTATTTGTTTTACATTACAAATATATTATGATTTTTCAGGGTATAGTGATATGGCTATTGGACTTGGTAAAATGTTTGGCTTTAATTTTAAAGAGAATTTTAATTATCCTTTAATTGCTTCTTCAATAACTGATTTTTGGCGAAGATGGCATATTTCTTTATCTAGTTTCTTTAAAGATTATGTCTATATTCCGCTTGGTGGGAATAAATGCTCAAAACTCTTAAACATTCGTAATATCTTTATTGTTTGGGCTTTAACTGGTTTTTGGCATGGAGCTAGTTGGAACTTTATTTTATGGGGCATCTACTTTTTTGTTTTCCTAATTTTAGAAAAGTTTATTTTGAAGAAATATTTAAAGAAAAATTTTATTGCATATATTTATACTTTTATAATTGTCATAATTAGTTTTGTAATTTTTAGTATTACAGATTTAAATGAATTATTTAGCTTTTTAAAAGGGATGATGGGAATAGGGGTTCCTCTATATAATAAAGAAATATTATATTTATTAAGAAATAATTTAGTGATTCTTGTTATAGCATTTTTAGGAATAAGTCCATTTTTAAAAAATAAAATTAATAGTTTAAAGAAAGGTAAGTTAGAAAAAGTAATTGAGGGAGGAGAAATAATATTTATTCTAGGTATATTCATATTAGTCGTAGCAAATATTGTTTCTAGTTCTTTTAATCCTTTTATCTATTTTAGGTTTTAATTTATGAAAGAAAAAATTATTAGTATTGGTTTTGTCGTAATTATTTTTACTTTTGGTTTTCTTAGTCTAGTATTAAAAGATAAAGATATTTCTTTGGTGGAAAGAAGAAAACTTGCAAGTGTAGGAACTTTAAAAGAAGATTTCAACGAGAACTTAGATAAATATTTAACAGATCAATTTCCTTTGAGAGATGAATTTTTAACTTTAAATAGTGCTTTTAATCGTTATTTTCTTAATAATAAAGATTATAATGGAGTTTATCTTAAAGATGATTATATATTTGAACGACTTTATCCTTTAGATAATAAAAGTATTAATAATTTTACGAATAAAATAAATTATATAAAAGATAAATATTTAATGAATAATGATTGCTATTATATGATTATACCTGATAAAAGTTATTTCTTAGATAGTAATAAATATTTAACTATTGATTATGATTACTTATATTCATATTTAGACGAAAATATTAATTTTTCAGGAATAGATATTAGAGAACTATTAAAGTTAGATGATTATTATAAAACTGATATACATTTAAAACAAAAAGCTTATTTTAAAGTTATTGATAAATTAAGTGATTATTTCAAATTTAATAATAAAGACATTTCTTATACTGAAAAAGTATATTCTGATTTTAAAGGGGCATCTTTTTATAAAGTTCCATTTAGTAAGCCTGAAGAACTTGTTTATTTAACTAATGAAATATTAGAAAATGTAAGAGTTAAACATTTAGAATATAAAGATAATTATGTTTATAAAGAAGATGCTTTTAATTCAAGTGATGCTTATAATGTTTTTTTGAGTGGTCCTAGTAGTTTAATTGAAATTATAAATGATAGTGCAAATAGTGATAAAGAGTTAATTATTTTTAGAGATTCTTTTGGAAGTAGTATTGCACCACTTTTAGTACCATTTTATAAAAAAATCACTTTAGTTGATTTAAGATATATTAATATGAATTTAGTTAATAATTATATAACTTTTAATAATCAAGATGTTCTGTTTTTATATAGTACATTAATTGTAAATAATAGTTTTATTTTAAAAATTAATTAATCTTTTGTAACCTTTTTATTAAATTAAACGTCTATATAATGAATGCATTCAACAAGGGTGGTATCAAATGAAAAATACCTTAGAATTTAATTTAGAAATTGTTATTGATGAATATGCTGGTTATGTATTTAAAATAGTAGATAATATTATTGGAACTACACTTTCTTATCAAGATAAAGAGGAAATTGTTTCAGATACTTTCTATTTACTTTGGAAAAATCAAAAGAAAATAAATACAAATTTAAAAGCATATTTAAGTGTTATCGCAAGAAATGCCTCTTATGATAAACTACGTAAAAATAACTTTACAACTCCAATTGATGAAAATGTGGGGTATGAAAATGATTTTGATACAATCTTAGAAGTTAAAGAAAAATTAAATAAATTAACACATGAAGAATTAATGATTTTTGAACTATTTTATTTGAAAGGTTTAAAAATAAAAGAAATATGTAAGTTAACTAATAAAAGTACGAGTGCTTTAAAAATAATGTTATATAGATTAAGAAAAAAATTAAAGGAGGAATTATAATGGCCAAATTTGATGCATCTAATATTAAAGAAAAGACTAATTATTTAGTCGCTTATGATTTAATGAAAGGAAGAGATGAATTGAAAAGAATTAAAATAAAACATTTTACTTATATCTTTATTGCTGTTTTAGTTTTAGCAGGTGGAACTTTTAGTGTTGATGCGATGACAGATAATTCGATTAGTAATACCATAAAAGAAGCATTAAAAATTAATGTAAATAAGAAAGATTATAATGCTACTTGTGATAAAATGGATAATGGAAATGTGAAATGTAATCTTGGTAGTGAAGTAACAGGTGGTAGAGATTTTGCTTTAGAAATAGATAAAGAAAATTTAGATAAACTTGATAAAATACAATTTATTATTTCTGAGAGTAATCAAAATTTTAAAGAAGATTAATATAACTCTTAGAATTAAAATGTTTAAATAGGTAAGATGTTTCTTATCTATTTTATTTTGTTGTAATTTAGAATGACTAATAGTATACTTATTATAAGGAGAAATATAATGGAAAATAAAAAAATAGTATTAGGTGGTTTACTACTTGGAGTATTATTAATAAGTTCTTTAATAATATTTAAAAAAAATAAAATGGCAGATTATCAAGTGAGTAATTTAAATATCGTTTTATCTTTGGAAGATAAGATTAGCAAAAATAGTGTTTGGTGTGGGACATTTAATTTGATTTGGAATGACTTGAAAAATGAACTTGTAAAAAAAGATATAGTTTTTGAGCCTCAATTAAATATTGTAGAAAATCTTAATAAGGGAACTTTTAATACTAATTATTTAAGTGATAGTGGTTATTATAAAAAACTTGGAGTAATAAAACCAGAATTAAAAACAGAAATTGAAAAAGGGATTAAAGATAAATTTAATGAAACTAGTGATATTTTAGATGATTTTGATTTTACTTATACAGCTGATAATAATTATTTTTTATATGCAATGTTAAAAAAAGATTTTAAGTTTCCTTATGTTTTTACAGATTTAGGAAAAAGTGATTTTAAAAATATTACTAATGTTAAATATTTTGGGATTAATGCTAAAACTGATTACAAAGTGCGCTCGCAAGTTCAAGTTTTATATTATGAAGATAAAGAAACATTCGCTGTTAAATTAAAAACTAAAGAAGGCGAAGAAGTAATTTTATCTAGGGGATTTAAAGGAGAAACTTTTAAAGATATTTATGATAATATTAATGATAAAAGTAATAAATATACAGGTTCAAAAACATTAAATGAGACAGATACTTTGAAAATTCCAGAATTGAATTTTAACTTAAAAGAAGAATTTAGAGATTTAGAAAATAAAAATTTTTATCTAGCAAATGGTGAAGAATTTTTAATTATTAAAGCTATTCAAACTATTCAATTTGAACTTCGTAAAGATGGTGGAAAAATAAAAAGCGAAGCAGGTATGGAAACTAATAAAGCTGCAATTGATAATCAAAGAAGTTTTAGTTTTACAGATGATTTTGTCATAATGCTAAAAGAAAGTAATAAAGATTTACCTTATTTTGCAGCATTTATAAGTGATATAAAAAGTGTACAAAAATAAATATATAGAAAGAAGAATTATATATGGCAACAACAAAAGAATATAAAGATTATATATTAGATAAGTTAAGTATTTTAGAAACAATAAAATGTAGACCAATGATGGGTGAGTATTTATTATATTATAATGATATATTATTTGGTGGAATATACGATAATAGATTATTAATTAAAATAGTAAATGGTAATAAAAAGTATAGTTTAGAAAGTGCTATTCCTTATGATGGAGCTAAATTAATGTATCATATTATTGACATAGATAATAGGGATTTATTAAAAGAAATAATACTTGAAACTATTAAAGAATTGCCTGTTAAGAAAAAATAAGATTTGTAATAATATAAATCTTTTTTTGTTGCTAAAAACTTTATTAAATAATATAATGGATATGCAAAACAAAAGAGGTTGAGCGTTATGAAAAAAATTAAGAATGCGTTATTGATGATTAAAAGAAATATTTGGGTTTTAGTAGGATTTGAAGCAGTATTTAAATTATTATCTACATTAATTTTTATGCCTCTTTTTTTAGGCTGTTTTAATCTTATTATGAAGTATACTGGTTTTACTTATCTTACATTTGAAAATATTTTTGCTTTTTTAAGTGAGCCTATAACTTTACTTTTATTATTAATATTAATAATTTTTATGACGTTTTATACAATGTTTGATATTACAACAATTATTATTATTTTAGATTTATCTTATCAAAATAAAAAGGCTCCTATATTAGATGTTTTAAAATTATCTTTTAAAAAGTGTTTAAGAATTTTTAATCCTATTAATATAACTATATCTTTCTTTATTTTATTTTTAATTCCTTTTTTGAATATTGGACTTACTTCTAGTTTTATTTCTTCTGTTAGTGTTCCCGAATTTATATTAGATTTTATTAAAAGTAATATACCATTTTTATGTATTTTTGCTTTAGTTATGGTATATTTAGTTATATTATTATTTAGATGGTTATACTCACTGCACTTTTTTGTATTAGATAATGTTAGTTTTAGAAAAGCGCGAAAATTAAGTAAAAATTTAAGTGAGAAAAGACATATAAAAAATTTTCTTAGTATGTTTATAGTTCAATTTACAATGGTGCTTTTATATTTAATATTTATTGGTTTAGGAATATTACTTATTTTGGGAATACAACATTTTTTAGGAAATATTGTTATTTTAGAAAGTATTATGACTACTATTATTTGGGTGTTTATAGCTTTATCTTTAATCATCTTCCTTTTACTTATTACACCGATTAGTTATACAACTATAAGTGTTTTGTATTATGACTTAAAAGAAAAAAGAGAAGAAGAAATAAAATATATTGAAATAAAAGAAACAGATGTTGGAGATAAAAATAATAGAAAATTAAAGAAAATAATTTTAGGTTTTATTGTTTTAGCCATAATATGTGGGTCAGTTTTTACTTATGGTATTTATAAAGGAAAATATAATCTTAATATTGAATTTACAAGAACTTTAGAAGTAACTGCCCATAGAGGAGCTTCACTTAAATATCCTGAAAATACGATGAGTGCTTTTAAAGGTGCTAAAGAACTCGGAGCAGATTGGATAGAACTTGATGTTGCTGAAACTAAGGACGGTTATATAGTTGTAACTCATGATACTAATTTTAAAAGAACTGCTGGAGTAGATAAAAATATATGGGATATGACTTTAGAAGAAGTTAAAGAGTTGGATGTGGGAAGTTTCTTTAATAAAAAGTTTAAGGGAGAAAAAGTTCCGACTTTAGAAGAAACCTTAGAATTTGCTAAGAATAATAATATTAAACTTAATATTGAGCTTAAACCTACAGGGAAAGAACATGATTTTGAGAAAAAAGTTGTTGATTTAATTGTAGAACATAATTATTTAAAATATACAGTTATTACATCGCAAACATATGAAGTGTTAGAAAACGTTAAAAAGTATAATAAAGATGTAGAAACAGTTTATGTTATGAGTCTTGCTTATGGAAATATTACTAGTTTAGAATATGCAGACCATTTTAGTATTGAAGCTACTAGTGTTACTAAATCACTTGTAAAAAAAGTTCATAAAGAGGGCAAAGAATTATATGCCTGGACAGTAAATACAGAAGATAGTATTATGGAAATGATAGATTTAAAAGTTGATAATATTATTACAGATGATATAACGCTTGCTAAAGATACGATAATTTCTAGTAAACAAAGTGATTTAATTAGTGAGTATATAAAGTTTATTGAAGGTTGGTTTGCCTAGTTTGACATTTTAAATGTTTTGTTTTATAATAAATCGCATTGGAGGGGATATAAATGGATAAATATACTTTATATGAAAAAAGTCTTAAAATTGAAGAAAAGCCTATTGATAAAAGTTCTTTAACAGAATATATAGCTTTTGATGGTTCAGTTCATACGAGTGAAGAATCTTTAAGAAGAGCAAATTTAGCTTACTTTGGTAAAAAGGAAATGATGAAAGCTCTTAGAGGAGCAGAATTAGAAATGATTACGAAACTTCATTTAAAAGAGAATAAGAATATAATTCAAGAAGGATTTACATATCATGAGTGGAATGCGTTACGCTTACATTTTATGAGATGTTTAAGTATGAATACTATCAGTGTAGAACAAGCTTTGGAATCTGCTAAACTTTTAAGGGATTCTACTGTAACACTTGTTAGCATACCAGAAGCATTAAAAATGACTGAGCAATTAAATGAAATATTAGGAATAATTTGTGCATTAGAAGAGGATCAAATACAAGCTCTATTTAAGTAAAAGTTTTGATATAATTATCAATTCTTTTTTCTTTTATTTATATATATTAAATGGTATAATATAGTTAATTAAGAAGGTGGATTTATGTTATATATATTTTTAATAATTGGAACTGTTTTCTTAATATGGCTTTTCTGTTATTTTAAAAATAAAAAAGCTAAATATGTTTTGCCTTATTTAATATTAATTTTTATAACACCTTTTTATGAATTATTAGATAAATTATTATTTTTAAAAGTTTTTGGTTGTGGGTGTGTGCCAGAAACCCAGAAAAATATGTTAGGTATTGGATTTAATGCTAATGATTTAAGAATAACATTTTATTTTTTATTAAGTATTTTTATATTTTGGTATAGTTTTAAATTAAGTAAAAAATTTAAAAAGAATGATGAAAAGATTGTTTATGGAGTTAGTACTCTTATAATTAATTTATTTGTCATATATTTTATTAATAAAATATTTATGTGGATGTGATATTATGAAAATATTAACGAATTTAATTACAACTTCAAGATTATTTTTAACTATTGTTTTGATGTGCTTATATGAAAGTATTCCTAATTATTTGTTTTTAATTTTTGTGGCTTTAATTTTTTCAACAGATTTTATTGATGGAAAATTAGCGCGGGGATTCCATGTAGAAACTTTTTATGGAAGTTTAATGGATACAGTCGCAGATAAAGTTCTTAATATAGCTTTATTATTACCTTTAATTAAAATTACTAAATGGTTTTATTTATTATTAGCTTTAGAAGTAACTATTTTACTTGTTAATACTATAGGAACTATTCATGGTAAAAAAACTAGAAGTTTATTTTTAGGGAAAGTTAAAATGTGGTTTATATTTTTTACTATTATTTTAGGGTATGCGACTATATTTGATTATTTAAAAAATATTTATGCTTTAATAACTTTAGTTTTAACTATAATTTGTGAAGTAATTGTTATTATAGATTATATTATATTTTTATTAAAACAAGAAAAGAATACGAATCGTTTTAAAATTAAAAGTTTTGATGATTTAAAATATTTCTTATTTGATACTGATTATTATAAGAGTACTCTAGTTAAAAAATAATGGATGCAACTTAAACTAGCATCGTTTTTTTGTTAGTGCAAGTGTGTGTTGGTAGAGAAAAAGACATTGCTATTATATGATGGTTACGTTTGGAGGTGAGTTTATGAACTTAAGTGAAAATTTACAAAATCTTAGGAAAGCAAAGGGAATGAGTCAAGAGGAATTAGCAGAAAAACTTGATGTATCAAGACAAGCTGTATCGAAGTGGGAAACAGGAGAGACTAGTCCAGAAACAGAAAAAATAATTATGATATGTGATTTATTTGATTGTACGATGGATGATTTAATTAAAGGAAAAGTTATGACTGAAATTAATGTATCTAAAAAAGCTTATGATAAATTTATGAATAAATTTAGTAAAGGAATGGCTTTTGGAGTTTTTATGATTTTAGTTGGAGTTACACTTTTACTTACAATTATTGGTTTGGCTCCTAAAGATTCTTTGGATAGATATATGATTATTGGAGTAGTCGTTTTAATGCTTTTTGTGATTATTACAGTTCCAATTTTTATTGTTCTAGGTATTAAAATGGATAGTTTACAAAGAAAATATAAAGACGTTAAAAATTTTTATAGTGTAGAAGAACAAGAAAAGTTCGAAACTAAATTTGCTTATTTATTAGCAAGTGTTGTATCAATTATTTTAATTGGTGTTATAGTTTTGATTCTTTTAATTGGACTTAATATATTTGATATTAAAGATATTTTAGCATATGCAATATTTATGGTTTTTATTACTATTACAGTTCCACTTCTTGTGTATGCAGGGATTCAAAAAAGTAAATATGATATGGATAGTTTAAGAAATGGACATATAAGATTAAGTAAAGAGGCTGAAGAAAAAATAGGCCGAATAAGCGCAGTCATTATGATATGTGCAACTATTATCTATTTTATTTTAGGATTTGTATTTAAGCTTTGGACTATCAATTGGCTAGTTTATCCAATTGGTGGAATGATTTGTGGTATTGTATCCGTTATAAATTCAAAAGAAAATTAGTTAAACAGTTTTATGCTGCTTTTTCTTTTGTTTGAAACCTATTTATAGTATAATTTTATTACATGGAGGTAAAAATGGATAAGATACAAATTTTAGATAAAGTTGATAAACTTATTAAGATGTATAAAGATTGCGACTTCTTAATGTTTGTATCAGAAAATTAATGGTGATGTAAATGAATTTAGATGAGTTAAAAATAAAATATGATAAGTTACAGCTTAAATATGGAGCTAAAGAATTGGATTCTATTTATAATGGGGGAAAAAGTGATAATCCTGATATTTGTTTTGTTTTTATGAATCCAACAGGAAGGAATATAGCTTCTTTAAAAACTTGGGAGGGAATAAAATCTCCTTGGATAGGAACTAAAAATGTTTGGGATTTATTTGATGCTTTAGATTTAATTGATAAAGATATTTATGCAAGAATAAAAAGTATAAAGGGAAGTGAATGGACTCCTCTATTTGCATTAGAAGTTTATAAAAATGTTACAGAACATAATTTTTTTATAACTAACTTAGGGAAGTGTACACAAATTGATGCTAGACCTTTAAAAGATGAAGTATTAAAAAAATATTTGAATTTATTATATCAAGAATTAGCAATTGTTAATCCTAAAGTTGTTATTTTGTTTGGTAATCAAGTTAGTTCAATTGTTTTAGATAAAAAAATATCTGTATCTATGAATAGAAAAGTTTGTCATATTAAAAAGATTAAAGGAAAAGAGTATAAGTTTTATCCAGTTTTTTATCCAGTGGGTAATGGAAGATTTAATATAGATAAATCTATTGAAGATATAAAATGGATTATGAAAGAAGAATTGGAGAAAGTAAAATAGAAATATTTATATTGCAAAAAAATATAAAATAAATTAAACTTAATATAGAAAGATGTGATAATTATGTTAAAAGATAAAGTAGCAATAATAACTGGTGGGACTAGAGGTATTGGTTTTGAGATAGCAAAACTATTTTTGAAAAATCATGCTAAAGTCATTATATTTGGAAGTAGAGAGGAAAGTGTAAATAAAGCTTTAGACAAATTAAAAGAAGAAGGGTTTAATGCGAAAGGATATGCACCACTATTATCAAATATAGAGGAAGTAAAAAATACTTTTGCTAAAATAAAGGATGAATTTGGGCATATCGATATTTTAATTAATAATGCAGGTATTTCTTCTAGTACAAAATTAGAAAATTATACAGAAGATGAATATAATAAAATAACAGATTTAAATATTAAATCGGTGTTTGTATGTTCTAAAGAAATTGTTCCTTATTTAAAAGAAACTAAAGGAGTTATTATTAATACAAGTTCAATGGTTAGTATTTACGGTCAACCATCTGGAGTGATGTATCCAACTAGTAAATTTGCGGTTAATGGAATGACTAAATCTTTAGCTAGAGAACTGGCACCTTTAGGAATTAGAGTTAATGCAGTAGCGCCTGGTATTACTAACACGGATATGGTAGCAAATCTTCCTAAAGAAATGATTGAACCTTTAATAAGAAGTATACCTTTAGGTCGAATTGGGGAACCAATAGATGTTGCTAATGCCTTTTTGTTTTTAGCTAGTGATATGGCTAGTTATGTCACTGGTAATATCTTAAGTGTTGATGGTTGTGCTAGAGCATAAAAGAAATAGTGAAAACTATTTTTCTTTTTAAAGGAGATTTATTATGGAAATTAAGATTTTAAAATTAGGAGTACTTAGAACTAATTGTTATATAGTTATCAAAAATGGTAACTGTTTAATTATTGACCCTGCTAGTGATGCAGATAAAATAATTGAAGCTTGTAAAGATTATAAAGTTACAGGAATTTTAGTAACTCATCATCATTTTGACCATATCTTAGCTTTAGAGGCTCTTGAAAAATATTATAATTTGAAACATAATACACACAATAATAATGACTTTAATTATGAAGTTATTAAAACACCAGGGCATGCTCATGATGGACTTACATTTTATTTTAAAGAAGAGAGTGTTATGTTCACAGGTGATTTTATTTTTTATCATACTTGTGGAAGGTATGACCTTGAGACTTCTAATAAAGAAGATATGAAAAAAAGTTTGGATATGATAAAAGAATATGATGATGATATTGTATTTTATCCAGGTCATGGAAGAAGTGGAGTTTTAGGAGAAGAAAAACAGCTTTTTGATACTTATATAAATTAAAAAAACGTTTTAAAACGTCTTTTCAGAATAGTCATGACTATAATTTATTTTTTCTTCAAAATCAACATAGTCTAAATAAATCATTCGAAGTAGCCACCATTTACCAGTTTTAGGATCACTCATAATTAAATGATCTCGTCCTGCTTCCTCAATTATGCCATCATAAACTTTATCGCGCCATTCGTTAGAATCAGGATATGAAAAGTAAGCTTTTACTTTTTTTCCTTTGTTTAGTCGTAAAATATTTTCAATATAACTTTGTTCCATAGGAAGAGAAGTAGAATAATTTATATTTCCAGGAGGACTTTCTATGGTACTAGAGTTATTGTTGGTTGGAAATGTAGGATTGCCAAAAAAATTTCCGTTCATGTGTTTTTCACCTCATTAAAAATATATGAGGTTTCTATATGTTTTATGTTGACAATTTTTGTTTTTAAATTTATTATTAAATAGAAAGTAGGTTACTTATGGATATAAAGAAGATTTTTAAGGCGGTTAATCATAAAAATAGAGTTGCTAAACTTTGTTTTATGATATTAGGAGTTTTTATACTTGCTTTGAATTATAATTTGTTTTTAGTAAAAAATGAAATTGTTATTGGTGGTGTTAGTGGACTTGCCATAGTATTTAATAGTTTGTGGGGATGGAATAATCAAATATTTATTTATGTAGTAAGTTTTTTACTTTTAATTGTAAGCTTTATTTTATTTGGTTTTAAGAAATCTACACCAGCGATACTAGGTACTGTTTTATATCCAGTGATGATAACATTTACTCATCCTTTAGCCGAAATGCTTAGTGAATATTTTTTATTTGAAGATTTTATAACAACTATTGCTTTTACCAGTATTATTTATGGAATTGCTAGTGGTTTAGTTTATAAAATGGGTTATAATACAGGTGGCTCTGATATTGTGATGCAAATTATGTGTAAGTATTTGCATATGCCTGAGGGGAAAGCTACATTTATTAGTAACTTAGTCGTAGTTTTATTCGCAGGTGCTGTTTTAGGTGTAAATAAAGTTGTTTATGCAATAATAATTTTATATGTTTCAAGTTTAATCGTAGATAAAATGCTAATAGGTATTTCAAAAAGTAAATTATTTATTATTCAATCTAATAAATTAAGTGAACTAGAAAGTGCTATTATTGATGATTTAAAACTTGGAGTAACTGTATTGCAAGCTAAAGGGGGATACTCAAATAAAAAACAAGATATGCTTTTATGCGTAGTTCCAACTAATGATTATTCTTTATTTAAAGAGATTATTTTAACCATTGATAAAGATGCTTTCTTAATTGTTAATGATTGCTATGATATTGAAGGTGGAACTATTAGAACAAAAGGGTATAGTTTAGATAATATAGTTAGAGATATTTAAAAAAATTCAAGGTTTATAATTCTTGAATCTTTTTTTATGTTTTTATTTTAGATATTTTGGTTCATCTACTTTTCCAAGAAGATAATCTGCAGAGATTTTATATTTTTTACATATGGTATATAAATATGGAAGTGATATTAGTTTTATTCCTTTTTCGTATTCACAAATTAGAGATTTAGAAGTACCAATCTCTTTGGCAAGAGTTTCTTGATATAATTTATTATCTTTACGTAGGGATTTTAATCTTTCACCAACAATTTTATTATTAATTTCTTTTAAAGAAAATATATTTTCATTTGATAATCCTAATATATAATCCAAACTTGTTTTTAATTCATTGCATATTTTGTCTAATTGTTTTAAAGGAATTATTTCTTTTAAATTTTCATAATTGGATAAATTAGATTTTTGGATATTTACTTTTTTAGCTAGTTCTGTTTGACTAATACTTTGATTTTCTCTAACTTCTTTTATTTTTAAACTATTAAATTCATAATTATATTCTTTCATTTTTTAACTCCATTTAATTTATTTTCGCATTATGAATAGATAAATTCTATACATGTTATGAAATAGCGAATTTTAACTTGACTTTTATTTTGGTAGATATTATAATCTAAATGTAAATGATAAAATTCTAATATAATTGAGCGCTCATTATTTAGAACTAGAAAGAGTGATAAATAATGCAATTTGAGAGAATAAGAAAAAGTCATAAAAGAAAAATTATAATAGGAGGTTTGATATTAGTATGTGTAATATCGGCGATAACTATAACAACAACTAGAGCAAAGTATAAAATAACTCAAGATATACCTTTAG
>CAJUNE010000016.1 GCA_910587745.1 uncultured Bacilli bacterium
TAACAATAATATAATGTACATCTCTTTTAGCTTCTTTAATTGTATTAGCAATAAATGCTTCACTTTCTCTTGAAGCGGTACCATTACCAATAGCAATAACATCAACTTTATATTTCTCAATTAAATCTAATACTTTTTGTTTGGATTTTTCCACTTCGTTTTTTGGTTCATGTGGATATATCACATCAATATGTAACATTTCCCCATTAGGACTAATAACTGCTAGTTTACAACCAGTTCTAAAAGCAGGGTCAAAACCTAAAACAACTTTACTTTTCATTGGTGGTTGCATAAGTAAGTTATGAAGATTGCTACTAAAATTATGAATCGCTGATTCTTCAGCTATTTCACTTATTTCTGCTCTTATTTCTCTTTCGATACTTGGCATAATAAGCCTTTTTAAAGCATCAGTAATACTTAATTTTAAAAGTTCTTCAGTCTTTTGTCCTTTTTTATGAATTAATTTAGATTGTAAATAATTTTCTAAAAACTCCAAATTATATTCTATTGATACAGAAAGTACACCTTCTTTCTCTCCTCTATTTATTGCGAGCACTCTATGAGGCTTTACATACTTTACACTTTCGCTATAATCATAATACATTTCATATACATGCGCTTCATCTTCTGCTTTTTTCTTCTTTACAGATTTTAAAACACCAAACTTCATTGTATTATCTCTAATATATTTTCTAAATTTAGCATCATCACTAATATTTTCTGCTACTATATAACAAGCTTGTTCTAATGCAAAAGTTACATCTTTAACTTTATCATTAACATATTTTTTAGCTATTTCTTCTATATCTTTATTTTCTCTAAATATTTCTTTAGCTAGTGGTTCTAAACCAAGCTTAATCGCTTCAGTTGCTTTAGTTTTCTTCTTTTCTTTAAAAGGACGATATAAATCTTCCACATCAACTAATTTAGATGCATTCATAATTTCATTTTTAAGTTCATCAGTAAGCATACCTTTTTCATCAATTAATCTAATAACATCTTCTTTTCTTTTTAAAAGATTAACTTGATAAGTATACACTTCATTAATCTTACTAATTTGATTCTCATCTAAAGTCCCTGTAGCTTCCTTACGATATCTCGCTATAAATGGAATGGTCGCTCCACCCTCCAATAATTCTAATGTATTTTTAGCTTGAAATTCTTTAATATTCAATTCCAAACATATTTCTCTAATAATATTTTCATTCATGTTATCTACTCCTTGTATAAAAAATATAACATAAAATAAGAAAAATGAAAACTAAAAGATAGTAAAAATTTATATAGTATGCTATAATAAATATATCATAAAGGGGACTAGAAACCATTTTTCACAATCTCAAGAACTAGTAGGAAAATTCCTCACCCCTACTATTACTTTCTTAAAAATAAGAAAAACATTCTAATTTCCCTGAAAATTAAAATTCTAAACATATGATAATGACGTTTAAACTCCTGATGTATTTTAAACTGCTTGCATTATCTTTTTTTATTGGTTATAATAACAATTAACTTTAGGGAGGTTTTGACATGGAATACCATAGTGTTTATTTAATATTTGAACTTTTATATTTAAAGTATCAAGCTACAAGTGATAGTTCTATTAGAATAGAATATTTAAGAGATGCTTTTTATGAATTAGAATTTAATGTAAATGAAATTAATAATTGTAATCAAGAAGTAGACTTTGAAAGTGAACTTGAAAAAATTCTAGAAGATTTTTCATGTATTTTTGAAACATGTGATGATGAAATTTCTTTTGTTGATGAAGACCCAGGTGATTTATATGAAGCTATTCCTGATTTTTTAGATGAAGAGCCAACCGCTATAGACTTAAATATGGAAGATTTCGTATATGAAGATAATATATATCAAGCATTAAGATTAACTCCACCTTTAGAAGAAATGCAAAGTATTTTCGAAATAAATAAAACCATTTTATTCTTATATGAACTTATTGCTAAATTAGAGATTGAAGGAAAAGACACAACCCCTGCTCGTAAATTAATTAGTTTTCATAAAGCTTGTTTAAAAGATTTTTTTAAAAGTATTGATAACGCAACATTTCTTAAGATCAAAATATGTCTAGGACACTATAATGATAAATATTTAACTAATGAAACTAAAACTAATATTAATGCTAGTTGGTACTTAGCCCTTTTATCAAACAGTAAACATGCTAAAAAAGTTTTATCTTACGATAAATTATTCCATTACATTGACAAAGAAACTGAACCTGAAGATGAAGAAGATACTATTGAAAGTAAAGATTTAATTGAAACTTCTTTTAATAGAGAAATAAGTGAAGAACAAACACCAGAAGAATATTTAGCAGAAACATGTTTTATTGCAGATGAATTAGAATACTTCTTAGCAAATTACATTTTATATTTAAATAGTTTTATATCTAAAATTGATAACCCTGAAATAAAAAGATTATTAATCTCCAAAAAATATTTATTACTATCAATTGGTGATTTAGAAGATACCGAAGAATATTACTTAAATTCTGGAACATTAGATAGACTTCCCATACCTTCATATGTAAAAGAATGGTTTAATCCTAAAAGTTTTGATTTTTTAATTGGTAATTTTGAAGAAATTTTAGAAAGCATCAGAATATCTAATCAAGATATGGTTGCAACTAATCAAAGTAAAGTCATAATAAATCTTTTATTATTAAAAGTATATTTAGACTTATCTATAAATGAAGAAGTAAAGAAAGAATTAATCGCTGAGATAACAAATCCAAACTATTATAAAAATTCTGAATATTCTATTTTAACAACTTATATAGATAACATTATTTTTCAAGATAGAGAAAAAGAACGCAAAAGATGCAAAAATAGTTAAAGGATATTAAAATGAAAGTACATAGTGATATAATAATATTTGAAATATTAAACTTATATTTTGAATTTACAAATGAAAAAGAAATAGATATAGAAAAATTAAAGAAAAGCTTTTATGTTTTAATAGATATTATTAATAAAAAAAATAGTTTAAACATAAATTTTGATTTTAATAGTGAACTAAAAAAGTTCTTAGATAAGTTTAGCGACCACATTGAAGAAAATAATGATACCATAACTTTAATAAGTGACTTAAGTGAATTATTTAATGCCCTAATAGATTCTTATGAAAGCCTTACCCTTATAGATAGTGATTGTCAAAATTATGTTTTTGATAGAAGAGTATATGATGCTTTAAGTATTAGAATACCAATAGACGAAATGCAAGAGTATTTTGACTTAAATAAAAAAATAATTAAAGCCTATTTAAGACTTGGCGAAAATGAACATAATGGTATTTTTGATGAACTAGATATAAATCATTTAAAATTATTATTAGAAACATTACATGAAATATTAAATGAAAGCGATAATTCAACTCTAATTAAATTAAAAATGTGTTATAGCTATTTTAATGATAACTTACTCCCAAATACTAACGAAAAACATATAAACTCTGCTTGGAATACAATCCTTTTTTCGTTAAGTCCCAAAGAATTATATGCCCTATCCTATAATCGTCTAGAATTTTTAGTAACGATGATAGATAAAGAGACAGATGAAGAAAGGGAAGAAATATTAAATGATATCTTTAATACATTAAAAGAAACTGAAAAACTTAGTGAAATATCTTATTTTATAACAATTCTATTAATAGAATTAAATAATTATTTAAAAAAGAATCCTAATAGTATCGCTAAAGAAGCTTTACTAATAAAAAAATATCTTTTAATTAGTATTCCTGAGCTATTACATATTGAAAAATATTTTTTAGATAACTCTACTATTAATAATTATCCCACACCAGAAATTCCAGAAGAATTATGTCTAGACTCATTTGAAAATCTCAAAAACAAAGTTTTAGATTGTGTAAATAATCTCGTTCAGACTAATAAAGCTCTTGAAAAACCTCATATATTAGGTATCACTATTGTATCAGCTCTATTTATAAAAGTATTTATTGAAAATTCCATCAATCCCGATAGTATATCTGACATTATAGATTTAATTGAAAATTCTGTATTTTATAAACAAAAAGGATATGAAGATGTAACTCTTTTAGTAGATGATATAATATTTAATAGTCCTGACCTCAAAAGATAGGACTATTTTTTAAGATTTCACTTGTTAAATCAAGGAATTTGTGATAAACTATACTAGTTTAAAAAGAAAGAAGTTGACACTTATGGAAAAAATTATAAATATTGCCGTAGTAGCCCATGTTGATGCTGGAAAAAGTACTTTAGTAGATGCTTTACTTGAGCAAAATGGAGTTTTTGAAACTCATGAAGTAGTGCAAGATCGTGTAATGGATTCTAATGATATTGAAAAAGAAAGAGGAATAACAATATATTCTAAAAACTGTGCTATTAGATATAAAGATTATAAAATTAATATTGTTGATACTCCAGGACACGCTGATTTCTCAAGTGAAGTTGAGCGTATTATGAAAACAGTTGACACAGTTGTATTACTAGTTGATTCAGCCGAAGGGCCTATGCCTCAAACTAGATTTGTATTAAATAAAGCACTAGAACAAAACTTAAAACCAATTTTATTTATTAATAAAATCGACAAAAAAGATGCTCGTCCTGAAGAAGTAGTAGATATGACCTTTAATTTATTTATGGAATTAAATGCTACTGATGAACAATTAGATTTCCCAATAATATATGGAATTGCAAAATGTGGTACATGTACTACTGATTTAAATGTCGAAGGAAAAGACATATCTCCTTTATTAGAAACAATAGTAAATTTAGTAGAACCATTTAAAGGCAATGAAAATGATCCTTTACAATTACAAATATCTAATTTAGGATATGATGATTATATTGGCCGTTTAGGAATTGGCCGGGTTAATAAAGGTAAAATTAAAAATGGCGAATCAGTAACTTTAATTAAAAATGATGGTAAAGTCGAATCATTTAGAATAGCTAAATTATACGTTAATGAAGGAATTAAAAAAGTTGAAAAAGATATTGCATACTTTGGTGATATCGTAACAATCGCTGGATGTAGTGATATATCCATAGGTGATACAATTTGTGAAAAAGGTACAGAGGATCCACTACCACCAATTACAATAGAACGCCCTACCCTATCTATGAATTTCCTAGTTAACTCATCCCCTTTTGCAGGTAAATCTGGTAAGTTCTTAACAACTAGACATATTAAAGAAAGACTTGAGAAAGAATTAGAAACCAATGTAGGTTTACAAGTTGAAGAATTAGAAGGAACAGATGGGTTCAAAGTAAGTGGACGTGGTGAATTACATTTATCAATTCTTCTTGAAAATATGCGTCGTGAAGGATATGAATTATCAGTATCTAAACCAGAAGTATTATTTGAAGAAATTGATGGTAAGAAATGTGAACCATTTGAAAAAGTTATTATAAATGTTCCAAGTGATTATTCAGGAACTATAATTAATGATTTACAAGAAAGAAAAGGAACACTTGAAGTTATAACTAATACTGATGACAATTATGTCCACTTAGAGTTTAGTGCTCCAACAAGAGGATTAATCGGATATCGTTCTAATTTTATTACTAATACTAAAGGTGAAGGTGTAATGGTTCGTTCATTTGATACATATAAGCCATATGTAGGTGCTATTACTAGACGTAAAAATGGTGTTATGTGTTCAATGGAAAATGGTAAAGCTTTAGGCTATTCATTATGGAATTTAGAAGATCGTGGAACATTAATAATTGAGCCTGCCACTGAGGTATATATTGGAATGATCATTGGAATACACAACCGAGATAACGACTTAAATGTTAACCCTTGTAAAAATAAAAATTTAACTAATACCAGAGCTAGTGGTAGTGATGAAGCGATAAACTTAACAAAGCCAAAGAAATTCACACTAGAAGAAGCTTTAGAATTTATCGAAGACGACGAATATGTTGAAATAACTCCAACAGATATAAGATTACGAAAAAAAATACTAGATCCTAATGCAAGATTTAGAACTAATAGATAAAGATATGTTAATAACAAATACGTTATTAACTTTTTTTATACGATAATTTATCATACAAAAAAAGAATAAACTATTTAAAGCTTACTCCATTTTTATTAATATTATTTTTTATAAATTGTCTACTACCATCTGGTTTAATAATATATTCTGCAGTCATAGCTACATAAGGATTACTAGGATCAATTACAGTTATTGTCATTGTAATTTGAATACCAACTAATCCAGTACCAGCAGTATTCTTAATATTTGAATATCTTTCTTTATGTTCAAAATAATTCGCCTGTGTAGAAAGCCCCATAGCTATTAAATCATTAGTAACCTTGCTATATTCTTTTGCCACAACTGAGCTTACTTCATTATAAGTACCATTAGGATTTACAGCACAATTGTTTTTAATAAGATTAACTGATAATACATATTGAGTATTATAATTTGCATCTCCATAACCACAACTCGCACTGCCTTTATCTCTTACCACAACTTCAACACTAGCTGTCTTACCTCCAGCTGAAGCGGTAATAGTTGTAGTTCCAGCTTTTACACCAGTTATTTTACCATTAGAAACTGTAGCAATATTATTATCTTTACTTGTCCATGTAACAGTTTTATTTGTAGCATTACTAGGATTTATAGTAGCGATCACAGTTTTATTTTCTCCAACAGTTAAATTAATTTTCTTGAAATTAAGCATAACTGATTTAACAGTTACATCTCCAGGAGTTGGAGGGTTAGTAGTTCCTCCACTATTATTTTTGTTCCATTTAGCAACTAATGTTATATTTCTATCTACGCCAGTCGTAAAATCATATTTATTATTACCTAAATACCAACCAGCAAAAGTATAACCATCTCTAGTAGGAATAGCTGGCTCTGTTACAGTATTACCTTCAGGAACTTTTACATCTGAAACTTCAGTACCACCATTGCTATTAAACGTAACTATATACATTACAGATTCAGGTTGTATAATTTTTAAATTTGCCTCCAAAGGATCAGTAAAATTATCAAAACTATCTTTAGCATAAATTTTAACTTTATATTCTCCAGGATCTGCGTATTTTGAATAATCAATAGTATTACCAGTTTCATCGATATCTTTGTCATAAAAGAATATTTCACAAGCACCTGTAGAATCAACGCAGAATGAAATAAAGTCTGTAATTTCGTAATTATTACCAGCATAAATCTCTACATCTTTTAGTTTAAGAATAGGAGCCGAAGTATCAGTAACAATAACTCTTACTGTATACTCTTTATCTTGAATAGTTATACTTACACCATATGTAGCAGGCGATTTCAAAGTTCTTTCAACACAAGGAAAATCTTCAATATTAGCTCCATTATCCATTTTTTCTATATCTTCATCCGAACAATAACTATTATCATAGCTTATCTCAAAGTCTTCAGGATATTCTACTTTGATAGATTTGATATCAACATTTTCTAATTTTTCAAAATAATCTACAATATCAGGAAGAGCACTTCCAGCCTCTACAACTAATTCCTCTTTAAGTTTAAAAACAGGATCTCCAACAATTGTAGAAGGTTTCTTAGGTTTCTTATTAGCTATAATAAGAATTATTAATAACAAAATAAAAATTAAAGCTACTACACCAACTATAAGCCATTTAAATTTATCTTTATTTCCATATTTTTTATTAAAACTCTCATCAAATATAAATCTCTTTTTCATGATATCCACCCTTATTTTAACTATAACATAATTTTATCATTTTTTTTTAGATATTACTAGTCTTAATTAAAAATACTTCTATTTTTATATCTATAAATAATTTAGATTTCTTCATACCAAAAATTTTTTTCAATCAAATATAATTATTAAACAAACAAAAACCCAGTGAATACTGGGCTTTTTTATTCTTCTTTTAGTGCTTCTTCAAGTTCTTCTTTAGTCATTTTAGTATAACCTTTAATACCTTTTTCTTTTGCTTCATTTCTTAAGCCTTCTAAAGAACTATCGTCTTCATTTTTTTCAGGTATATACTTACCAGTTTTAACTAAAGAATCAATTTGTTCTTTAGTTAAAGTTTCATGTTCTACTAAAGTATCAGCAAGAAGCATAACTAAATCTTTATTTTTCTTTAATATTTCTTTAGCTTTATTATAGCACTCTTCAACAATCTTACGAACTTCTTCATCAATTTCATGAGCTACTTTATCAGAGAAATTCTTAGTTTTACCATAATCACGACCTAAGAACACTCCTTCACTCTTTTGCTCATATTGTACTGGACCTAAATCGCTCATACCATATTCTGTTACCATAGCACGAGCTATATTAGTTGCTCTTCTAAAGTCATCACTAGCACCTGTTGTAATTTCATTTAAGAACATTTCTTCACTAACACGACCACCAAGTAATCCTGTAATTTGAGCTTCTAATTCATTTCTAGTTAAAATAGCTATTTTTTCTTCACGAGGAAGCATCATTGTGTAACCACCAGCCATACCACGTGGAATAATAGTTATTTTATGAACTTCATCAGCATCTTCTAACTTAATACCAATAACTGCATGCCCTGATTCATGAATAGCAACTAAACGTTTTTCCTTATCCGTGATTTTACGACTCACCTTAGCAGGTCCCATTAAAACTCTATCTGTAGCTTCATCTATCTCATCCATAGTAATAGCTTCTTTATCACGACGAACAGTTAAAAGAGCAGCTTCATTAAGAAGATTCTCTAGATCCGCACCACTAAAACCTGGAGTTCTAAGACTTAAATTTTTAATATTAACATCTGGAGCTAATATTTTATTACGAGCATGAACTTTTAATATTTGTTCACGTTCATTAGCATCTGGTAAACTAACAGTTACTTGACGATCAAATCTACCTGGACGAAGTAAAGCTGGATCTAGCACGTCAGGTCTATTAGTAGCAGCCATAATGATTATTCCTTCATTTTCTCCAAATCCATCCATTTCAGTTAATAATTGGTTTAAAGTTTGTTCACGTTCATCATGTCCTCCACCAAGACCAGTACCTCTTTGACGTCCTACAGCATCAATTTCATCTATAAAGATTAAGCAAGGAGCACTTCTCTTAGCATCTTTAAACATTTCACGAACACGACTAGCGCCTACACCTACAAATAGTTCTACGAAATCTGAACCACTTATATAGAAGAAAGGTACATTAGCTTCTCCTGCAACTGCACGAGCAAGTAAAGTTTTTCCTGTTCCTGGAGGGCCTACTAATAAAACACCTTTTGGAATTCTTGCTCCAAGTTTTTGGAACTTTTTCGGATTTTTTAAGAAATCAATTAATTCTTTAACTTCTTCCTTTTCTTCTTTTAAACCAGCCACATCACTAAATTTAGCTTGATGTTTATCATCACTAAGTTTAGCTCTTGATTTACCAAAATCCATAGAACCTTTATTAGAACTAGCAAGTTTACTAAATAATACATAAGCAAGTATACCAATAAATACTAAAGGTACAATTTGTACTATAATATAAACTAATTGACTAGCTCCAGGATCTGATACTGTTTCATATTCTTTTATATTCATTGTATTTGCATAGTTAACAACACTATCAATTTCAGCTTCAACAATTTTAGCTTCAAACGATTCATTAGTTTTATAATCTTTTAATTTACCACGAATATAATAAACAGATTCACTTGATTTAGGCATAATCTTAATTTCTGTAACTTTAGAATCTTTTAATGCTTGCAAAAGCTCCCCAGTTTTAAGTTCATTAACTTTATTAGTTCCCATACTTAGTATAAAAAATACACCAGCAACAACTAATATTAAAATAAAATAAGGAAAAAAGCTTTTAACTGCATTATTCTTTTTTAAATCTTTTTTAATATTCATTTTATTCCTCCTCATATAAAAGTATTATATCATAAATTCCATTACTTTCCACATCAAATTTTGATTTTTTTACACCAGGAACCCAAAGTATTCTATTTTTACTATCAGTAAGAATAGGCATATCATTTCTTTTAAGTATTGGCACTTTAGAATCTATTAAAATATCTTTAACTTTTTTACTTCCCATTAAATTTTTAACTTCCATTTTATCACCATTTATTCTATTTCTAACAATTAATGGTAGTTCTATTTCTTTACTATTTAATCTTATTACATAATTACTTTTGTTATCACTATAATTAATCTTTTTAATTATACCATTTGGAACATAAACAAAATCATTTAATTCATAATAAAATTCATTATTATCCTTTTCATTAATAATTTTTAACACATCATATTCTTTAATAGCAACAATTTTATTTGGTAGATTAACTTTTAAATTACTTTTATCACTCTTAATTAAATTAATAATTAATTCTGTATGTTTATCACTTATTAAAAATAGATCATTAGGATACATTTTACTAAGTTCATACTCTATTACCCTTTGAAGTAAAAAATTATCTAATTCTTTTAATTTACTTATACATAAACCATCATTTAGTTTTAAATCATCAATTATTTTTAGAACAAAACTATTAATAAAGTTATTAGCTTTATCAAGCTCTTCACTAAATTTTAAAAACTTTAAATGAACATCTTTATCTTCATTTTTTAAAAATGGTAAACAATCTAATCTATATCTATTACGGGTATAATCACGAGAATAATTAGATTTATCAATAAAATATTTTAGATTATTATTATCCATATATTCCAATATTTCACTTTTGGTCAAAGTAATAAGAGGTCTAACTAATTTATAAGTATTCATATCTATTTCTTTTTTAAAACCACTATAGCCTTTTAAGCTACTACCACGTACAAGTCTCATTAATATTGTTTCCATTAAATCATCCGCGTGATGAGCCGTCATTAAATAGTTTGCATGATATTTAGAGATTAATTCATTAAAAAATGTATACCTCTTTACTCTAGCATCATTTTCCAAGTTATCATGATTATATTCTTTAATTTCCATATATTCATAAACTAACCCTCTATCTAAAGCAAAAGACTTCACAAACTCTGCTTCTTCTTCACTTTCACTTCTTAACTTATGATTTACATGAGCTACAATAATTTTAACATCAAATTTACAAAGTAAATTAAGAAGACACATCGAATCTGGCCCACCAGAAGTTGCTACAACAATAATATCATTATTAGATAATAATTTATTTAAATAGATAAGAATATCTTTCATACAATTTCCTCGCCATATTATTTTAGCAGATTACTAACTAAATAGCAATAAAAAAGGAATCTAAAATATTAAAGATTCCTATCTAATTTAAAGGATTACTTTTATTAAGTATTGATTCTATACTATGTTCCACTGCTCTGATATTAAATCTTAATATATCATTTTCTTCTATACTAGCTCTTTTCATTACATAATCTAAAAAGTCTAAATCACTAGCTAAATCAAAAGAACCATTTTGTTTTAAGAATCCAAAGTATTCAAACAACATATTAGCTAAAGTTTCATTAAAAGAAGCTAGAGTATTATCATCCTGAATTACACCTATGCCATGAATACTAGCAATAAAAGGATTAAGAGACTCTAATAAATCTTTTAAAATAAAATTATTATTACAATAATCAATAAAAGGCTTTACATCGGATTTTTTATAGAATCTTATAACTATTCCTTCATTAGAAGATTTAACATGAAACTTAACCGTAGCCATTATATTATTGCGAATAAGATACAAAAAAATTGTTTTTAAGGCACTAATCATATATTCATATTTAACTGGAAAATATACCTTAAAAGCTACTAAATAATCGGCCTTTTTATCTGTATAAAAAGCTATATAATGAGTAGTATTTTCATTGCTACCTAATTTTCTCTCATCAAATTTAACTAAAGAATTATTTAAGGAATTTAAAAAATCTTGATAAAATTTTTCAATATCACTAACTAAGGATTTATCTTTTTTTATCCCTAAATATTTTAGCATATAATAAAAATCATCTTTACTAAAGTCTTTATCATTTTTATTTTGTTCATTAACAATTACTTTTATAAAATCATTAATACTCATAAATATTACCTCCAGTTAAAAATTACCTCTCTATGATAAATAAATTATATATTATTTTATCTAAAAAGTATAGTTTTTTCCTAATATTTTTTCAAAATAAAAGATTTATAGTAAATCTATAAATCTTTATTACCCAACATATAAATCTGTTCTAGAGTAAAAACGCCATCCAACACTATTTTTCATACCTGGAGGTGGTATTAAAACATTTGCTGTTTTAACATATCCACTATACCAACCACTTTGTACTCCATAATGTAGGTGAGCTCCTGTTGTACATCCATCATATCCACCATGTGATTTAGAAGTTGAATATCCACCAACATAACCTATAACTGTATTTTGAGTTACAACATCTCCAACTTTAACATTATATCTTAATAAATGTAAATAATAAGTGGTATATTTTTTTCCATTTACTGTAACATCAATATAAACTTTATTTCCTCCACAGCTACTTCTTGAAATAATACCCGATACTTTACCAGCTGCTGAAGCATAAATAGGAGTTCCTTCTGCTACACCTATATCAATACCACTATGGAAAGAGTATTTAGCTCCTGTAATAGGATCTGTACGATACCCTACTTTACTAGTAATAACCCCTTTAGTAAGTGGTTGCAACCATTGACCATTATATGGAATTTCAAAACAAGTACTAACTTTTACATCGTCGCTCGTTTTTCCAACTTTCTTCTGACAAGCTGCTTTTGTCTCTTCATAAGATTTACGAGCATTCTCAACTTGATCTTCAATTTTTTCATTTAGTTCTGCAATGGAATCTACATCATCATTAAGTTTTGCAACAGCTGATTGATATGAACTAATTTTATTAGTTAATTCTTTTTGTTTGTTTTCCAACTCTATTTTTAACTTCTCATTTTTATCAATTTCAGTTTCTAAATTATCAAGAGTAACTTGAATATAGTCACTAACTTGTTTTATAGCTTCAATTCTTGTAATCAATTCTGTCATACTAGAAGAGCCTGTCACATACTCTACATAAGCATTTTTATTTTGAACTTGCTGCATATAAACAAGAACTTTCTCTGATTCTTTTTTATTTTCTTCAATTGCTTGATTAGACTCTGTTATTTTAACTTGTGCCTCTTCTTCAGCTGCTTCTGCTAAAGTCAATTCTCCTCTTGCATCTGCTATCGCTGCTTCTTTTTGCTTTATTTCATTTTTAGCTTGTGTCGTTTTATTATCATTAGCTCGCTTTTCAGCAAGTAACTTTTCATAAGCTTTTCTATAATCTCCTAAAGTTTCCAAATCTTGTCCACTAGCATACACCATTTCAGGACTTACAATAAAAGATAAAGAAAAAATTAATATTAAACTAAATCTAAATATATATTCTAACTTCTTCATCATATTTTTAAATACTTTCTAACCGCTCTAGCTGAACCAATCATACCTACTAATGCACCTATAACAAGTAAAACTAAAGATGTAAAAAATACAAATGGGAAAGGCTTAATAAGTTCAACAATACTAAATGTTGAGGAACTTCCAACCTTTTCAAATAAAATAAAATAACCATAAACTGTAATTATCATTGGAATAAATGAGCCAATAATACCAAGTAAAAATCCTTCAAATACAAACGGTAACCTAATTGATATATTAGAACTTCCAACAAGTCTCATAATATCAATTTCACTTCTTCTTGAGAATATTGTTAATTTAATTGTATTACTAATTAAAAATGCTGTAACAACAACTAAAGCTATAACCATACCTATAGTAGCGGTCTTAACAATGTTAAATGCCGAAATAATTTCTTCGACCATGCCCTCACCATAATCAGCACTTTGTACTCCATCAATCTTTCTTATCTCTTTAGTAGTAGGCGCTAAATCTTTAACATCTTTAACTTTAACTACAAAAGAATCTAAAAGAGGATTTGTGTCTAAATTATCAAGAGTTACTTCCAAAGTCTCCGAATATTGTTTCATTTCTAGTTTCCATTCTTCTTTACTTTTAAAGTCTATATCTTCAACCGCATTCATCTTTTCTATTTTAGATTCTATATTATTAATTTGTTCATCAGTAACTTCACGGCTAGCATAAACTACAATTGTAAGTTCTTTTTCTACAGACTTAGTAACATGATTAACATTAACTGTAACAACAATAGCAATTGCTACTAATATTAAAGTAATAGTTGTACAAAGAACACTAGCAATACTTAAACTAAAGTTTCTAAAGACACTTTTTAGTGAATCTCTAATTGAGTTTTTTAAAATTCTAAACGCTTTCACTTGTTCTATAACTTCCTTTCTCATAATCTTTAGAGAGTACTCCACTATCAAGAACAAGAACTCTTCTTTTCATTCGTTTAACTATCTCAAGATCATGTGTAGCCATAATAATAGTTGTACCTAAATTATTATTAATTGTATCTAAAACCTCCATAATTTCTTTTGAAGTATTAGCATCCAAATTACCTGTAGGCTCATCACAAATAAGAAGTTTAGGTTCATTAACTATCGCTCTAGCTATACAAACTCTTTGTTGTTCTCCACCAGATAATTCATTAGGAAAACTTCTAATCTTATCTTTTAATCCTACATGCTCTAAAGCTTTTAAAACTTTAGGACGAATTTCACTATTTTTCATACCTATACATTCCAAAGCAAAAGCAACATTTTCATAAACAGTAAGTTTAGGTAACAGCTTAAAATCTTGAAATACAATCCCAAGTTTTCTTCTAAGTTTATAAACAGTTCTGTTCTTTAATTTACCAACATTTATACCTCCAAGTTGTACAATTCCTTTGGTAGGTTTTTCTTCTCTATATAACATTTTAATTAGTGTAGATTTACCTGAGCCGCTAGCTCCTATAACAAATACAAATTCACCTTTATCTATGTTAAGAGTTAAATCAGCAACAGCAGTAACACCATTTTTATATACTTTGTAACAATTTTTTATTTGAATAAACTTCATAACTTCCTTTACTACCTCCTAGCATACTACAACCATTATAACATAAAAGACTTATTAATAAAACACCAAAAATTGGCGCTATACATTTAAAATAAAAATAACTTATCTCTAAGTTATTTTGTCACACCTCTAAATCCTACTTTACCACTAAATGAACCATTTAATAGTTGTGTTTGATTATTATTTGGATCATTACTTAACCAAATATATAATACATAACTATCAGTAGATCCTTTATTAATTGTAATATTTTCTTTTAAATTCAAAGTAGTTTTAGTACCTATATTTTCAAAAGTTCCGCTAGCTACACTAGTATCACCATTATATAAAGACCACTTTAAATAAGGACTTTTTAAATTATCACTTATATTAAGTTCAGTAATAAATATATTATATAAAGCACTATTAACTTTAGCATCACTTGGAAGTGTTACACTAAAATCAGTATGTTCTGCTGTAGTAGTAATCTCACTATCATTAATTAGTCCAACTGCAGTTGCATTTATAGTTCTAGTTGATGCAAAATTCATTACTAATTCTCCACTAGAGATTCTAACTTCTTTATTATCAGGATTTACTTCTTGTACACTATTTACAAAATAAGCATAAGACATACTAACACCAATAATAATTAAAGAAACTGTAATTATTAAAGCTCCTAAAATATAAATTTTAGTTGAACTTTGATTTTTATTAAACTCCATAATATTCACCCTATCTTAATAATATTATACTAAAAAATAATTATTTAGACAATACCCATAAACTAAAAAATGTAAATAAAATAATAATTATTAAAAAATGTATAATATTTTATAATTGGTTCAAAATAATAGCAAAGGGTGTGATTAAATGGAAACATTACAAAAGATAGCATTAATATTCACAGTTATAGGAGCTATAAACTGGGGACTTATTGGATTCTTTGATTTTAACTTAGTAACTGCATTATTTAAAGATGCCTCAATGGTTACAAGAATCATCTATTCTATCATTGGTATTTGTGGGATAATAAATATTCTATTATTATTCTACCATATAGAAAAAGACCCTAGATAATTAAAGGTCCATTTTCTTAAGTAAATTTTTAGTATGAGCTTGTTTTAAGTATCCCATATAACTAGCTTTTACTTGTTCATAATTAGGTGCGTTTATTTTCTTTAATTTACGCATCTTTTTTTTAATTCTTCTTTTAGTTTGAGGATTAATTTTAATAATCAAGCGTTTTCCCTTTAAGAAGTAATAATAACCTAAAAATCCAAAACCATGATTTAAATCATAAATATTAGTTTTCTTATTAAGTTCTAGTTTAAACTCTTTTAGCTTTTCTTCAATTTCTTTTCGAAGAACTTTCAAGCGTTCCTTATCATGATCAAAAATTACAAAATCATCCATATATCTAATATAATATTTACAATGTAATCTTTCTTTAATATAATGATCTAAATCATTTAAAAAATAAACTGCTAAAAGTTGTGAAGTCATATTACCAATAGGAAGCCCTTTACCTTTTGGATATCTAGGAATTCTTTTTAATTCTTCTATTTTTATGTCCTTATCTAAAATATTTAATTTACTTACTCTATCAATTTCTTTTTTTACAACTTTATCAATTGCCCCATTAACATAATCTTCATCAGTTGATTTAACTACATTCAAAACTAATTGAAAAACCTCGGGATCATCAATAAATCTTTTACATTTTTCTAAAATAAGTTCATGGTCTATACTATAAAAATATTTTTTTATATCACACTTTAAAACATACACTTTATCATAATTAAGTTTCAATTTATTAATATACATTTTAAGATATCTAATACCTTCTTTAGTCCCTTTGCCTTCTCTAGTTGCAACATTTTGCGGTATTAAATGAGGATATATCCCCGGAGCTAAAATATATTTACTAATCAAATGATTAACAACCTTATCACTCATTATTTCACTCATAATAATTCGATATTTAGGTTCATGAACTAAAAATACATTATACTTACTATGTTTATAACACTTATTTCTAAGTGCTTCTAAAATACTAATAATATTACTTGAATAAAAAAGTTCAAATTTATGAAGTTTCCCTCTATTTTTAGTATTAACTCTAATAATATGATACATTTCTCTTATTTTATCAATATCTACTATATCATCATACTTAAGATTTAGCTTCATTTCGCACCAAACCATAGGCTATTTTTCTAATTTCAACGATATACATCGCTGTAGATTCAAACTTCTTTTTACTAATAATTCTTTTTTCAAAAGAAGTAGCCACATAAAAATCCAACATTGAAAGTTTAATAATTAAATCTTTCAAATATTTAAGTTTAATTCTTTCTACATCACTAATACTATAAGAGAAAATAAGTTCAATAATTTCATACATATTCTTTTCCATATTTTGTTTTAAAACCATTTCACTTTTCGGATAATTTATAAGTTGTTTATTAATATAGGCAATAGTCTTTTTACTATTATTAAGCAAAGAAAAGTTAGAGTTCATCAACAAACTCCTTAATCAGTTTATAATTAGCTTCTTCTTGTTTAACTTTAACTTCAATACGTTCCATTAAATTATCAAGCATATTACCTATTAAAATATTAGATTTAGCTTCTTTTAGTTTAATATCATATTCATTAGTATTTTTCGTTTCTAAAACATAAGCATAATCATCAATAATTTCTAAAACATTAACATTATGTCTATTAAGAACACTTTTAACTTTCGCTTTAGCATTAAGAGGAAAACCTACTTTATCATCTCTAATCTGATAATTAAAAAAATATTTTAAAATATAAGCATCTTCTCCAAAAGAATAATAAAAGTTTCCAGATTTTACAATTACTACATAATCTTTATATTTACTTTTAAATTCCACATACTTATCAACTGTTTTCATATCATCCCTCCCACAACAATTTTGTAGTTAAGACCATACTGCTCATCATAACTAGATAAATATTTAATACAAAAATATGTTTTGTTTTATCATATCATACTCTCATATAATATAAATATATATTAGATGTCGTAATTTGTCAAGAAAAAGTTTTCTAAAAGTAAACATTATTATGTTTTTATTAAAAATAATTATATATTATTAATAGTATTAATTATAAAAAAAAGACTAATTAAAGTCTATTTATTTTCTTTCTCACATACCAAAGAAGCTTTTATTGCAGATTCCTTACTTTCACATGTAAATAAAAATAATTTATTATGACAGAACTTGGCATCTTTGATACCCGAAACTTTAGCAAGCTCTTCATCTCTTAGACCTGCCCACTCTTCTTTAAAAGGAACTCTTTTAATAAAACCTTTATAATGAGTTGGAACAGCTCTTGAAGCCCATCCTCCTCTATTTGAAGGATATACTACAAAATCTACATCTAAATTAAGATAGAATATAGCATACTCATATGGAATAAATTCATCTAAAACTAAAATTTTATTTTGAATATTCTTACTAAGTTCTCTAATTTTTTCTATAACTAGAGCTTTTATTATAGCTTCCTCAATTATTCTATCAAACCAATACTCTGCAAAATGACAAGCTTTTAAAAAACACTCATCTTCATCCTCATTAGTATTCATCTTTGGTCTAAACATCTCAATTAAACTAGGCATAGTATAAACATTAAAATCCTTTTCAATATCTGCTTCTCCATTATCAAAAGCATCAATATTAGTTACTAACAAATAATCAAAAACTTGAAAAACATCTGCAGGATTACTAACATTTAATTTTTTTAAATATTCTACACCATACTCTTGCCAAAGAAGTCCAAACCCACAATAATGAATTCCATTATCATGTTTCTTATCATATCCTGCTTGATGATGATCAAATCTACCTCTACCAATATCATAAGCTATTTTAGAAGTATCATTATCATCATAATCTTTTAAACGTATAACTATTATATCTCCAAATAATTTAGACATAAAAACTGTACTAAAAACATCATCAGCATGAAAATTACCAGCATGTGTAACAAATTTAGCCTTATTTAAATCCTTGGTTAAAGTAATCATATTCTACCTCTATTTTCATTGTTTAAAAGCTTTTTAGCTTCTTCTAAGACAAAGTTAAAAGTACCAACATAATCAATATTCTTACTTGTAACTAATGAATCAATTTTTCCAGGATAAAATTCACTCGCTCTTAAAAGCGGCTTTTCAACATCGTCTATTTTCCAAGTAATTTCAAAACCTTGATGCATTGTAATAATCCATAATAAATAGAAAGTAAAGACAGCCATCATTTGATCTTTATTTTGTTGTCCTTCTAAAAATCTCTCTAACATTCTAAGTAAATCACTATTATCAATAGAATTATCACTTATATTTAATTTCATTCTTAAAAACTCATTTATTTTCTTTTCGATAACATTTATAGGAACCTCTATAATACTTCTGTAGCCATCTTCTAATAAAGCATCTCCTATAAATATATAAATATCATTTGCAAAAATCATAATACCATTCCTTTACCACTTATTATATAAAAATCTTAATATTAAAGCAAGGAAAAAACTCCCTAAAAGGAGTTTATCTACCATCTTTATAAACTAAAATTTGATCTGGTAATAAATATATAGTTTTATTAAAATTTGTGAGTTTATCAACATCTGTTCTAAAAGCATCTGCTACACCTTTTAGTGTATCCCCATCACCAGTTATATAATAACTATACCCACTCTTAGGTATCATAAGTTCTTGACCTGGATAAATATATTCATTATCTTCAATACCATTCATCGCTGCAAGTAACTTAGGATTTATATTATACTTACGAGATATTTCATATAGATTATCTCCTTTTTCAATTGTATAATATGTAAAATATTTATTTTCGTCCACTTTTATCACTCCTAATATTAAGATATGATAAAAGTCCAGATTGGTTAATTTATAAAAATCATATTATTACTATTAAAATTCCACTCAAAATGTGTAAGCAATTTTTCTTCACCTATTAATTCATTAAAATGATATAAAGTTGAATCTTTTAAATAGAATATGTCTTTATCTTTAATTCTCACAATATTACTTACATTATCTGCGACTAATTTTTTTAAATCACTATTTATATAATTAAGGTAAATCTTATTATCTATAAAAGTATATTTATAATTAGTTTTATAAGAAAATTCTTGTTTTTTATTTATTAATGTTTTAATATTAACATTTTCCCAACTTCCATTATTTAGTATTTTTGCTTTTATTTTATCAATTTCACCTTTTTTAGCATCAAATTCATACATAATACTTTCTTTATTATCCACAATATAAATATTATTTTTTTGATACCCTATAAAATAAGAATCAAAATATACATTTCTATCTATTTTTTTCTTTTTTAAATTACCATTTTTAAAATCAATAGTATAGTAATTATTAAAAGTATATTCTGCTGTATAATCAGGAATAACTAAATAATCATTTGTATAACCAGCTAGACTAATATTATACATTTCTTTATCTAAAATATTAATTTTCTTTTTTGTATCTTTATTAATAAAATAAAAACCATTATAATTCCATAATAAATAAGTAAACTTATCATTATATATTTCATAATCTTCATAAGTATCAATTAGTTTATTTTCTTTTTTTAAATATTTTGCAATCATATTCTTTAAATCTTCATTAACTAATGAATAATGTATATTTTCATCATCTTGCATACATATCGGTTTAAAATCAATTTTTTTACTTACTGGTACTAAGCAAAAATTATTATTATCATCTTTAAAAACATCTATTTTAGAAACGAGTTCTCTATCACTAGAATATTTATTTTCACTTAAAAAATCCAATAATTTACCATCTTTTTTAAAAGTAAAATAATAAACTTTATTTTTTTTATTATACTTTTCTGTTACTTCTATATTATCAACATTATAAATTTTTGTATAATTTTTAGGTAAAATCAAAAATATTATAAATATTAAAAATACTAAAGCAAAACCAATTTGCATAACCCTTAACTTTTTTTTAGATAAATTTTTATTCATAAAACTAATCTTCACCCTTTAAACTACGGGCATACTTCTTTTTTTCTTCCATCATAAATTCTGTAATTTCTGTTTCTATTTCTCTTAAAGAATCTTTAGATAAATTAGTAATTACAACAACTTCTTTAACTGTATCAATAGTTATCTTACCCCAAATTAATCCTTGATAAACTTGCATATCATTATACAAATCTGGTGTAATACTACTTAAGAAATATCCCCAAACAACTCTTTTTTGCCCAATTAAAATTCTTTTATTTGTAATAGCAATAACTGCTGTAGAAGTTAAATCATAAAATTTATCATTCTTTTGCCCAGCAAAAGCATATTTAACATATTCCCCAGGATTTAAATGTTGTTCAATCACATTTGCATGTTTCTTTAAACGCCACCAAGTTACTCCTCCTGGAAATTTTTTCTTATATAAAGTTACATGATCATATACTTGACCCATATTTACCACCAATTTTATTTTAAACTAATTTCTTCTAATTTACAAGTATTTAAGAAAAGAAAAAATAATACCCTAAGATATTATTTATAAATTTTCATTATTAATTATTTTCAAAGGATTTTCATATAACAATAGATTTAATTTATCACTAGTTAAAACTTTTCTTAATTTTCTCATACTTTTATCAAGCATATTAGTATCACTTATATGATGAAAATCAGTCGCTAAAACTTTAACTTTATTATCCTTTAATAACATTTTAATTATTTTTTTAGCTCTATTACCATATTTACCAGCAATACTCTCAATATTACATTGTAAAATACAATTATATTCTAACAAACTATCTAACTTATTATAATTATCTTTAAAATAAGAATAACGTTCTGGATGTGCAATAACTGGTATTAACCCATAATCATTAAGTTCACAAACAATATCTTCTATATAATGTAATGATTGGTTCATAGGAAACTCTATTAAAATATATTTACTTTCATTTAAAGTTGTAATTTTACCAGTATTTAGAAGTTCAATTATTTTATTGGAAACAAAGACTTCATTACCCAAATACAAATTTACATCTAAATCTTTTGTAGCTTTCTTTATTTCTCTTAAAATATTTTTTCTAGTTATAACATCACTTTGATATTTTGACTCCGGAATATAATGACTAGTAAGAACAATATCCGTAACGCCAAATTTTCTTAAATAAGAAATATTTTCTACAGCCTCTTCTATTGTTTTAGCCCCATCATCAACTCCAAATAAACTATGGTTATGAATATCAACTATTTTATTCGTAATATTTTCCATAATAACCACCGTAATATTTATTTTTCTTTACTTCGGTATTATTTAAAACTACACCTAGAATATTAGCCCCAACATTCTCTAGCTTTTTCTTAGTATCTTCTACTAATGCAAATGAAGTTGATTTTTCTTTTGTAACAATAATTACTCCATCTACTAAAGTACCAACAACTAAAGAATCAGGTAAACCATTAATTGGTGCTCCATCAAAAATAACAATATCATATTCACCTTTTAAGATTTCCACTAATTGTTTATTTTTATCAGAGTTTAAAAGTTCACTAGGATTAGGTGGCGTAACACCTTTAAACATAATTTCTAAATTTTTAATTTCAGTATCATAAATATAATTACGATAAGCCTCATCCACATCTTTTAAAAGAAGATTAGATAACCCCTTTTTATTATGACGATTAAAAATAGTATGTTGTCTTCCTTTACGAACATCAGAATCCACTAATAATACTTTACTACCAGAATCCGCAAAGGCAACAGCAAGATTAGCAGCAATAAAACTTTTACCCTCACTAGGAACACTACTAGTAACTAAAATTGTTTTAATCTTTTTATCAACAGACGAAAATTGCAAATTAGTTCTAAGTGTTCTAATCGCTTCACTCATTGAAGATTTAGGGTCGCTTTGAATAATTAATTCATTCATTATTTATTTCCCCCTTTTTTCTTAGTATATTTAGGAACTGAGCCTAAAACTGGTAATCCTATTTTTTGTTCAATATCCTCTTCCGTTTTAATAGTATCATCAAAATAGAAGAATAAAGCTACAATTAAACTACTTATTAAGAAACCTAGTCCTGCTCCAATTACAAATTGTTTTAAAACATTAACATTATAAGGTTTCTCACTTACTTGAGCCTCATCTATAATACTAATATTTTCAATACTATAAATATCCACAATTTCTTTTTTAAACACAGTAGCTATCTCATCAGCAATACTTTTTGCAAGTTTATTATTTTCATCATAAACAGATATAACAATAAGCTCTGTATTTTCAATACTACTTACTTCTACATTTTTAGTAAGAGTTTCATAATCGATATTAATATTCATATTGCCAATAACTTGTTCTAGTATCCTTCTACTTTTAATTATCTCACGATAAGTAGGTACTAAATTTTTATTTAAAGTAATATCATTTTGTGTAATAGTCGCATTATTATTATCATTTTTAGTTAATACTAAACTAGTTTTAGATTCATAAATAGGTACTTGAGTTGAAAAAGTAAAAATATAACTACCTATAAATCCTATAACTACGAATAATAACACAAATAAAATCTTGTTTGAATAATAATGTAAAAATTCAAATAAATCTAATTCACCCATAATAAATATTCCCCTTTTTTCTAAACATAATCATATCATAAAATAAACAACGTGTCAAACAAGAGACAAGAAAAAAACTCATCCTAAGACAAGTTTACATTCTAAAACAATTATTCTATAATTTCAAAATTGTTTTCTTTAATATAACTTATAAAACGTTCTTTAAAAGTTTGTAAATCTTTTTGTTCTAAAGTTCTATTATCATTACCTAATATATAACGAATAGTATATTTATTTTCATAAACTCCTAAAAGCTCACAAGATTTAATAAGATTACTTTTAAATTCATCTAAACAAGTTTTTAAATCACTATATTTTTTCTCCTTAAGAATAATTGTATAATCTAAAGTAACAGTTGGATACTTACTAGTTTCTTTTGCAAGTTTACTTTCTTTTTCTAATTTTACGAAAATATCAAAATCAATATCAATAGTTACTACACATTTCTTTTTAGATAATTTATTAGTAAGACTTTTATTTAAAACATTAATTTCACCATATTTACTATTATCTAGCATAATATTCTTACCTAAAGCTTCATCATAATATTTCTTTTCATTAACATTATTAACAAAACAAATATTTTTATTTTTAACAATTTTAAATAAATATTTAACAACATCTTTAGCTTTATTATAAACATCTTCAAGTTGTTTTTCTTCGTTAGCTAAAATTATACTAAGAACTCTTTTATTTTCATTATTTTTAATAATAGTTCCAATTTCAAAGATTTCAAAGTTATTATAATTTTTAAAATTTTCATTAACAATATTCATTAACGATAAAGACATATCATCACGTAAAATATTATTAGTTTCTTTACCTATTAACTGAACATTATTAATATCTAAATTAAATTCTTTTAATAAATTAGTATCATACCAAAGATAGCTATGAACTTCATGCATATCATATTTTGTTGCAAGCATATTTTTAACACCATATTCCTGGTCGAAAATATTTTCATGAATAGTAGGAATTAAATCAAGTTTTAAAGGTTTAGGTGTAAAGTTTTCTAAGCCATAAATTCTTGCTATTTCCTCAATTAAATCTTGTTTTATTTTAATATCTTTAGTCGCTCTATAACTAGGAACTATAACTTCTATATTATCATCTGTAATACTTACTTTAAATCCTAAAGTTTCTAAAATATTTTTAACTTGATTATCTTCTAAAACTCTACCCATATAAATATTTAAAGTTTTTTTATCAAGAACTATTTTTTCTTCACTTACCGGATTTGGATAAATATCTGTTAAATTAGAAGCAATAACCATATCTGGATTTTCTTTTCGTAGTAAATAAACCAGTCTTTTTATGGCAAGGTCTGTCATATTAGGGTCTAAACTTTTTTCATATCTACTACTAGCTTCTGTTCTAAGCCCAAGTTTTACAGCAGTTCTTCTAACACTTCCCGCATTAAATGTAGCAGATTCTAGTATTGTACTTGTAGTATCACTTAAAATCTCGCTATCAAGACCACCCATAACACCAGCAATACCAAAATATTTATTACCATTTTTAATCATTAACATATCTTTAGTTAAAGTTCGCATCGTTCCATCCAAAGTTGTATATTTGTCTCCTTCATTAGCATTACCAACTTCAATATTTTCTACAACTCGTGAATCAAAAGCATGCATAGGTTGTCCCAATTCTAACATTAAATAATTAGTAATATCAACTAGTAAAGAAATAGAACGCATACCAACATAATATAAAAATATTTGCATATCCAGAGGAGTTTTATTATTTAAAATATTATCTAGTTTTAAACCACAATATCTATAACATAATTCTGGATTATTAATAACTATATTTAAGTCTTTTTTATCATTTGTAATTTCTTCAACTTCTAAAGGTAATAATTCATGATTAGTTATGGCACATATTTCTCTTGCAATACCATAATGTCCCCATAAATCCGGTCTATTAGTTAAAGATTTATTATCTATCTCCACAATTATATCATCAATAGGTAAATATTCTTTAATATTAGTTCCGTTTACCCATTCTTTTGGTAAATCTAAAATTCCATCATGATTATCACTTATGCCAATTTCTCTACCACTACAACACATACCATTAGAAAGTATTCCCCGAAGAGGTCTCGATTTAATTTCCATTCCATCTATATGTCCACCTACTTTAACATAAGCTGTTTTAAGACCAACTCTAACATTAGGTGCTCCACATACTACTTGAATAGGTTCTTCTCCTCCAGCGTCTACGGTTAAAATATGCATATGATCACTATCAGGATGTTCTGTGCATGTTAGTATTTCAGCAACAACTACGGAATCAAAAGTATTACCTACTTCTCTTACCTCTTCAACTTCTGCTGTTCTAATAGTGAATTTTTCCCATATATTTAACCAATCTATATCACTACTATTTTTAATATAACTTTTAAGTTTATTACAAGATATTAACATAATTTACCTCCTAATCTATTTCAAATTGTTCTAAATAACGAATATCTCCACTATTTAAAACTCTAATATCATTAATTTTATATTTCATCATTGCAAGTCTTGTTAAACCAATACCAAATGCAAAACCAGTATATTCTTCTGAATCTATTCCACCTGCTTTTAAAACATTAGGATGAATCATACCACTACCAACCATTTCAATATAACCACTATTTTTACAAGTAGGACATCCTTTTCCACCACATATTAGGCAAGACATATCCATCTCATAACTAGGTTCTGTAAATGGGAAAAAACCAGGACGAAGTCTAACCTTAACATTTCTTTTAAATACTTCGCTTAAAACTTGTTGCATAACATACAATAAATTTTCAATAGATACGCCTTTATCAATAACCATACCTTCTATTTGAAAGAAAGTATTTTCGTGATTAGCATCTAAATCTTCATTTCTAAAAGTTCTACCAGGCGCACATATTCTAAGTGGAGCCCCATAGTTTTCCATCGCATGAATTTGATTATCACTAGTTTGCGTTCTAAGAAGCATACCATTATTTAAGTAATAAGTATCTTGCATATCACGAGCAGGATGGTCTTTAGGAACATTTAAAGCTTCAAAATTATAATATTCACTTTCCATCTCTGGACCACTTACAACTGTAAATCCCATTCTTTTTAAAATATCCGTTACTTCTTTAGCAACAATTGTAACTGGATGTAAACTACCTTTATTTAAAGCATAATCAGTACTATCATCAAAACTTACATTAGATTTATTTTGTGCATCTTCTAATTTTTGATTAACTAATTCTTCCATTTCTTTTTTAGTAGAATTAATAAGACTTCCATATTTCTTCTTTTCTTCGATACTCATATCTTTTAAACCAGATAATAATTCCTGAATCTCACTTTTCTTACCCACATATTCTGATTTAATATTTAAAACATCTGCTTCTTTTGAAACACTTTTTAAAGCACTTTCCAAATTACTTCTAAGATTTATTAATTTTTCTTCCATAATTTCTCCTCCTTATAAATAAAAAAAGCCTAGAACATTGGGACGAATATAATCCGTGGTACCACCCAACTTCTAGACTTAACTAGCACTTAAATTCGTTTATAGCACGACCTACTATTAAAACTCCTAAGTATGAAATTCATTTGCTTTTCTTAACTTTAAATACTTTCAGCCTTTGGTATTTAATCTCTTATAGAAGTATAAAAGCAACTACTAATTACTTAATCAACATTTATGTTCCTATTTTAACACTAATTTATTTTAATTTCAAGATTTTTTATCTACCTCTAGTAATTCCAAAAAACTCTGCCAAGCCTTCTACTTTTTGATTATTTTCATTTGCATAATAAATATCTTTTAAATCATTTTCATTAAGAATTCTAGGTAGAAAAACAACTTGATTATTAGATATATTAACAATATACAATGTATAAATACCATTTAGCTTTTTAATAATATTACCTTTTATTGAAATCCCATCCGCTAATATACCTAAAAGTACATATATTAAATTCTGATAAATATTACTTGATATAACAATTTCTCCATCTGTACCAATTTGAGCCTTCAAACTTTCTTCAATTAGAGAAAACTCATGATTATATAAAGCAATACTATCATCACCAGTTATTACTTTATAAGCTTCACTAACATTTTTAGAATACTCTCTATTAATAAAATCACCAAATTCATCTAAATAAAAAGGTGATAAAAAAGAACAATAATCTTTATCAGTTAATAATTCATCTAAACCTTCCATCTTCTTACTAGATATATACCTACTTATTTCTTTAGAATATTTCTTAAAATTCAAACGAAAAAAACGCGCAAATTCTATAGGTATTTTAAATTCTTCACTAAATGTTAAATCTTTTTCTTCTTCACTAGCTCCCGAAACTAAATTAAAATCTTTATCGTAATAATAAATATTGCATTCATAATCTTCATAAAAACCGCAATTTTTTATAACTCTAATTGTTTCAATTCTTGAAAGCGCAGGAAATTTAGTATAAACAGTACTTGTTATTTCTGTTTCCAAATCTTTTTTTAATTCTATAAATAAAAGATTATCAACATATTTAATTGTAAAAAATAAAATTCCTTCTGGAATATCAAGTGCATATCTAAGAATAATATCTGAGTCGTGTGAAAATGACACAGTGTTTTTTAAACTATCGCCTAATTTGTCAAAAATTCTTTTTTGAACTTCAAAAGATATAAGGTTCCCTTTAGCTTCTTTTAAAACGATATCTTTTAATCTCATGAAATATGGATCTTGTTTGATTGAATCATATAATTCATTAAAAATTATATTTAAAATATCTTCAATTTTCATATAAACCCCCAAAAATTAGAATATATGATAACATAATTTAATAAAAAAGTCAAAAAAAGAACTAATTATGAAGTAGTCAAGAAAAAATAGACACTTTATAAAAAGAACG
>CAJUNE010000017.1 GCA_910587745.1 uncultured Bacilli bacterium
CATAGTACTATGCATTTGAATTTATACGAAGGGGGAGGTGAAAAAGAATGAAGAAAAGAACGATGGCTGTAGGAGGTTTATTATTAGCAGTTGCTATGACTAGTTATTCAGTTGCAGGAACTTATGCTAAATATACTTCTAAAATCGATTTAGCTGATGAAGCTAGAATTGCTAAATGGGATTTAGTTGCAGCAGGAAATTGTCAAGGACCTAACGAATTTGGTGGTTATACTTGTGAAAGAGTTACTGAATTAGATCTATTCTCTAGCTCATATTCATTAGTTAAAGATGGTAACAATAAAGGAATTTATGTACAATCTATCGATGGTGACAAAGTTTTAGCACCAGGTACTAAAGGTGAATACGGAGTTAGATTTGGTAATGTTATGGAAGTTAGACATAACTTCAATATAACATTTGATGCTGATGAAGAATTCGCAGTATATTATAAAGTTGATGGAGATAAATTATTAATTTCTCAAATGGAATTAGATGGTTATGAAAAATATAGTCCAATCACTTATACATTACATTTATTTGGTCAAGGAGCAGATTTTACTGCAAACGGAACTTTAGATGAAATCAAAACTCAACTTAAAGGTTGGGAAACTAATGCAAGTAATGATTTTGCACCTGGTAGACTTGGTATGGCATTAGATATCGCATGGAAATGGGATACTACTAATGTAGTTGATGGATTAACTCCAGATCAAGTTGACATGTTAGATACTTATATCGGTGAAAACTTCTCTGAATGGGAAGCTGATAGAAGTGGTTTAACTGGTTCAGCAAAATACACATTAGGTGTTTCAGCTACTCAAATCGCTGAAGATTACTCAACAAAAACTAACTAATAAGTTAGAAATAATAAGAAGTTAAATTAATATTTAACTTCCAAATAAATCCAAGATATTCTTGGGTTTATTTGGGAATTAAATATAAGGAAAGGAGCCAATTCAGGGGTAAGAGAATTATGAAAAAGATTAGTAAAAACAACGAAGAAAAGAATAAAGAGAAAAACAGAAAGATAATATTAATTATTATCGCTATAATTATAATAGTATTAGCCCTAATAACCAGTTGTAGTTGTACATCAAAGTTCTGGGGAAGAATTGGTGATTTATTCAGAAACGAAGGTACTTATGTTATTAAAGAGACTGATGGTGCCTATTGTGAAAATGGCCTTTATTGTGAAACTATTATAAATAAAGATTTAAGATTTGATAAAGATTACTTAAATGTATCTGTATCAGATGAAAACATTAAATTAACATATACATTTACAAATATAAATCCACATGAATTTACATGTACGACAAGCGATGCTACTATTGCAACTTGTTATGTAAATAAAGATGGATATGTTGTTATCAATCCCAAGAGTGAAGGGAAAGTAACAATAATTTTACAAACAGAAGAAAATGATAGAATATATCAAGCAACAGCAGATATAAATATTGGTAAGCCTACTAAGGGAATATTCTTATCCAATAATGCTGGAACTATTAATTTAAGAAGTACAAAAACTAAAACAGTATCTTATAGATTAGTTGGTGTGGATGGTAAGATAAGTGTTACAAGTAGTGATGATTCAGTAGCAACCGCTACAATTAAAGATGGTATCTTAAAGATGACTGCATATAAACCAGGAAAAGTAACATTTACAATTACAGTAGAAGATAATGGTAAAACATATACTGCAACTTACACTTTAACAGTTGTAAATAAAATTGATGGTTCTGGAAGCGGAGATAAACCAGGAACTGATCCAGGAAATCCAGAAAAACCTGGAGATAAGAAAGATAGCAATAGTAAATTAAGTAATTTAACAACTAATAAAGGTACATTATCACCAGCATTTAAAGAAGATGTTAAAAATTATCAAGTTAATGTAAGTGCAAACGATAATGATATTACCTTAAAAGCGACACCAAGTAGTAATAAAGCAACAGTAACATATACCTTTAATGGCAAAACTAATACTACAGGTAAAATAGAAGGTTTAGAACCAGGTGCCAATGTTGTAACCATAACTGTTAAAGCAGAAGATGGTTCAACAAATATTTATACAGTAGTAGTAAATAAACCTGGAAAACCAGATATTCCAAAAGATAATGATAGTTCACTTGGAAGCTTAACTACTAATAAAGGTGATGTATCACCAACATTTGATCCAAATACTAAAGAATATAGTAAAGATGTTAATGCTAATGATACAAGTGTTACAATTATTGCTAAACCAAATAGTGATAAAGCAACAGTAACATATACATTTGATGGAGTTACTAATGCTACTGGGGTAATAAATAATTTAAAACCAGGAGCTAATAAAGTAGTAGTAACAGTTACTGCTGAAGATGGTTCACAAACGAGTTATACTGTAACAGTTAACAGACCACATACATATGAAGTTAAATTTGAAAATAACACAAATGATTGTTATTTAGAAGATGGAACTTGTTTAATAAAGTATCATGTATATAAAGATGGTGTAGAACAATTTGACTTTAATCCAAATGAAATCAATTTAAATCTACCAGATTCATATAAGGGAACTGCAACAATTGGCACAGGAGATAAATTAGGTTATGTTGTATTAAAACCAAATACAGGTGAAATGTTAAATAAAACAATTGATTTAACTTTAACATATAATGGCACATCAGCTGTTACTAAAGTTAACTTTAAATCTCAAAATTACTATTTACAATCACTTAAAAATGAATATGACATGAGTATTGATAGTGAATCAAATACTAGACCAGTAATGTTCCAAACAAATTTATTTGATTATATTGGAAACAATCCTGATGATTTAAAAATTGAATATTCAAGTGATAAAAAAAGTATTACAATAACATCTAAGAATGATCCAAATATTTACTTAAAGATATGGACAGATAGTTCTAATATAGATAGTATATCTTATGATCCAAAAGCTGGAACTTCATATTTACCAATAATTGTTACTGCAAATAGTGATGGTACAGCTCACCTTTATGCTGAGGGTAGTGCCTTTGGTAAAAACATACCAGATCAAAAGTTAGATATTAAATTAAATATTATTAAAAAATATCTTGTAATTATTGATGCTAATGGTGGTATGTTTAATGAAGTATCAAAAGAATATGATTTTAAAATATCAAGTTCAGAAAAAATAGATTTATCTAAATTAGATGAACCAATTCTAATTATTCCGAATGATGAATGTTACTATTATGAATTTATCGGTTATGCTAAAAAAGGTACAACAGATATAATTTACTCTAAAGAAGACATTGAAAGTGGTAAAAATAATTTTATCACTGGAATAACTGAAGACACAACATTTGTAGCAATCTATGATGAAACACAAAAAATAGAACGAGAATTTGAATCTAAAACTATGTGGTTAGTAGATGTTCCATTATTCCATAATGAAGAATATTACAACAAATATGGTGAAGATAAAGTAATATATCCAGGAGCTAAAGGTGAATACACAATGATATTCAAAAATGAAAGTCCAGATGATATTACCTTAACAGGCATGATTTTAGAAGAAGATACAATTTGTGTTGATATTAACAATGATGGTATTGAAGATGGTTGTTTAAATATGGGATATATCGTTAGAAGTGATTATGCTGATGCTAGTGTAAATAACTACTTATATGGAGCTAGCAACAAATATACAATTCTACATAATGATGGTGTTAACCAAAATGTTCCAAAACCATTATATACTTATCGTAAAGAATTAGTATTTGATGAATCAACAAAAAATACAATGAATTTGCCAGCGGGAAGTAACAAAGAATTAGAGATTACTATTCACTGGGAATGGACATTCTATATTGATGATAAAAACGATAAAATAGATACTGCAATTGGAAATCAAGCTGCAGCATCTGCAATAGATAAAACCTTAAATGATATGTATAAATTAAAAGTTGGTATCAAATATGATATTGAAAATAAAAAGTGTGCAGGAAGTATTGCACCATAGATAGAATATAAGACCGAATATATCATATAAAGTATAAGCTATTTCTAGGGAAGTATTGCACCATAGATAGAATATAAGGGGAGATTAAAATGAAAAGAATAAAAAAGGTAGTATTTGTTATTTTATCTATACTTCTTGGTTTAGTCTTAGCATTTAATATTTATAATTTCATTTCCATTAAAGTAATGCATAAAGATTTAGCTTCTATAAATGGATATGCTATGTTAGAAGTAGTATCAGGTTCTATGGAGCCAACCATTTTAAAAGGCGATATAATCATTATTAATACTAAAGATAAAGATTATAAGGAAAATGACATAATTACATTTAGAGGAAAAGAAGGAGAATTTGTAACACATAGAATTATAAAAATTAATGATAAAACTATGATTACGAAAGGTGATAACAACAATAGTGAAGATGATCCTATTAAGACAAGTTCTATTGTTGGAAAATATGTCACTAAGATAAATGGTGGAGGTAGAATTCTTTCATCATTCAAAAATCCTTTTACAATGGTAATGATATTTATAATTGGTTTATTAGGATGTGTTCTTCTAAGTACAGATTCTGATGGTAAACCAATATTAGAGCAAGATGAAAAAGAGTTCCAAGAATTCTTAAAAAGTAAAAATGAAACCAAAAAAGAAGTAAAAGAAGAAAAGAGTGAAAAAACAAAAAAAGAAACTAAACCAGTTCCAAAGACAAACTCTAAGAAAACTTTTACACCAAAGAAGACAAATACAGACAGTAAAGATACAAAAGAAACAACTAAAGTAAGTAGCAAAAAAGTTTCCAAAACACCTGTTAAAAAGGTTGAAACTACAAAAGTTACTCCAGCTAAGAAAAAAGTAACAAAAGTTGAACCAAATAAAGTAGTAAAAAATAGTTCAACAAAAAAAGCCACTTTTAAAAAAGAAGAGGTAAAAAAACCAACAACTAAGAAAGCTACTACAAGTAAAAAAAGTACTACTAAAAAAATAAAGAAAACAACAACTGCTAAGAGTAGTAGAAAATAGAAAAGAGTGAAATAATATGAAAGGATTATTACAGAGTAAGATATTTAGAAAAAACCTCAAAAAATGGTTATGCATGTATGTAGGAGCACTATTACTTCTTACTACTGTAGTAACCTATTCAAAATATATTTCTAAATTTAATATGGATGAAGATGCTCGTATAACAAAATTCGATGTAACAGTAAAAAATATTGAAAATGAAAATTTAACATGTACTGGTGAAATAGATAAGTTAGATTGTACAACCAAAGATACTTATCGCCCAACCACAAAAATACCTTATGAATTTGTTGTAACTCCAAATTTTGAAGTTAACACATTATTAGCAACTACTATATATGTACCAGCTAGTTTCAATATTGAAAGATTAGAAGAAATAGATGGTGATCCATTATATGACGAAAAAGAAAACATTAAAGATAGTTCAATAACTATCAGCAAATTAAAAGATAAAAATGAAAAAGGAGAAGAAGTAGATACAGCTACTATTATAACTATAACAAAGAAAATAGATACTGATGATATAATAAATTCAAATAAACCAAAAACTTATAAGATAACAATTAAATACAATTATGATGAAGAAACATATTTAACAGCAGATAAAGAGAATTTATCAGTAATAAAAATTGGTTATTCAGCAACTCAAATTAAAAATTAGGGAGGGAGTAGGAATATGAAAAAGTTAAAGCTAAACAAAAAAATAATTACTATCGCAACTTATACAATAGCTATTTTAAGTGCTATTGGTTTTGCAATTTATCCAGAGACCAACGCAATATTCAAAAAAGATAATGAAAAAGCTTTGGCTTACATTTCAAGTTTAGACAATACATATACAGGAACAATTAAGCCTGTTTTAAATAGAGAAGCTTCCACACTAAATGTAGCAAGAATAACTCTAACTTTACCTCGTGATGATAGATATATTAAAGAGGGAGAAAAATATGTTATTGAAGCAGTATCGAGTACTCCTTACAACACATTAAATCCCGAAACAGTTTGTTCAATAGTTCCAAATACTAAATCAAGCAATTTGAAAATTGATGCAGATAATAATATTACATTTACTAATACAGAAAATGGTGTAATTGATATAGAATGTAATGTTGAAGCAAACAAATTGAATAGTGAAAATTTAAAAGTTCTCATAAAATATTACGAAAAAGTATTAGATGAAGAAAGATTTTTATACAAAGAAGGTTCATTCTCAATGGATTACAATGAATATGCTGATCCATATAAAGAGCCACCAGCAGATAGTATTATTCTAATCAAAAATGAAGATGGTTCTGATAAATCTTCAGAAGATATATACAAAGAATTTTTGGGTATTATCACAAAACACGCTGAAGCCTCAGAATATTATACTAAATATATTAAGAGTATGGAAATTTTTGAAAATTATATTAACGATAATAATATAACAGAAACAACTGCCAAAGATGTACTTATAGATGCTTTAGATTTTGATTTATTAGGAGTAACTAGAAGTCCATCAAAAAATGAAGATGGTACAATTAAAGGTTATGGCTTTGAATTTGATGAAAACTTTATTGGTTATGTAAAAACTCATAGTTTCTACAACGAAATATATTTAAATAGAGGAGATTTTATCTTCTTCTCTAGTAATGACGTGAGTAAAATAGAAGAAGCCTTAAAAAATTCTATTACCAAATGGTCTTTTAAAAATAATGATAAAAATTACGAAATAAATGGCGAAAATTATAATAAAGCATCATTAGTTCTAAAATATATAGAAACTTATATAAAGAACAAAAATTTAGATTATTCAATTAGCAATCTAAATAGTATCCCAGGCTTATATAATGGTACTGAAACAACAAGCGGATATCCATATACAGGATTTAGACCAACAGTATTTGATTATGCTTATAATTATCTAGCAGGTAATGTAGTAAGAGTTAGTTATTATGAAGATTTAAGTACAGCTGCAGCTGAAGCTTATATTAAAACTATAGCTTATTCAGGAATAAATGATATGTATGCAAGCAAAAATGCTTATATTGCTACTATCTTGATGTTAGATTTAAATAATAAGAATAGCGATTTTTATAAAACAGTAATATGCAGAAATACATGTGAAGATTATAACACTATATATTATAATAATGGTAAGTATTATAAAGTAAGTGTAATTCATAATGAAAAAGATAAATATAATGAAATAAGAATTACAGAAGAAGCAACTTTTGAAAATATAGCTACAGGACTATTTGATTCAAATGTTATATCAGGCATTCAAAATAATTTAAATACAGAAGGAAGCTTATTAAATAAAGCAATAACATGTAAAGCTGCTGACTGTGAAGCATATAGTGAGGTACATTATAATGCTGATAAAGGAGAATATTTATTAGTTGATGTTGCACCAAATAATACATATAGAGTTAATAAGTTAACAATTAATAAAAAAGATTCATTTATAAATAGTATCGAAAGCAATTATGGAGAAAACTTAATTGAATCTATAAATACAGGACTTTCAGATCAACTTTTAAATGATGCTATAACATGTACTGGACCTGATTGTGAAGATTATTATGAAATTCATTATGATAAAGATACAACTAATTATATGATTATTAGAGTTAGTACAGACAGTACAAATAATTATAATACAATAAATATTTCAGTATTAAAATCAGTTACTGATACAACAATTAATGAAGAATTAATCAAAAATCTAAATTCAGCATGGATTTACTTAAAAGAAACAGATATTGATATTTATGAAACATTAATTAAGTATTTAGATAATTCAATAAATGGTATTTATGCTGATATGGGTGTAAGTCCAAATAACCCACTATATTCATACGGTTATTATTTAGTACCAGAGATTTAAAAAAGAAACAGATGAAAATCTGTTTTTTCTATTGTCAAAAATTTTTTTATATTATATAATCTTATAATAGGAAGGGTAGTATAATGGACTGGTTAGATATAAAAGAATTTTTTAAAGATACAATAAAGTATTTAATAATTATTGGTATCATATTATTTATTATGTTATTTGTATTTTCTGTTACAACAGTAGTAGGAGATTCAATGCATCCAACATTAAAGGATGGAGAAGTGTTAATATTAAACAAATTTAAGTATAAATTTTCTGATATCAAAAGAGAAGATATAATATCTTTAAAATATGCAGATACAAAGTACTTAATAAAAAGAGTAATAGGTTTACCTGGTGATAAGATAGAAATTATAAGTAACAAATTATATATTAATGGCATACAATATCCAGAGAATTATTTAAATAAAGATCTAAATTACAAAGATTTCAAATTAAGTGATTTAGGATATGAGGTCATACCCGAAGATATGTATTTAGTTTTAGGAGATAACCGTGAAATTTCTTTAGATAGTAGAAAGATTGGTCTAATAAAGAAATCAGATATAAACGGTAAGATATCATTTAGGTTTTGGCCATTAAATAAAATGAAATTTTTTTAAAAAACAAAAAAGGTATTTTCAAAATATTGAATGTTTGATATAATCATAATATATTAAGATAGTAGAGGGATGGAATTTATGGAAAACAAAAAAATCATTATAATAACAATAGTGTTATTTTTGCTTGCAGGTACTGGGACTTTCGTATTTGCATCTAATCAAGGAAGTTTTAATGAGGAAGACATTGATTATCGTACAGATAATGATCCTACTTATGAAAAAGTTGACGGCAACAACAACAATAATAGTGGAGGTAGTTCAAATAATAATAACCAAGGAACAGTTGATGAAGATATTCCGCCAGTATCCAATCCAGGAATAATAGAAGATCCAGACGAAACAGAAAACAATAGTGGTAATGGCACAACAAATCCAGGAAATAGCTCTTCAAGCAATAACAATACAAGTAATGGTTCCAACAATAATAACGGAAATAATAATAGTAACAATAATAGTTCTAATAGTGGAAATAACAATAATACTTCAGGTGGTAGCAACAATAATAATGGAGAAAATAATTCTGGCAATAACAATCAAGGTTCAACAGGTGATACAAACAAACCAGAAGATAAGCCAACTAAGCCCGAAGAACCAGAAAAGCCAATTATTAAAGATACCACTCCACCAGTTCTAAAAATAAAATATAATACAACAAATGCTACAAAAGGCCCGGTAATAGTAACTATAGAATCAAACGAACCTATAAAAGCTTTAAGTGATTGGAGTCTAGCTAATGATAAATTGAGTATATCAAAAGCTTTTGTAAATAACGAAAAGGGTCAAGTAACAATATATGATGAAGCAGGAAATGCTAGTACAATAGAGTATAATATTCAAAATATTGATAATATTGCACCTACAGCTACAGTACAAACTAGCAATAATAATGGTAACAAGTTAACATTTAGAGATATTACAGTAACAATCACAGCTGATAAAGATATTAAGCCAGTAGCAGGTTGGGATTTGAAAGATAATAGAATTTTAACAAAAACATTTAGTAACATACCAAATGCTGAATATAGTTTAAAAATATATGATTTAGTAGGAAATGAAACTGAAATTAAATATGAAATTAGAAACTATGATCCAACAAGTCCAGAAGTAGTAGTTGAAAAAGGAGAAAAAGAAACTACTATAACAATGACATATAAAGAACCATTAGACGATACATGGGTACAAAATGAAAATGGAGAATATACAAAGGTAGAAGTAATCCCTAACAATAGTGATGACTCAATTATTATAACTATGCCAGATGGTACCATTAAAGTTTATGATTCAGCTCCTAATTTATCTATTAAAATAGGCAATCAAAAAGCAGATGGAACTTTTGACAAAACAAATAAGCCAGTTGAAATTATTATAGAATCAAATAAAGAACTTCAGCCATTAGAAGGTTGGGAAATATCAGAAGATAAAAAAACATTAACTAAATTAGAATATAACGCTATAGCAAATCGAAAAGTAACAGTATCAGACTTATCAGGAAACACAACAACACTTTTATATACAGTAGCTAATATTGATACAACCCCGCCAGGAATAAAAATGGCAGTAGCATCAAAACCAACTAACGGTTTAATAACAGTGACTTTGATTACAACTGAGCCAACAATTTTTGAAGATGAAACTTGGAGCGCAAGAAAAGTTGGAGGTTTTGCAGCATCATATACAAAGAAGTTTGAACAAGAAACTTTGGAAAAAGGAGCAGAAGAGACTTTCTACTTCATAGATAGATATGATAATGAAGCAACCATAAAAGCTATTTTAAAATATTCAAACGGAAAAATAACTATAGAAACAGTAGATTAATAAAAGTAGTAAGGAGGTTTTATGGCATACATTAAATTTAAAGAGTTAACAAAATATTTTGATTTTAAAGTAGAAGTAGGTTTTGATAATCTTACAGATTATGCAAAAGAATATATTAGTAACAAAGAAAAATTTATTTTAGCTTATAAAAACAGTAAAGACTTTGTAGTCTTTACTGATAAGCGAATTATTCTTTTTGATAGAGATCCTATGGCAGCTTTATACAAAAAGATTCACATTATTCCATATTATTCAATATCTAGTAGTGCGATTAATTATAAGCCAGGAAAAGTTGAATTATTATTAAGTTTAGATAGTGGTTATCAAATGCATATTAACTTTATAGATATGAATCACGATAAGAAAGAAAATATAAAAGCAGTATATAAAATTATGATGACTGCAAACATTTAGAATAGCATAATAAATGCTATTTTTTCATTAAAAAGAGTCTTTATATAATTCACTAAAAAATTAATTGCTTTCTCTTTTTATTAATTTAGCATGTAAAACAACTTTTTCACGACTATCATAACAAGTTGAAAGAGTTAGCATTTTATCGTTTTCATTAATGGAAGTATTAAAATTAAATTGACTTCTATTTACTAATTTATTAGCAAATTTTAAAAATACATCTTTATTTAAAAAATCAATAGCTAAATAATCTGCAGTTGTAGGAGTTTTATAAACACTAAACACTTGCCACAAAGTATTTTCTTCCTCAGTAGAGAGTTTAATAATAAAATTATTAGGATTATCTAACCATTTACTTTTCAAAATATTTTTTAAAGAACCAAACATAGTATTATCACTTCTACCATGAGCATAAATGATTGTATTTTTATTAAAATTTTTAGAATTATTACGATAATCCATAAAAACCCAACCAGCATTGTTTTTACTTTTATTAAAGCTATGATTTAAATAAAATGAATTATTATTTGTTTGTACAAAAGGATAATTAATATTAGTACCATTTATTTGAATCCATCCAACAGTATCGTTATTTTTCTTTTTTAAATCTTTAAAATCAACACTGATTAGTTTCATCTTAATATAATCCCAATAAGGGTTTTCTTTAGGAATATCTTTTTCAGGTTTAATAACCTCTGTCTTCTCATTATCATCAGATTCTAAAATATTAGTATCTTCAAATTGTTCTTTAATTAATATATCACTGTTAAAACTATCTTTTTTCCAAGATATAATATTTTTAATAGAAACAAAAAATATAATAAGAAAAATAATAAATAATAAACATAAAATATAAAGAATACTTTTTTTATTAAAGTTTATTTTGTTATTTTTAATCATAAATATAACTCCTCTTAGATATTATAGCAAAACATATGTCAAAAGTTAAGAAATAATCCTAGAAACTTGCAAAACATTTATGATTGTGATATCATAATAAACTATGAAGAAGATTAGAAGGTGTAAAAAATGAAAAGAAAGCATAATTTTCTAACAATAGTTTTAGTTATGATAATATCAATAATGTTTAATATTAATAATGTTAATGCAGCTGAAGAAGCTATAGCTAAAATAGGAGATATCGAATATAATTCATTACAAGAAGCGATTGATGCTGCTGAAAATAACGAAATACCAACCTTAATTGAAATAATAAGAGATGGGTATGCTGATGGAAGTATTAGTTTAAAAAGCAAAAGCCCTAAAAATATTATTATTGATTTTAATGGTAAAGATATAACTTTTAGAGGTAATTTAGTAGGAAGTACAGGTCATGTGAGTCAAAACATTAATATTGAAGCAGGATCCAAAGTAGTTCTTAAAAATGGTACTTTAAGAGCTTCAGATAATTCTAAGATGATGATTCAAAATTATGCAGATTTAACTATCAGTGATATGATAATTGATGCTAGAGCGGGAGCTAGTAATCTTATAAATGGCGCAACTAGTTATTATGCTATTTCTAATAATAATGGTAAATTATTACTAAATGGTAATACCAGTGTTTATACTAGCGAGCATGTTGCTAAACCTTTTGCGTTTGATGTTTACTATAAGTTAGATTATCCTAATGGAGTAGATGTTATAGTTGATACAACAGGTACTATTCAAGGTGATATTGAAGTATCTATTCAAAGAAATGTTGAGATAGAGCGTTCAAAATCAACATTAACAATTAAAAATGGCCGAGTTGAAGGTAAAATAAGTATTAAATCAGGTTTAGAAAAAAATGTAACTATTCTAGGTGGCGAGTATACTGATACTAGTACTATTGAAAGTTTAATTCCAAAAGATGAATTAAATAATTTACATAAAATAGAAGTCGCAAAAGATACTTATGCTTATGTATCAGAAACAAAAGATAATATTAAATATAGTATATCAAATAATATTATAGAAGAAAATGAAGATAATGATATTAATGCTCTTAAAGAATTAGCAACTAGTAAAAATTATTCAATTGGTTCATTTTATAAAGTTATTTTAATAAAATCAATAATATATAATGGTAAGTCTTATGAAATAGATAAAATAACAGAATCAGATAAAGAATATAAAATTACTTTAGAAATTCCCGAAAGTATAAAAAATGATAAAAAAGATATATATAGAAATTATTATATTTTAAGAAATTATAACGGAGAGACTAATATATTAAAGGTGTATGATAATGGTGATGGAACTATTACTTTCGAATCTGATAAATTTTCTAGTTATGCCGTAGCTTATGAAGATATTTCAGTACCAAATACATATGATAGTATAAGCATAACTATAATTACAAGTGTCATAGCATTTATAAGTTTAATAGGAATTAGTTATTCATTTAAAAAAATAAGTCAATAAAAAATTCTTGCTTAAAGCAGGAACTTTTTTAGTTTGTAATTAAGTTATAATTCTCTTCAATAGTTCTTTTAGCGAGACTTACATCAGTAGTACCAAAATCAGGTAACAAATGAAGATGGTAGTGTTTAACTTTTTGATCTTCCCCGTAATTAATTAAAAGAGTTACAGATTTAGCATTTAATTTATCCATTAAAAGTTTTGTCATTTTTTTAGCTACATTAAAAATATGTTTTGTTGTATCCTCATCAAGTTCTACAAAATCCGTAAAATGTTTTTTGGGAATAACAAGAGTATGCCCATCTCTAATAGGATTAACATCCATAATTACCATTACTAAATCATCTTCATATAATACTTTACTAGGTAGTTCACCATTAACTATCTTACAAAAAATACAATCCATTTCTATCACCAAATCAATTATAGCACAAAACGCCTAAAAAAAGTGTACTTTTATCACAGGTTTGCATAAATTATGATTAGGAGGGATAAAAGTGGCAAGTTATAAAGAGATAGTTACAAAGGCAGTGGTGGGTAAAGCCAAAAAGAATAGTGTTTCCAAATTTTCTGTACAACCTGAAGAAACTCCAGACACAATATTAGGATGTTGGGTAATCAATCATTCATTTGAAGGAAAAAACAGCAATGGTGTAGTAGGTATTAATGGTGCTTTTGATGTCAATGTATGGTATTCATATAATGGAGATACTAAAACTGCAGTTACGACCAAAAGATTTAATTATAATGACAAAATGAATATCAGATTAAAAGACGGCGCAAGACTTAATGATGCATCAGAGATTATTGTTAGAAGTTTAAACCAACCAACTGTTACTGATGTAAAAATCAATAATGGAATAGTAGATTTATCCATTGAAAAAGAATTAGGAGTTGAAGTTGTAGGAAATACAATGATAAAAGTAAGTGTTGAAGAAGATCCAGACGACTATGAATTAATCGAAGATATCGATGATAATGAAGTAGATAATGAAGTAGAAAGTATTGATGAAAATTATTTGAATTAGTGTCAACCAAAAATAGTTGACATCTTTTCTTTTTTATAGTAATATAATTGTAACAAAGGAGGAATAACAATGGCAGTTAAATTAAGATTAAAAAGAATGGGAGCTAAGCAAAAACCATTCTATCGTATTGTAGCCGCTGATTCAAGAAGTCCAAGAGATGGTCGTTTCATCGAAATAGTAGGAACATATAATCCAGTTAAAAAACCAGCTGAAATTACAGTTAATGAAGAATTAGCTTTAAAATGGTTAAATAATGGAGCACAACCTACTGAGACTGTAAGATCAATTCTTTCAAAAGAAGGAATTATGGCAAAATATGCAGAAAGCAAAAAAACAGGTAAATAATGATGAATATAACTGATTTTGCTACTTTACTTATTTCAGGAATAGTTAAAAATCCTGATATGGTTAAAGTAAGTTCATTCGAAGGTGATGAAGATACAACAATTTTAGAGATTCTTGTATCAAATGAAGATATGGGCGCAGTAATAGGTAAACAAGGTAGAAATGCTAAAGCTTTAAGAACTATTATAAATGCTCATGCTTATTTAAATAATATTAAAAAAATCAAAATCAATATTGATTCATTTTAAGAGTGTAACAGCTCTTTTTTCATGAAATAATTAATTAAATAATATAATTTAAAGAAAATAAAAAAATTAAATAATATTATTTGACTATTCCAAATATTAATAGTATACTTTTTATTAGAAAGTAGGATTATATGAAAAAAAGAATATTAAGTGCTATTGTTATGCTTTTAATATGTATACCAATAATATACTTTGGAGACAAAGCATTCAGAATAGGTATCGCTGTTGTAAGTATGTTAGCATTAAGAGAAATGATAGATTTAAAGAAAAGTCATCATAAAATTCCTAAATTAGTAGAGCTAATAAGTTATTTAGCGCTATTATTTATAGTACTAGCAGAATATGAAGGATATTCTATCTTATTTGGTATAACCTATAAAGGTATAGCTATTTTATTATTAAGTATCTTAAGTTTATGTTTATTTTATAAAAAAGAGGAGTATACAGCAACCGATGCTTTAGTATTAATAGGAACTATTCTTTTATTAGGCACAGCGTTTAATACTATGATACTAGTAAGAAATTTAGGATTATGGAATTTCTGCAGTTTAATTTTGATATTTATTTTAACTGATACTTTTGCCTTATTTAGTGGTATGGCTTTTGGTAAACATAAATTAATACCGCATGTAAGTCCTAATAAAACATGGGAAGGTAGCATTGGTGGAACGTTTATTGCTACCATAGGTGTTAGTATATTTTATCATTATTTAGTATCACCAGTAACTTGGAAAATAGTACTAGGAATACTGATATTATCGGTTATGGGTCAAATAGGAGATTTAATTTTTAGTAAGATAAAAAGAGAAAATAATATTAAAGATTTTAGTAATTTAATACCTGGACATGGCGGGATATTAGATAGACTTGATAGTACGATTACTATTATGCTAGGGTATTTAATTATATATAGTTTATTTTAAGGAGAGATTATTATGTGGATTGTAACATTAATTTTACTAATATTAATATTAGGAGTAATTATTTTAGTTCATGAATTTGGTCATTTTATAACTGCTAAAAAAAGTGGTGTACATATTTATGAATTTTCTATTGGTATGGGGCCAATTATTAAAACATTTAAGGGCAAAGATGGTATAGATTATAACATCAGAGCTTTTCCAATCGGTGGTTTTGTTTCCATGGCGGGCGAAGTATATGAAGATGATGATTTAAAAAAAATCCCTAAAGAAAAATTTATGTGTAATAAAAAATGGTGGCAAAGAATAATTATTTTAGGCGCCGGTGTATTTAATAATTTTGTTTTAGCTATTGTTATATTGTTTGTTATTGCTTTATTTTGGGGTTCAAATAGTTTAGCTCCTAAAATTGGCGAAGTAATGGATAATTATCCAGCGAAAGAAGCTGGGCTACAAGCAGGAGACACTATTATGGCAATTAATGGTCATAAGGTATCAACTTGGGATCAAGCTCAAATTTATTTAGTAATGAAAGATAAAGATAATGTTTATGAAATCAAAGTTAAAAGAAATGATGGCAAAACAAAGACTATAAAAGTGAGTCCTAAAACTGAAAAAGGCGAAGATGGAAGTGAAACCAAAGTATTTGGATTTAAAATCGAGCAAAAAGAAGAAAAAGGTTTTCTTGCTAGTATCAAATATGCATTTGGGAAATTCACTAGTTTAATAAGTACAATGTGGATTACGGTAGTTAATTTATTTACTGGTAAAATTGGTTTAAGTAGTTTATCAGGTCCAGTAGGTATCTATCATGTTGTTGGAGAATCTATGGAAGTTGGTATATCTCAATTAATATATTTAACTGCATTCTTAAGTATTAATGTTGGTTTAATAAATATATTACCTATCCCAGCATTTGATGGAGGAAGAATACTATTCTTAATAATCGAAAAGATTAAAGGAAGTCCAATCAATGCTAAATTTGAAAATATGTGCCATACTATATTCTTTATATTAATTATATTATTAATGATATATATTACGGTGTTTGATATTATAAGGTTTGCATAATTTGCAAACCTTTTTCTTTTCATAAAATAAAACTTATGATAAAATAAAAATATGTCCTAATAGTTCAATGGATAGAATATTAGCCTCCGACGCTAAAGATGTGAGTTCGATTCTCACTTGGGATACCAATAATGAAAGAAGGAAGTAAATTTGAGTAAAATAAAAATAATGTACAAAATTATCATATATGACTTTTTATCAGAAAATAATGATATAATAGAAAAAGATAATCTTTCTATTGAAATAAATGATGATATACTTTTCGCAGAATTAGTTGAAGAGCTAGTAAAAATGAACAATATAAGTATTAAAAGTCAAATATATATTAAAGATTTAAAAGAAAAGACTTGGGGAAAAATAGTAAGTGCAAAATTTCTAAATACAATAGATGGTGATAGTTATCATTATAGATGGTTTAATTACAAACTAAAAGATATACAACAAACTTTTGGATTGTTTGATAATAAAATTGATATTATAATTGAAGGACCAGGTATTGGTGGATATATCGACGAACTTGAAGGGATAAAATTTTATATCAATTCTAATGAAAAAGATAGACACGAACACGACCCTCACGTTCATTGTAAATATTCTGGAGAAAAAACAAGAATAAGAATTGATAATCAAGAAATTATGAAAGGTGAAAAAGAATTTAAAAACCCTAAAAAAACAAAAGTTGCAAAAAAATGGATAAAAGATAATCAAGAAGATTTAATGAAAGCTTACAATACTTTGAATCAAATAGAAAATAATAGTATTTATTTAACCGCGGAAATATAGTAAGCGCAAAATAAAATTGACATTTTCTTCAAAATATAGTAAATTATAAATATAAAAACGGAGTAATTATTATGAAAAAAGTAATTAATATGCATCACCATCATAGTAATTGCACTTGCTAGAAATCTAAAAAGAAGATTACGCAAGTGCTATTTGTAGTGCTTGCATTTTTGATTATTAAACTATGCAAGTACCCAAATGCATAGTTTTTTATTATAGAAAGAGGGATAAAAATGATAATACAAAATGTCAAAGGCGGTTATGATTTTGCGCCTAAGGAACAAAAAATCAGAAATTATATAAATGAAGTATTAAAAAGAAATTTTGAAGAGTTTGGCTATTTACCAATAGAAACCCCAATATTATGTTATTTTGATATGCTAGCAGGTAAGTATGACGAAAACAACGATATCTTAAATGAAATATATCGTTTAAAAGATCAAGGAAGTAGAGACTTAGGTTTAAGATATGATTTAACCGTACCATTTGCTAAATTTATAGCTATAAACAAAAATGAATTAAAATTACCATTTAAAAGATATGAAATTAATAAAGTTTTTAGAGATGGTCCAGTAAAGCTAGGTAGAGACAGAGAATTCACCCAATGCGATGTTGATGTTGTTGGCTTATCAGGTCAAATGATTGAAGCTGAATTATTAAATGTTTATGTAAAAGCTTTTAGAGAATTAAATATTGAGATAGTTATTAAATACAATAGTCGTAATTTACTACGTGGCCTAATCACGGAGTGTGGTTGTAAAGAAGACCTTTTAGGGGCTGTTATTACTATAGTTGATAAAAAAGACAAAGTAACAACCGAAGAATTCAAAAAAATGCTTATTGAAGTGGGATTAGAAGAAAATGAAACTAATAATTTATTAGAATATTTCTCATTGGATTTAAAAGAATTAACAAACAAATTTAAAGATACAAATAATGAAATGTTAAAAGTAGGATTAGAAGAGCTTAATAACTTAGAAGATTATTTAAAAGCAACAGATTTAATGGAATATTGTGAATTTTCTTCCACTTTAGCTAGAGGACAAGACTATTACACTGGTAATGTTTTTGAAGTATATGAAAAAAACGGCAAATTAACAGGTGCTATCGGTGGTGGTGGTCGTTATGATAATATGGTCACAGAATTTATTGATGATGGCGAGTTTTATCCCGCAGTTGGAGTAAGTTTTGGTTTAACTTCAATATATGCTTTATTAAAAGATAGTGAAAAATTTAAAGATAATTCAATTATTGATTTATATATAATTCCTATGAACACCCCAAAAGAAAGTTTAAAACTAGCTAATGATTTAAGAGAATATGGTCTTAATATTGATTTAGATATGTTAGGTAAAAAGTTAAAAAAGAGTTTAGATTTTGCTAATAAAGAAAATATACCTTTTGTTATTATTTTGGGTGAAGACGAAATTAACAATCAAGAGTTTAAATTAAAAGATATGCGCGCTAATCAAGAATTTACTATAAAAATGAGTGAATTAGAGAAAGTTAAAGAGATTATCAAAAAGAATTAATCTCTTTTTTATTTTTTAAAAGATTTTAAAATTAGACAAAAAAGCTATACTTTTAAACAAGCGTATGCTAATATTATATATAGGTGATAGAAGTGTATAATTATATAATTGGAAAAGTATCAATACAAGAAAATAACTATATAGTTGTAGAAAATAATGGTATTGGGTATACAGTTTATGTAGCCAACCCATTTAGTTTTGAAGAAAATAAAGAGTCAAAAGTTTATGTTTATAATCAAATAAGAGAAGACGAATATAGTTTATATGGTTTTAAAAGCCTTGAAGAAAGAGATTTATTTTTAAAACTAATCAATGTTAAAGGACTAGGTCCTAAAATGGCTATGCCAATGCTTGCCACAGGAAGTATCGCCGGTATAATGGACGCTATTGATAGAGAAAATATTCTATACTTAACTAAATTCCCTAAAATAGGCGAAAAGTTAGCTCGTCAAATAATACTTGATTTAAAAGGTAAATTAGCTAGAAAAGAAGAAACTAATCTAACAGGTTCATTTGATGAATTAGTAAGCGTATTAGAAAGTTTAGGCTATAAAAACAGCGAGATAAAAAAAGTATTGCCAAAAGTAAATGCCTCTTTGGATATAGAAGCTCAAATAAAAGAAGCATTAAAATTAATGTTAAAGTAGGTGTATTATGATTTTAGGAATAGATATAGATGATACTATAACAGAAACAACATTAACTGCTAATAAATATATAACTCTTTTTGATAATTCATACAAAGATTATCATGATTTATCCCAAAATAAATATTTTGATTTTCTAAACTTATATTTACAAGATATAGTAAAAAATAATATTCTAAAAGAAGGCGTAAAAGAAGCATTTGAATTCTTTAAAAATAAAGGTTATAAAATAATTTTTATTACAGCGCGCAATGATATTCACGCCCCAAATATAAAAAAATTAACCAAAGAGTTTTTAGATAAAAATAATATTTATCATGATAAATTAATTTATGAGGAAGTTGGACACGGAGATAAGAGCGCATTAGCTAAAGAAAATAGCATTGATATATTTATTGACGATAAAGAGGACGTTTTAGATAAAATAGCAAGTTCAAGTAAGATAGAATGTATCAGATTCACTAATGATAAAAAGAGCAAATATAAAACATTTAACAATTGGTATGATATAATAGAATATATAAAAACAAAATAGGAGGTCAAAATGGATGAGAGAATTATAACGCCTGAGGAAATAGAAGGAGACATCTTTGAATCAAGTATTAGACCTGAATCGCTTGATGAATATATTGGCCAAGAAGAGATAAAAGAAAATTTACGAGTATTTATTGAAGCAGCAAAAATGCGTGGAGAATCTCTAGACCACGTATTATTATATGGACCTCCTGGATTAGGTAAAACAACATTAGCACATATCATAGCAAATGAACTAAATAGCAATTTAAAAACTGCTAGTGGCCCAGCATTAGAAAAAAGTGGAGATTTAGCCGCTGTTTTATCAAATCTAGAACCTGGAGACGTTCTATTTATTGATGAAATTCATCGAATGCCCAAATTTGTTGAAGAAATATTATATCCAGCGATGGAAGATTTTGAATTAGATATAATAATAGGCGCTGATGGCAAAAGTAGAAGTATTAAAATTGATTTACCGCCATTTACTTTAGTTGGCGCAACAACTAGAGCTGGTGATCTATCCAGTCCTTTAAGAGATAGATTTGGTATAATATCAAAATTAAATTACTATAAAGAAGAAGAATTACAGCAAATAGTAAAAAGAACTGGTAGAGTTTTAAATATGAGTATAAATGGCGAAGCCGCTTTAGAAATAGCAAGGCGTTGCCGCAAGACTCCTAGAGTTGCCAATCGCTTATTTAAAAGAGTTAGAGATTTTGCTTTAGTAAAAGGAACTGGAACAATAGATTATGATATAACAATTGAAAGTTTAGAAAGATTAAAAGTAGATAGATATGGTTTAGATCAAGTTGATATTGAGTATTTAGAAGCCCTAATAAATAAATTTAATGGTGGTCCAGTAGGCATTGAAACTATAGCTACTGCAATAGGTGAAGAAGTAACAACTATTGAAGATGTTGTGGAGCCATTCTTATTGCAAGAAGGTTTTATTAAAAGAACACCAAGAGGTCGAGTAGCCACTGATAAAGCATATGCACATTTAAAAATAAATCGTCAAGGAGAGTTATTTTAAGAAAGGAAGTGTACAATGGAAATAATAGATGGTAAAGAAATAGCAAAAGAAATTAGAGCAAATTTAAAAAAAGAAATATCTGAAAATGATTTACATCCTGGGTTAGCAATAATAATGGTTGGGAATAATCCTGCTAGCGAGATTTATGTTCGGAATAAAAGAAAAGCCTGTGCTGAAATAGGGATTAAAGAAGAGTTATATCAATATAATGAAGAAGCTAGTGAAGAGCAAATTATAAATTGCATTATAAAATTAAACAATGATGATAATATAAATGGTATTATGGTACAAAGTCCATTGCCTAGTCATTTAGATGAAGATAAAATTATTAATTACATTACACCAGAAAAAGATGTCGATGGTTTTGGAATATCAAGTTTAGGATATTTAGCTAGTAATGAAGAAAAATTTATATCAGCAACACCATATGGTATTATAAAGTTGTTAGAATATAAAAATATACCTATTGCAGGCAAAAACGTTGTTATTATTGGTAGAAGTAAGATAGTAGGTAGACCTTTAGCCTTAGCTCTACTAAATAGAGACGCTACTGTTACAATTACGCATTCTAAAACTAAGAATTTAAGAGAAATAACTAAGAATGCAGACATTTTAATTGTAGCCATAGGTAAAGCAAATTTTATAAAAAAAGAAGATATAAAAGAGGGAGCCATTGTTATAGATGTTGGTATAAATCGTATTGATGGCAAAGTAGTTGGAGATGTTGATTTTGAAAGTTGCAAAGAAAAATCTTCATATATCACACCTGTTCCAGGTGGTGTCGGACCAATGACTATAGCAATGTTACTAAAAAATGTAGTAGAAAGTTTCAAAAGAAGTAGAGGAGAAAAGAAAAATGGATAAGAATATTAAAGAAGCTTTAGAAAAAGAATTAAAAAGGCAAAACGAAAATATTGAGTTAATAGCCTCAGAAAATTATGTATCAAAAAGCGTAATGGAATTACAAGGAAGTGTATTTACAAATAAGTATGCTGAAGGATATTCAGGCAAAAGATATTATGGAGGTTGTGTAAATGTTGATAGAGTTGAAGATTTAGCAATTGAATATGTTACCGAACTATTTAATGTTAAATATGCTAACGTTCAGCCTCACAGTGGATCAAGTGCTAATATGGCAGTTTATCGTGCTTTATTAAAGCCAGGAGATGTCGTATTAGGTCTAAATTTATCTCATGGTGGACATTTAACACACGGGCATGATATTAACTTTAGTGGTTTGGATTACAAATTTATTCCTTATAGTTTAGACCCTGAAACTGAAATGTTAAATTATGACACTATAAGAGAACTAGCAATTAAAGAAAAGCCTCAAATGATTGTTGCTGGAGCAAGCGCCTATTCTAGATTTATCGATTTTAAAAAATTTAAAGAAATAGCTGATGAAGTAGGAGCTTTATTATTTGTTGATATGGCTCATATAGCAGGTTTAGTAGCGGCTGGTTTACATGAAAACCCATGTCTTTATGCTGATGTTGTTTCATCTACTACTCATAAAACATTAAGAGGTCCAAGAGGAGGCATAATTCTAACTAATGATGAAGAAATAATCAAAAAAATAAATAAAACCATTTTCCCAGGAATCCAAGGCGGGCCATTAATGCATGTTATCGCTGCTAAAGCTCAAGCTTTTTATGAGGATTTGCAACCGGAATTTAAGGAATATGGCAAACAAGTTATCAAAAACGCCCAAGTCCTAGCTAGCACTTTAGAAACTGAAGGCTTTAAAATAATATCTGGAGGTACTGACAATCATTTAATATTAGTAGATGTTAAAGGAAACTTAGGAATTACTGGCAAAGAAGCTGAAAAAATATTAGATAGCATTCATATCACAGTTAATAAAAATACAATTCCTAACGAGACAGAGTCGCCATTTAAAACCAGTGGCATTCGTTTAGGAACTCCTGCTATGACAACTAGAGGCTTAAAAGAGTCAGATTTTATTCAAATAGGCAAGATAATATCAGAAGCATTAAAAAATAAAGATGACGAAAAAATATTAAAGGAATTAGATAAACAAGTCTTAGAATTAACAGCAAAATATCCTATATACGAATAGGAGGTAAAAAATGAGTAAAGGCAAGCTAATTGTAATTGAAGGAACTGATTGTTCTGGAAAGCAAACACAAACGGATGAACTTGTAAAAAACTTAAAAAAGCTTGGTTTAAAAGCCATTAGTTTTAGTTTTCCTAATTATGCTTCTCCAACAGGAGAAATAATAGGAGAATACTATTTAGGGAAGAATAATAAATCTTTATTTAAAGAAGGCATCGAAAATGTTGATCCTAAAATATCTAGCCTTTACTATGCAGCTGACCGTGCATATAATATCAATATTATAAAGAAATATTTAGAAAATGATTATATTGTCATATTAAATCGTTATGTTGAATCCAATATGGCTTTTCAAGGTGGAAAAATCAAAGATATCAAAAAAAGGCATATGCTATACGAATGGTTAGATAATCTTGAATTTGTTTTGCTTGATTTACCAAGACCAGATATGGTATTATTTCTTTATCTGCCATATGAACAAGTATGTATTTTAAAAAAATCAAAAAGAAAACCAGTAAATGAGAACTTACTTCATATGGCTGAAATTGCATATTTTGAACTTTCAAGTATTTACGATTATCAAAAAATAAATTGTCTCAAAGATAACAAATTAAGAAGCATAGAAGATATATCAAAAGAGATTTTAAATAAAGTTCAGGATTATTTAGAAACGGAAGTGTAATTATGAATTTAGAAGATTTTAATTATGATTTACCAGAAGATAGAATAGCTCAAATCCCAATAAAAAAACGTGATAATTCTAAATTACTAATATTAGATAAAGAAAACGGTAAAATAAACCATCGTCATTTTAATGAAATAATTAATGAATTAAATAAAGGTGATGTCTTAGTATTAAACAATTCCAAGGTAATTCCAGCAAGATTAATTGGTAGTAAAGAAGAAACAAATGCAGTTATTGAACTTTTATTATTAAAAGACTTAGGAAATAACGTATGGGAGTGTTTATCAAGACCTGCCAAGCGTTTAAAAATTGGTACAATAATTAATTTTAGTGACAAATTAAAAGCCAAAGTAACTGAAAAGTTAGACGAAGGCATAGTTAGAGTAGAATTAATTTATAATGGCATTTTAATGGAAATATTAGACGAATTAGGAGAAATGCCTCTTCCGCCTTATATTCATGAAAAACTAAATGAAAAAGATCGTTATCAAACAGTTTATGCTAAAGTACCTGGCAGTGCCGCAGCTCCTACAGCAGGCCTACATTTTACGGATGAATTATTAGAAAAAATTAAAGAAAAAGGAATTGAAGTATTATTTGTCACATTGCACGTAGGCTTAGGAACATTTAGACCAGTTGAAGTAGATAATGTTTTAGAACATCATATGCACAGTGAATATTACGAAATGGACGAAAAAACAGCTGAGCTTTTAAATCTAGCTCAAAAAGAGGGAAGACGAATTATTGCAGTTGGAACAACTTCCACAAGAGTTTTAGAAACCATCGCTCATAAATTTAATGAATTTAAAGCATGCACTGGTAATACTGATATTTTTATTTATCCAGGATTTGAATTTAAAGCTATCAACGGTTTAATTACTAATTTTCATTTACCAAAATCAACATTATTAATGTTAGTTAGTGCTTTATCAAGTAGAGATAAAATTTTAAATGCTTATAATGAAGCTATAAAAATGGACTATCGTTTCTTTTCATTTGGTGATGCAATGTTTATAAAATAGAGAAAAAAAGATGTCAAACGCATCTTTTTATTATTGTTAAAAACAAATATTTTAGGTATACTATTTATAGTAGGTGAGAGAATATGAATTTAAAATATTATGAAAAGATTACTATTTCAATTATTGTTTTTTTAGGAGTAGTCATAGCTACAGCTTATATAATAGGTTTATATAATAATAGAGTAAAAGCAAATAAAAATCAAAATAGTAATAATAATCATGGTAATATAATTTTAGAAAACATTAATTTATTTTAATGCATTCTTTGGCAGTATTACTATAAGCGCGAAGTAAACCACCAGCTCCAAGTTTAATACCACCAAAGTAGCGAACTATAACAATGAGAGTATAATTCAAATCATTTCTATCAATTA
>CAJUNE010000018.1 GCA_910587745.1 uncultured Bacilli bacterium
AATTTAAAAGAAAGCGGAACAGAATGTAATTTATATTTTGATAATTATGTACCATTAATAACAATAGCTGATATTATAGCAGCAGTAAATCCAAAAGATGAAACACCAACATTCACAAATGCAGCAACAACAGATGAAGGAGTATATAAAGTTTCAGATGGAATGTATGGAGGATATAGCTATTATTGGAGAGGAGCAGTAACAAACAATTATGTAAAATTTGCTAATAAGTGTTGGAGAATAGTTCGAATCAATGGAGATGGAAGTATGCGTCTAATCTATGATGGGGCAACATGTCATGCAAATGGAACAATTACAACAGAGAGTATAGCAGTAACAAGTCAAGCATATAATTCAAATTATAATAGAAGTGAGTATGTAGGATATACATATACAATAGGAAGCCAAAGAACAACAAGTGGAACAGAGTCAAACTTAAAGACTCAAAATGAAACATGGTATAACAGCAATCTAGCAAGTTATGCTGAAAGAATAGAAGATGGAAAATATTGTAATGATAGAGATGTAGTACCAGGATATAGTTGGAGTTCCCAACCGTCAGGTACATTCTACTATGCGGGGTATGATAGATCAGGAGCGAATAGCGCATCAAGCGTAAGCCCAACACTAAGCTGTCCATCAGGAGATGTATATACATTAAAGGTGGGAACAATAACGGTGGACGAAGTAGTAATGGCAGGAGGAAAATGGAGAACAGCAAACAGTTCTTACTACCTATACAACGGACAATACTACTGGACCATGTCTCCGATTTACTGGCGTGGCAGTTATGCTTACGCGTTCTATGTGGGTTCGGGTGGCGCCCTCGGCGACACCCACGTGGACCTCGCTTGGGGTGTGCGTCCAGTAATAAATCTGAAGGCTGATACAACATTTTCTAGAGGAAATGGTACATTAGATAATCCTTATATTGTGACAGATTAATAATTTAATCTTGCTTATATAGCTTAGATTTTATATATAAGCAAGTATTTTGAAATTCCATTCGAGAGATTTATTCTCTCTTTTTTGTTTTTATGTTATAATTATTTTGTGATGTTTTATGAAAAAAGAATTACTTGCTCCAGCTGGTTCAATGGAATGTTTAAAGGCAGCAGTTAATAATGGGGCTGATGCTGTATATCTTTCTGGTAAGCTTTTTGGGGCTAGAAAATATGCGCCTAATTTTAATAACGAAGAACTTAAAGAAGCTGTGGCTTATTGTCATTTGTATGGGGTTAAAATATATGTAACTGTTAATACAATTATTTATGAAGATGAAATAGAAAATGTATTAGAATACTTATGTTTTTTATATAATATAGGTGTTGATGCAGTTATTGTGCAAGATTTAGGATTAATCACTTTAATTAGAAAATATTTGCCAGATTTAGAAATTCATGCTTCCACACAAGCGCATACTCACAATATAGAACAAATAAAACTTTTAGAAAATCTTGGAGTAAAAAGAGTAGTTTTAGCTAGAGAACTTAGTTTAGAAGAAATAAATAGTTTAAATACTTCTTTAGAGTTAGAAATATTTATTCATGGAGCTTTATGTATTTCTTATTCAGGAGAATGTTATTTTTCATCTTTTCTCTTAAATAGAAGTGGTAATAGAGGGGAGTGTGCGGGGCTTTGCAGAACTCCTTTTAATTTAATAGATAATGATAAAAAAATAATTGATTCTAAATATCTTCTTAGTCCTAAAGAGTTTAATACTACTAGTAATTTTGAAAAATTAAAAGAAAGTAAAGCGATAAGTTTTAAAATAGAAGGAAGAATGAAAAGCCCAGAATATGTAGGTTATGTTACTAGTATATATCGTAAATTAATAGATAATGATAATTATATTCTAACTGATGAAGAAATATTTAATTTAAAAAGTTTATATAACAGAGGTTTTACGAAAGGTTATTTATTTAATAATACTGATAGTGAATTTATTAGTTTGAATTCTTCTAATCATCAAGGAGTAGAAATAGGTAAAGTAGTTCTTTATAACTCTGATAAAATAAAAATATATTTAACTCATGAATTAAATCAAGGAGATGCGATTAGACTTCCTAATAATACGGGGTTATATGTAAATTTTTTATATAACGAAAAAATGATGCTTATTAATAAAGGTTTAAAAGATAGTTATGTTTATATAGATAATAAGTGTGATTTAAAAACTAAAGGTAGTGTTCTTCTTACTATAAATAGTAGTCTTATCAATGAGTTAAAAGAAAAGGACGAAAAAAAGATAAATGTAGATTGTAGTATTTATGCTCATTCTGGAGAAGAATTAAAGCTTAGTTATAGTGATGGGGTAAATAATGTAGAGTATACTGGTGATGTTGTAAGTAAAGCTTTAAATAGTCCGATTAGTGATATTAGAATTAAAGAGATTCTTAGTAAGCTTGGAAATACGCCTTTTATAATTAATAAGATAGATTTAGATATTGATGATAATATATTTATACCAGTTGGGGTTTTAAATGAAATTAGAAGAAACTTAATTCAAGAACTAATAAATAAAAGAACTTTTATAAATAGAAAGATAGAATTAAATTATAAAAATAATATAAAATTTAAAAGAAATAATGATTTAAAAATTAGTGCTTCTGTTATAAGTGAAGAGCAACTTAAAACATTACTTGATTTAAATGTTGATATATATGTGTCTGATGAAAAACTATATAATAAATATAAAGATAAAAATGTTTATTTAAGACTTAATAGAATTAATAATAATTTTAAAGATTATCAAAATGAATCTCTTTTAATCGGTGAAACTGGTAGTTTAAAATATATAAATAGCAATAAAGTATGTACTGATTATTATCTTAATGTTGTAAATAGTAGTTATTTAAATTATTTAGCTAGTATAAATGTTAAAAGAGTTTGTTTAAGTCCAGAACTTTCTTTAGAAAGATTAAACTTATTAATGAATAATTGTGATAATAATAAAGATGTAGAATTTATTATATATGGTACTTTGGAATATATGATTATGAAATATAATTTAATAAAAAATCAAAATTTAAATAATAGTACTAATTGTTATTTAGAAGATAAAAATAAAAGGAAGTTTAGAGTATTTAATGATGGTTATACCCATTTACTTAGTGATAAAAAAATAAATCTAATAGATAATATAAATAATTTAAAAAATATGGGAGTTAATGTATTTAGATTAGAATTTGATAATGAAAGTAGTAAAGAAGTATTAGATGTTTATAATAAAGTTAAAGATGTTTTAATTATATAGTATTGTAATATAAAAGACTGTGTTCCAGGAATTGGAGGCAAAGATTATTTTAATCATTTATAATGAAAAAAAGAATCTTCATATTTTCGAAGATTCTTTTATTTTTTTAAAATTTACGATATAGACCGATTGCTTTACCTAATATGGTAACATTATCAAATATAAATGGTTCCATACTATCATTTTCAGGTTGAAGTCTTATATGTCCTTTTTCTTTATAATAGGTTTTTAAAGTTACTTCATTTTCTTCAGTCATAGCTACAACTATTTCACCATTACGAGCAGTGCTTTGTTTTTGAACTATAACAACATCACCATCATAAATTCCAGCATTAATCATTGATTCACCACTTACATTTAAAGTAAATATAGTTTCTTTTGCTGGAATAAGAGAAGCTGGAAGAGAGAAAAATTCATTTGGTCTTTCAATCGCTTCAATAGGACTACCAGCAGTTACTTTTCCAAGTAGAGGAACTTTAACTAATTCTTCTTTCTTTTCTTCATATTCGTTTTCAACAAGGATTTCCATAGCTCTAAATTTGTTAGGGTTAACTCTTAAATAACCAGCATTACATAATTTTCTAACATGAGTATGAACTGTCGCTGGACTTGATAAACCTAAAGCTTGTCCAATCTCTCTAATTGATGGCGGATACCCATGTTCAGCGGCAAATTTTTTAATAAAATCTAAAACATTATTTTGTTTTTCTGTTATTTCTTTGATATTTTTATTCATAGTTTTTACCTCCAACTAAATCATATCATAATAATATTTGTTTGTCAAACACTTGTATAAAAAAGTTGCTTCCTCATTTTATCTCTTTAAAAATATATATAATTAATAAATTAGAGATTTTGTGCTATAATAAAAAAAGAGGTGAAAAAATGGAATATAAAACTTATGAATATCCATCATTTAACTTATATACTGTAAAAACTAATAGATTTAAAACAGTCCAAATGGAAATTATTTTTAGAGATGAAGTAAAATGTGATGATTTACTTACGAAAACTTTTTTAGTTGATTTAATGACCGATGTAAGTGAAAAATATAAAACGAGAAAAGAAATGGTTAAACGTTTAGAAGAATTATATCAAGCTAGTTTTTATGGGGTTACAAATAAAGTGGGTAATGTAGTTATGACTTCTTTTGTTCTTAATTTTTTGAATCCGGAATATGTTAGCGAAGAAAATTACTTGGAAGAAGTTATTAAATTACCATGTGAGGCAATAATGAAACCTTTTATAAAAGCAGAGGAGTTTGATATAAAGAATTTTAATATTGTTAAAAATAGATTACACGATGAAATACTTGGTATTAATGAAGATATAAATAGAGTATCTTTAAAATCAGCGTTAAAATATTTAGATGAAAGTCCTAGTAAATATAGTGTTATGGGTTCTTTAGAAGAACTAGATAAAATAACACCTAAAACCTTAGCTAGTGCTTATGAAGATTTAATAGCTAATAATAAATGTGATATATTTGTAGTAGGTAATATTGATATGGATAAAGTAGCTAATTTTGTTTTTAAATATTTTAAAAATCCTACGATTAAAACTAAAGATTATTCTTTATATGTAGATAATAAAATCCCTAAAAAAGTAAAAATAGAAAAAGATAAATCTAAATTCTTAGAAACAAATTTAGTTAATATATATGGTATAGAAAATCTAAGTGATAAAGAAAAAATTACAACAATGCATTTTTATAATTATCTTTTAGGGGGTGGTGGCTTAAATACTAAATTATATCAACTCTTAAGAGAAAAAAATTCTTTATGTTACGGGGTTAGAAGTGTTTATTTAAAATATGATAATTTACTTATGATTCAAACTTCAATAGATAAAAAAGATGTTAAGAAAGCTAATAGTTTGATAAAACTTGCTTTTAAAGAAATGAAATTAGGTAAATTTACAAATGAAGAATTGGAAGCAGCTAAATCTAGTTTTATATTCTCACTTAATTTAGCTTTGGATGATCCAGCAGGAATACTTAATAATTATGTATTTCATGTGATTAGTGGTTTACCTTTAATAGAAGATAGAATGAAATTAATTAATGATGTAACAAAAGAAGAAATTGTTGCTTTAGCGAGTAGAATTAAACCTATTTTAGAATTTGTGTTAGAGGGAGATACTAATGGAAACAATTAAGATACAAGGAGTAAATGAAGAAATATATAAAACTATTAGTAATGATGGTTTATTAATTTATATATGGAAAAATCCTTATGCTAAAAGTTTTAATTTAACTTTAAATGTTAAGTATGGTTCTATTCATACAGAATTTAATATTAATAATAATAAATATCAAGTGCCAGATGGTATCGCTCACTTTATGGAACATATTAAATTTAATGTAAAAAAAGATGTGACTGCTAATGATTTGTTTGACCCTCTTGGAAGTGATATAAATGCTTTTACAACCTTTAAATATACAAGTTATATTGTAAATGGTGTAAATAAATTAGAAGATAATTTAAATAATTTACTTGATTATGTATATAATCCTTATTTTACAAAAGAGATGATTGATAAAGAAAAAGGAATTATTGCTTCAGAAATTAATATGGGGTATGATCAACCTTATAATAGACTTTATTTTGAATTTAATAAAAGTATTTATAAAAAAGAAAAATATCGTAATTTAATAAGTGGGGAAGTTAGTGATATTAAAAAAGTTGGGTTAAAAGATATTAAACTTATTTATGATACTTTTTATCATCCTAAAAATATGTTTTTAATTGTTACAGGTGATGTTAATCCTTATGAAATAGAAGCAATTGTTAATAATAATTTAAAGAAAAAGAAATTTATTGCATATAAAAATCCTATTATAGAAGAAGTAAAAGAACCTCGTGGGGTTAATGAATCATATAAAGAAATAAATGCTAATGTGGAAGTAGCTAAAGCTAAAGTGGGTATTAAAATACCTAGGAAAGACTTTGGAAATATAGAAAATATTAAACTTAATATTATTCTTTCAATTATTTTAAATAGTAATTTTGGGGATACTTCAGATTTAAAAGAAGAATTGTTACAAGATAATTTAATTACTTATTTAGGTTTTTCTAGATATGTTATGAGGGAATATGTAATACTAGATATAACAATTGAAAGTAAATTTATAGATGAGGCGATTAAAAGAATAAAACTTGCTCTCTCAAACTTATCTATGGATGAAGATACTCTAAAGAGAAAAGTTAATTCTTCTATTGCTACTTTAGTTACGAATTTTGACTCTAGTGAACAAGTAAATACTATGATTCAAAATCATTTGATTTATTATGATGAAGTTGTGCCTAATGTTAAAGAGATTTATGAGGCAATTACTTTGGATGAAGTTAAAAATGTCATAAAGAAAATTAATACTAAAGAAATGGCAGTTATAAAAATGGATAAAAATACTAATGATTAGTGTTTTTTTCTTTTATTCTTATTGATTAAAATTTTAATTTAAGTTACAATTTTAGTAGTGATTGATATGGATGTTTATAAGAATTTAAATGATATGATAGAATTTATTGAAGATAATTTAAAAGATAATGTTGATTATAAAAAACTTGCTAGAATTGTCGGAGTAAATGAATATACAATAGGAAGAATATTTCCAGTTTTATTTGGTATTACTTTAGGTGAGTATGTTCGAAAAAGAAGACTTACTTTAGCAGGTCGAGATTTAGCACAATATAATTTAAAAGTTATGGATGTAGCTATATCATATGGGTGGTCAAATGCTACAGCTTTTTCTAGAGCCTTCTTTAGTTTTCATGGAATTAAACCGAGTGAAGTAAAAGGCAATGCTGGTAAATTAAAATTTTATCCTAAAATAAAATTAGAAGTTCCTAAAATATCTCAAGAAATAACTTATGAAATAATAGAAATGAATGAATTAAAATTATATGGCTTAGGTGTTAAAACTGACGATGATCATATAAAGAAAGATGCACCTAATTTTTTTAAAGAAATGGTTAATAAATATAATACTTTAAAACATCCTGATTATGGAATGGTTGTTTATGAACAACGATTTTATTCAGATAATTATGAATATTGGGTTTTATGGAATGAAAAGATAGAAGGCTTTAAAGAATGGGTTATTCCTAAATCTAAATGGTTAAAGTTTCATATACCTAGCGATGAAGCTAAAGATATCCAAGATATGAGTGATTTATTTTATTATCAATTTATTACAACTTGTAATTATAATTTGAGAGAAATACCTGAACTTGAATATTATCACGATGGAGTAACTGAGTTTTTAGTTGCTATTAACTGACTTTTTTTGCAAAGTATAAGTCAGTTTTTTAATGCTAAACTATGTTATATTATTAAACATTAATGAGGGGTAATTATGAAAAATATTTATATTTATGAAATATTTTTAAAAGATTCTAATATAGATATAGAAACTTGGAATAATTATTTGAAAAATATTGGAAAGTTTTTAGGTTTTTTTAGTCATTTTAAAATAGTTATAAAACTAGATTATAATAAAGTTAGATATTTCTTAGTGCTTAAGAGTAAACTATCTAATAGTTTTAATACTGATAGTTTTTTATTTAAATTAAGTGATGAAAGTTTTAATATGGAAGCAATTTATCAAGGATTTAAATTTTGTTTAGAAAATAATACTCTTTTAAATTGGAATAATTATTTTTATAAACATAAAAGAGAAGTTAAATTATATTTGTTTAATATAAGATATTTTCAAGAAAAAATAAAAGCTAAAGCATATGTTTTTTATGAAAGTAATAGTAAACTTTATTATAAAAGAATTTATGTAAGTGTACTTGCTAAATTTTTAAGTATTGATTTTTCTAAAAATAAAAGTTTATTTTATGCGAAGTGTCCTAAATATTTAAAAATTGATAAAATATTATATTTACTTACTACTGATAAAGATAAAGCTAATTTTTTAGTAGATACTTTTCCTTATTTTAGTGATGATTTTTATCTTAAATATGATAGTTATGATTTTTATAAACATTCACTCGTAATTGGTTCTAGTGGAAGTGGTAAATCAAAATTTTTAGCTAAATTAATATATGATGTTTGTAATGAAAAAAATGATAGATATAAAGTTGTTCTTATTGACCCCCATGATTCTTTAAAAAAAGAATTATGGCAAATAAATAATTCACAAGTAATAGATTTTAAACAAGAAAGTGAGAGTATTCAACTTTTTAAAAGCAATTTAAATGAAATAAATGCAACTGTAGAACTTACTTTATCTTTATTTAGTACTTTAATTGATAACTATAATAGTAAACTGGAAAGAGTTTTAAGATTTTCTACTTATATACTTATTTTGGATAATTCATTTTCTTTTTTAAATCTTAGAAAATTACTATTGGATTTAGATTATCGGAATATGTTAGTTTCAAAATTAAAAAATCAAGTGGCGCCTTCTGTTTTAACTTTTTTTTTAAATGATTTTAATGAAATTAAAAATCAGTATTATGGTGATGCCATAGCGCCTATAATCGCTTTTATTGATGAAATGCAAATGGTACCAGTTTTTAATTTGGAAAGTGTAGATAATGATTTTTTTAATACTTTACAAAATAATATTTTAACAATTTTTTCTTTAAATAGATTAAATTTGGGAGATAAAGTTATAAAAACAATTTCAGGTTTTATTTTACAACAAATATTTTTAATTGCCCAAACTGGTAATATTAAAGAACATTTAATTGTTGTTATTGATGAGGTAGCGATTTTAGAAAATCCTATTTTAGCAAGATTTTTGTCGGAAATGCGTAAATTTAATGTTTCAGTAATTTTAGCTTGTCAGTATTTTCATCAGGTTAGTGATAATTTAAGAGAAGCTATACTTGCTAATACTAGTAATTATTATTTGTTTAAAGTTTCTAAAACTGATGCTTTAATTCTTAATGATAATTTAGATATAAAGTTAGAAAATAGTAATAGTGTTGATGATAAAATTAATTTTTTAACTAATTTAAAAGCACGAGAATGTTTGATACAAATTAATAAAAATGGAACTAATTATCCAATGTTTAAGGCTAAAACTATGGACTTTTTTGTTCCAGAATATAAAGAAGTAAAAAATAAAAATGTAAAAGAAAAAATATCAGAAGAAAAATTTGAATTTGATTTTAAAGTAGAAGATGTAGATATCCATGAGGTAATGAAAAATGTTAGTACTAGTAGAAAGAGTGATTTAAAATGAAAGAAAAAGATTTAAAAGAAATTGCTAATAAAATATTTCAAGCAGTTTTTAATGTTGATAATGTTTTGGAAATTAAAGAATTAAAGGATAAGTTTGCTTTTGATATAAAACTTCCTTTAGAAGTAACTGATTCTTTAACGGGTGAGGTTACTTATGCCTCAAGTATTAATTCTAAAAAGTTTATTACTAATCAAAATATGATGAAAAAAGATGAAGAAGAAGGGTGGATGATTCCTAAAAAAGAAGTTCATACCTTAAAAGAATTACTTGAGATATGGGATAGTATAAATTATACTACTACGGAAAGAGTTTATAATTCAACTAATGTTTTAATGAGTGATCCAATTTATAATTCATCTAATGTTTATAATTCTACTGATTGTAGTAAAGTAGATAGAGTAATTTTTTGTGATGGTATTCATAACTCGAGTTATACAATCGCTTCTCAAAGAAGTAATACTGTTAATTATTCAATTAGAGTAGATGATTCTAATACTGTAACTAATTCTTATAATGTTATTTGTTCGGCTCGTATTAGTAATTCGTTCTTTATTCAAGATTGTAGTGATTTGTTTGAATGTATATTTTGTAGTCATATTTCTAATAAAGAATATTGTATTAGTAATATGCAATTTACAAAAGAAGAATATTATTTTTTAAAGGGTAAAATTATAGAGTGGATTCTTTCTTAAGATTTAGTTTTATAAAAAATTATGTTAAATAAGTATTTTTAATGTAATCTATATGTTATAATTATCTTGAGTTAGGAGAATATTTATGAAAAGTAAAAGTAGTATGTTTTGGGGATTAATTCTTATTGTAGTGGGAGTTTTATTTTTAGGTAATAATCTAAATTGGTGGGATGTTGATATATTCTTTGATGGTTGGTGGAGTTTATTTATAATAATTCCTTCTATTTATGGACTATTTGATGGTACTAGTAGAGGAGGCTCATTCATAAGTTTAACTGTTGGAGTTTTATTATTACTAGCAGCTCAAGATATTATTAATTATGGTATGATTTGGAAAATACTTGTGCCGATTATCATTATCGTTATTGGTTTATCTCTAATATTTAATAATGGTAAAAAGAAAAAAATGGATAAAAATGCTAAAGAATATATCGCTGTTTTTTCTGGAGTAGATGAAAATATAAAAGAACTTGTTAGTGATTTTAAAGCTATATCAGTTTTTGGAAGTGTAGAACTTGATTTAAGAAAAGCTAAAATTGATAAAGATATTTATATTGAAGCTGTAACTATTTTTGGTGGTATTGATATAAAACTTCCTGATAATGTAAAACTACAAGTTAGTGGAATACCTATTTTTGGTGGAGTAGAAAATAAATATAAAGATGAAGAAGGTAATGCTACAATTACTATTCATTATACTTGTGTATTTGGTGGTATAGATTTATTATAAGGCTTTTTATGGAAGAATTATTTGATGTTTATACGAGAGATGGCGAATATATAGGAGTTAAAAGTAAATCTATATGTCATAGTGATAACCCTGATTTTAAAAATTTGATTTATTATGATGAATTTGTACCTTTTAATGATGAGTATAAAAAGTTTGTTTTAGATTTGTTTGATAATACTTTTAAATTGAAATAGATTTGGTGATTAATATGAGTTTGTATGATAAATATTTTTTATTTACAATGGTAACTATTATAATAACAAGAGTGGTAGTATATATATTTAATAAACCTAGTCCAACTATAAAAAATTTTAGAACTCATCATTGGATGTTTGGATTATTATTTATAATTTTACTTTTTGGTATATCTAACTATTATACCAATATATATTTGTTGGCAATAAGTACAGGTGTATTTTTAGACGAAATAGGTTTTATTATAATGAGAGGGAAAGATCATGAGGATAATTATAGCCCTAAATCTTTTATGATATTGCTGATATTTATTCTTCTTTTATTTATCTTTAGAGAAAATATTGTTGACATATATATAAATATTTAAAAATATTTTTGCAATAAAAAAACTATCTATTAGTAGATAGCTTTTTTTATTATCTATTGTAGAATTCAACGATTAATGATTCGTTAATTTCTTGGTTAAGTTCGCTTCTTTCTGGATATCTTACATATGTACCAGTCATTTTATTTTTATCAAATTCAACGAAAGCTGGTAATGTAGCTTTACCTTCAAGACTTGCTCTAATAGCTGGATGGTCTAAAGAAGTTTCTTTAACTGAAATAATATCTCCTGGCTTACAAGAGTAAGAAGGGATATCTACTTTAGTACCATTAACTAATATATGTCCATGATTAACAACTTGTCTTGCTCCACGTCTAGTGTTTGAAAGTCCCATACGGTAAACTACATTATCTAAACGAGATTCAAGAAGTTTTAACATGTTTTCGCCAGCTACACCTTTCATTTTAGAGGCACGGTTGAATAATCTATGGAATTGTTTTTCATTTAAACCATACATAATTCTTAATTTTTGCTTTTCTTGTAATTGAACACCATATTCACTTAATTTTTTACGTCTGTCATTTCCGTGTTGTCCTGGAGCGTATGGTCTTCTAGCTAAATCTTTACCGTTTTCTAAAGTAGAAAAGTTAAGTCTACGAGATTTTTTATAAGCTGGACCTGTATATCTTGCCATTTATATTCTCCTTTCTATTAATCTAAATACAAAGGATACTTTAAATATTATATAGGGAGTTTAGTTAAGTAATTTTTTTAGGGCAGTCCTAAATACTTTTACACCATTTTTGGTATTAAACACGTTATATAAATTTAAAGCACTGCCATGTACTTGCACATATAATTATACACAAATTTTGTTATATGTCAAATTAATTATATGAAAAAAACTAGTTTTCTTGACTAGATATTTTATAAAAAAATAAAGTATTATTGTTTTGTCTATTATTTCCACAGAAAAATAGTTAATTTCTTTTGATATTAAAGTTTTGGCATGGTATAATATTGGCAGTTAGTGTGAAGTTAATAAAAAATAAAAATGCGAATAAATATTTGACATACATACATTTGGATGTTATAATTGAATTGTTCAAGAAGATATTAAATTAAGGAAGGTATTAAAAAATGAAACAAGTTAAAGATGAAAAGAATAAAGATAAAGCATTAGAACAAGTTTTGGCTGATATAGAAAAACAATTTGGTGCTGGGGCAATTATGAAATTAGGCAGTGAAGAACATACTAAAGTAGAAGTTACTTCAAGTGGTTCATTAGCTCTTGATATAGCTTTAGGAGTAGGTGGTTTTCCTAAAGGAAGAATTATTGAAATATATGGACCTGAATCAAGTGGTAAAACAACGATTGCTTTACAAGCGATAGCAGAAGTTCAAAAAAAAGGTGGTAGAGCTGCTTTTATTGATGCTGAACACGCACTTGACCCTGTTTATGCGAAAGCTTTAGGAGTAGATATAAATGAACTTTTATTATCACAACCGGATACTGGAGAACAAGCTTTAGAAATATGTGAAGCTTTAGTTAGAAGTGAAGCGGTTAGTATTGTAGTAATTGATTCCGTAGCAGCTTTAGTTCCACAAGCAGAAATTGATGGAGAAATGGGTGATAGTCACGTTGGTCTTCAAGCAAGACTTATGAGTCAAGCCTTAAGAAAACTTGGAGGAACAATTAATAAAACTAAAACAACAGCGATTTTTATTAATCAACTTCGTGAAAAAGTGGGAGTTATGTTTGGAAATCCTGAGACAACACCAGGTGGTAGAGCTTTAAAGTTTTATGCGACTATTCGCTTAGACATAAGAAGAGCGGAGCAAATTAAACAAGGAGACCAAATCGTTGGAAATAAAACAAATATTAAAGTTGTTAAAAATAAAGTAGCGCCACCATTTAAAACAGCATCAGTTGATATTATGTATGGAGAAGGTATTTCTCGTGAAGGAGAAATAATTGATATAGCAGCTTCTCTTGGAATACTTGATAAAAGTGGAGCTTGGTATGCTTATAATGGAGAGAAAATAGGTCAAGGAAAAGAAAATGTTAAACTTTATTTAAAAGAACATACTGATTTATATAATGAACTTGATGAAAAAGTGCGTGCTCATTATGGATTCGGTGAAAGTAAAACGCCAACTAAATCTAAAAGTGATGATGAAAATTAGAATCGTAATGGTTCTTTTTTTCTTTTGGTTTAAATTAAACTTAATAAATTTTAATTTTTCCTTGCTTAATCTAAAAATAACATTTATAATTGAGGTATAGGTAGTTAGACTATGCTATCGAAAGTAAGGAGATTTTAAAATGGAATTTAACGCAATGGCCATTTTAACTCTTGTGATTGGATTTTTTGTTGGGTTTATAGTTGTGGCAATTTTTGCAGCTATTAAAAACAATCAAAATGAAAGTAAAGCTAATAAATTAATTGAAGATGCTAAGAAAGAAGCAGATAAACATAAAAGAGATACTTTAATGGAAATTAAAGAAGAATCTCATCGTTTAAGACAAGAAGTGGAAAAGGAAGTAAAAGAGAAAAAACAAGAAATTAAAGAAAATGAAAATCGTTTACTTCAAAGAGAGTCTTCACTTGATAAAAGAGAAGAAATGTTACAAAAAAGAGATGCTTCTTTAGATGATAAAGAAGGAAATTTATTAGCAAAACAAAAAGAAATGCAAGAAAAAGAGCTTAAAATGGATGAACTTATGAAACAACAATTAGAAGAGTTGGAAAAAATTGCTAAGTTTTCTAAAGAAAAAGCTCATGATTTAATTATGAAGCGTGTAGAAGAGGATATGTCAAAAGAAATTGTTGATTATATCAAAGAAGAAGAAAGAAAAGCTAAATTGGAAGCTCATGAAAAAGCTAAACAAATTATTGTTTCTAGTATGGAGAGATATGCTGAGGATGTAGCAAGTGAGCAAACTGTTAGTACAATTGATTTGCCTAGTGATGAAATGAAGGGAAGATTAATTGGTAGAGAAGGAAGAAATATTAGAACTATTGAATCAGTTACAGGTGTTGATTTAATTATTGATGATACACCAGAAGCAATAGTAATATCTTCTTTTGATCCATTAAGAAGAGAAATTGCTAAGGTTACAATTGAAACTTTAATAAAAGATGGAAGAATACATCCGGCAAGAATTGAAGAAGTTTATGATAAAGTTTCAAAAGATATTAATACTAAAATTATGGAAGTGGGAAATCAAGCTGTTTATGATTTAGGTTTAACTAAGTTAGAACCAGAACTTGTAGAATTAATTGGTAAACTTAAATATCGTTCAAGTTATGGCCAAAATGCTTTACAACATTCGATTGAAGTTGCTAATTTAACAGGTCTTATGGCTCAAGAAGTAGGAGAGAATGTTACTCTTGCTAAAAGAGCTGGACTTCTTCATGATATTGGTAAATCTATTGATTTTGAAATTGAAGGTAGTCATGTGGAAATAGGTGCTGATTTAGCACGTAAATTTCATGAAGATGAAACGGTTATAAATGCAATAGAATCACATCATGGAGATAAAGAAGCTAATACTATTATTTCAGTATTAGTTGAGATAGCTGATACTTTATCAGCAGCTAGACCTGGTGCTCGTAATGATACTATGGATAATTATATGAAACGTTTAGCACAACTTGAAGAAATAGGTAATTCTTTTGATGGTGTTGAAAAGACTTTTGCAGTTCAAGCTGGAAGAGAAATACGTGTAATTGTTAGACCAGATGAAGTTGATGATGCTAAAAGTTATAAAATGGCTCGTGATATTAAAGATAGAATTGAAGCTGAGATGCAATATCCAGGAACAATTAAAATTAATGTTATTAGAGAAACAAGAGCAATTGAAGAAGCTAGATAAGCTTCTTTTTGTATAATTTAAACTTTTTTATGTAATCTAATAATGGGTGATTATCTTGAAAAAAACTTCTATATCTTTTGGTCTTGTTAATATACCAGTACAAATTAATCCAATAATAAAAAATAATGATATCTCTTTTAATCAACTTCATAAAAAGTGTGGTTCGAGAATTAAATATGTTAAATATTGTCCGCATTGTAAAAAAGAAGTTAAACAGACTGATATAGTAAAGGGGTATGAATATGAAGATAATGAATATATTACTTTAACTAATGAAGAATTTGATAATTTAAAAAGCGAAGATGAAAAAACAATTGAAGTAGTTGGCTTTGTAGATTTAAAAGAAATAGATCCTGTTTATTTTGAAAAAAGTTATGTTGTAGAAACTAATTCTAAAAGTAAAGCTTATACTTTATTTAAAGATGCTCTTTTAAAAACTAAGAAAGTGGCTTTAGCCAAAACAGTTATAGGCACTAAATTTTATTATGTTATTTTAAGATTAAGTGAAAATATGATTGTTATGAATACTTTGTATTTTTTTGAAGAAGTTAATATGCCAGATGCTGCTACAGATACTAAATATACAAAGAAAGAACTGGATTTAGCTATTGAACTTGTTAATTCTTTAAATATGAAGTTTAAACCAGAAGAATTAGAGGATGAATATCAAAATAAAATTAAAGATGCTATTGATTTAAAAATTGAAGGCAAAAATATTAAAAAACCGAAAAAGAAGAGAGAAACTAATATCAAGGATTTAATGACAGCTTTAGAAATGAGCTTAAAAAATGTTTAATAAAATATTAAGTCCTATGCTTCTTAAAGAAGTAGATAAACCTTTTAAAGATGATAATTATATTTTTGAACTTAAATATGATGGAATTAGAACTTTATTTTATGTAAGTCCTAAAACTTTTAAACTTATAACTAGGAATGGTAATGATTTAGCTGATATTTATCCTGAACTTAAAAGTGTACAAAATATAGTAGGTAAACATAAAGTTATTTTTGATGGGGAAATAGTGGCTTTTAAAAATGGAAAACCAAGTTTTAGTGAATTGCAACATCGTAATCATTTAAAAAACACAAGTAAAATAAAACTTATGATTAATGAAATACCTGTTTATTTTGTAGTTTTTGATATTATTTATTTAGATAAAGATTTAACGAATCTAACTTTGATGGAAAGAAAAAAGATTCTAAATGATTTTAAAGATACTGATATTTTTATTAAAACTAAAATGTATGATGATGGTTTGAAATTATTTAATCATATTAAAAAAATAGGACTAGAGGGTATAGTTGCTAAACAAAAAGATAGTAAATATATACTTGGTAAAAGAGTAGAAAATTGGGTTAAAATAAAGAATTTTAAAAAAGAATATTTTTATGTTTATGGTTTTACCAAATTAAAAGATAAATTTGCTTTATATTTAGGGGAATATAAAAATAAAAAATTAATACCAGTTGGAAAAGTTAGTGTTATGCCAGATAATGATGTTTTAAGAGTGGTTCAAAAACAGAAAAAAGTTAAAAATATATTCATAGATATAACTGAAGATATAAATTTTGTAGAACCTATTAATAAAATATTAGTTCATTATATGGAAAGAACTTTAAATAATACTTTAAGACAACCTTTTATAAGAAGAAATTAAACTTTATTTTTCAATAAAAAAAGAAAGATCTGTTAATCTTTTCTTTAATCATTATTATTTTCCTATTTTATCAAGTTTTATGCTTGATTTACTTCCATTATAACTGGTAATATTATTGGTCTACGTCCAGTTAATTCATTAATATATGGATATAGTTCTAATATGATTTGGTTTTTTAAATCAGTATGACTATAACTAGCACTTGATAATGTTTTATTTACTATATCAGTTATTTTATGTTCTATTTTATTTATTAATTCAGGATTTTCATTTACCATAATAAATCCTCTTGTAGTAACATTTGGTTTTATCAATAATTTTCTTGTTAATGTATTTATATTTAATATAGTTACAAGTATGCCATCATTACTCATTAATTTACGATCTTTTATTACTTGGGAACCTATATCGCCAATTCTAGATCCATCAACATAAACATCGCCAGCTTGAATACTATTTCCTTTAGTTACAACTCCTTTATTTAAATTAATAACATCACCATTTTTGCAAATAAAGATATTTTCACTTGGAATGTTACAATCTTCAGCGATACGTTTATGTTCTTTTAGCATTCTATATTCACCATGCATTGGCATAAAATATTTTGGATTAATTATTCTAAGCATCCATTTTAATTCTTCTTCTTTAGCATGACCTGATGTATGAACATCATTAAATGTTTTGTTTGTATAAACTTTAACACCTTTTAAATATAATTTATTGATAACTCTATTGATACTTGCAGCATTACCTGGAATAGGTGATGAAGAAAATACAACTAAATCATCAGGCATTAAAGTAATTTGTTTATGTTGACCATTTGCTATTCTTGACAAAGCCGCGAGTGGTTCGCCTTGAGTTCCTGTACATAAAATACATATTTCATTTTTCTTTAAATTTTTAGCTTGATTATTATCGATAAATATAGATTTATCTTCAATAAGACCATTGTTTAAAGCTAATTCAATGCTGGTTTCCATAGAACGACCAAAAATAATTATTTTACGATTATTTTTACGACAAGTTTCAACTATATGTTTAATACGGAAGATATTAGAAGCAAAAGTTGCAATAATAACTCTTCCGTAATGTTTAGATACAATATCATTTAAGGCTTCATCAACACTAGATTCACTTTTGGAACTACCTGGTGATAACGCATTAGTAGAGTCACTAAGTAATAGGGTAACACCATTTTTACCTAATTCCGCCATTTTATGAATATTGGCAACTGGTCCAATAGGAGTTAAGTCGAATTTAAAGTCTCCAGTTTCAAATATTATACCATTTGGGGTATGAATTGCTAATGCAAAAGAACCTGGTATAGAGTGAGTAGTGCCAACAAATTCTATTTTGAAATATTTGGTTTTAAGAATTGTATCTTCTGTTACTAATTCAATATTGTTATAACTTACATTTCTGTCTGTTAGTTTTTTTACGATTAAATCAGCGGCTATTTTAGAAGCATATATCTTAGGAATATTAACACTATTTAAAAGGAAAGAAATTCCACCAATATGGTCTTCATGACCGTGAGTTATTACTAAACCTTTAATCTTGTCTTCATTTTGTTTTAAATAACTTATATCTTGAATAACATAATCAATGCCTAGTAAATCGTCTTCAGGAAACATAACACCAGCATCAATTATAATTATTTCTTCTTTATGGGTTACAACATACATATTTTTTCCGACTTCGCCTAAGCCACCTAAAGCAACAATGGACGTAGTCTCATTATTATTATTCATTAAAATCATCTCTTTCTAAATATAAAAAAGTTTTGTAACTGCTTAACATTATACTATTATTTTGGGATTTTGTCTACTATTAAAGATAAATTAGACTATTTGAATAAGTCTAGAAATCTTTTAGAAAAATTTTAATATTAGTGTTCTTTTACATAATTTTACATATAAAAAATGTAAATTAATTTATAAATTTACATTTATCATTTATAATAATACTAGAGGTGGAATTATGGATATGAATCAAAGTTATAATTATAATAGACAAGGGATAGTAGAAGAAATAAAACAATATAAAAGAATTAATAAACGTAATGATGTTATTATAGTTGTTTTATCTTTAATACTTGTATTTTCAATTTGTATGATGATTTATGTAAGATTTTTTGCATAAATTTTTTTAATTTTTAGTATCTTCTATAAATGTTTTACTTTTATGAGGTTCGTCAAATAGTAGACCCTCATAATTTTTTTGTCTTAAAACTTCATATACACATATAGCAACACTGTTAGATAAATTTAGTGCTCTAACATTATCAGTCATTGGTATACGATAACATGAATCTATATAGGGTTTTAAAATATTTGTTGGAATACCAGTAGATTCTTTACCAAATATTAAATATATATCTTCTTTTATTTCGTTATAATTTGGGGTTGAGTGAGGTTTATGACCATATCTGGTAAAAAAGAAATAAGCTCCTTTATTTTTACTAAAAAATTCTTCAATATTTTCATATACTTCATAAATACATTTATCAATATAATTAACACCACTTCTTTTAATGTATTTTTCATCTAATGAAAATCCTAAGGGTTTTATTAAGTGTAGTTTGGTGTTACTTGCCACACAAGTACGCATGATATTGCCAGTATTTCCTGGTATTTCTGGTTCAAATAAAACAACATTTAACATAGTAATCACTTCCATAGAAGAATTATAAAGCATATTAGTAAGTTTGTAAACTTTAATTTGTTGTAAGTTATTTTTAAATAATTTACATCACTTTTTCATTTTACTTGATAACTTTTATAATATATTTTATAATTAAATAAAAGATAGTTAGAAATAATTTAAGTTATTTGTATTTATAGTAAATTTGAAAGGAATGTTTTAAAATTATGGCAAATAAATTAGCAAAGTTTTTTGTAGGATTGTTTGGTGGTATTTCATCAGTATGGTGGGGGAAATATTTAGTTATGTTTATTATTTCTTTAATGCCTATTTTGGAACTTAGAGGAGGACTTATCGCAGCAAGCCTTATGGATGCACCAATGTGGACTAGTTTTTTAGTTTGTTTTATTGGAAATATTCTGCCAATTCCTTTTATATTGTGGTTTATTACAAGTATTTTTGATTTTTTAAAAAAACGTAATGGTAAACTTGGAAAATTAGTTTTAAAATTAGAAAAGAAAGCTAATTCTAAAAAAGAACAAATTGAAAGATTAAAATATTTAGGTTTAGTTTTATTTGTAGGTATTCCTCTTCCTGGTACAGGCGCTTGGACTGGTTGTTTAATCGCAGCTTTACTTGGTATGGATAAAAAGAAATCTTGTTTAGCAGCGATAATTGGTGTTATTATGGCCGGTATAATTATGCTTATTTTCTCTTATGGAATTTTAGGAGGAATACTTTCATGACAACGATTTATTTAATTAATAATACTTTAACAATGAATAATTTGGATTATCCCGATGATACTTTGGAACAAAGAAGACAAAAAAGAATTCTAAGTATTGAAGGGGAAAAAGAAAGTGAAAATCTTGTTAATCTAGATTATTTAAAAAGAGTTAATGTAATTTATTCTTCACCATATGTTATGGCAGTTGGGACAGCTAAATATCTTGCTCGTAAGTTAGAACTTGAGGCTATAATAACTAGGGAACTTGGAGAAAGAGTACTTGGTGCTATAGGAGATAAAAAAATTCGTATGGTAAGTGAAATGCAAGAAAATGATTTTAGTTATAAACTTTCGGGCGGCGAATCTTTAAATGATGTTAAAAGAAGAATGTCTTGCTTTATTAATAAAATAAGAAGACTTGAAAAAGATAAAACTATTGCTATGTTTTCTCATAATGTGGCAATTACTAGTTATTTAAGTGAACATTGTACGAAGGGATTTAATTTAGATAATAGATTAATTTTAAATTATCATGATGATGCCATAATTGATGGAGCTTGGGATGGAATTAATATAATTGAAATAGTATTTGATGGTGAAGAATTGGTTTCTATTAAAAGAAAAAAGTAGAGGGGTAATCTCTACTTTTCGTCTTCTAAAGAGTCAATTGTTTTCCACTCTGTTGTTCCACAATTTGTACATACAAAGGGAACTAAGACTTTTAATCCTTCAGGTTTATCATATTTTTCTTCTAATGATACACATAATAATCCTGTATTTTCATCAATATAAGCGCGTCCTTGAACTGTTGTTTCAGCACATTTATTACATCCTGGTTTTTTCATAAGTCCTCCTTAATATTTATTATTTACATATTAAAGAGTTTAATACTAATTAGTTTAAGATGATATTTGATGTAGCTAAAGATTTGTAGATTTTAGCTTTTCTTTTGCGTTTAATTTCACTAAATAAAACATCATAAATTATTTCCCATATAATTACCCAACCAGCGATTAAAAAGACTTCGCTTACAATATTTGTGAATTGTTTAGACATAAATATAGATAAAACTCCGATTAGAAATAATACTAATCTAATATAGTTATCTAAAGTGTCTATTTTTTTAAAATAAAGATATTTTTTTTCATAATAGTTTGTTATGATGTTTTTTATATTTTCATTTTTTGTTCCAGTTATATTTATTGTAATATTATCTTTTAATGGGCTATGTTCTAAAGATGTTATTAAATAATTATCTAAAGTTTCAGATATTATATTTTTGTTATAAATATTTAGTAATTCATTTTCATTAGTTATGTTTATTTCAATTTTCATATTATCACCATTTATATTTTAACATATTTTTATTTAAAATAAAAAGTAAAAGTGATATAATATAAAAGTAATTTGCCCCATAGCCAAGCGGTAAGGCAGTAGGCTCTGACCCTATGATTCCGTTGGTTCGAATCCAACTGGGGCAACCATAAAAAAATAACTCCTTTTGGGGAGTTTTTTTATTTTTGAAAATTTGTAGCAACACTTTCAATATCTTGTAATTCAAAACGATATTTCTGTCCGTTTAAATTTACTTCATCTAAAAACATATCATAAGGTCTGCACCATAATTTGTTATCATCATATAAAGCTCTGTATGCGACCATTTTTTCTGCTGTTTCACTGTGATAGATAATGTCTTCTACGATATATAAATCACCTTTATAGTGTTTATAAATTCCTTTTATTTTTATTTCTCTCATATTTAATTTCCTTTCTTATTTATTTGTTGACACTTTCAATGTCTTGTAACTCAAAACGATATTGTTGAGTTACATTAGGATATTTTTCATGGTCTACTTCACTTGCAAACATTTCAAGAGGTCTGATCCATAGTGATGAGTCTCCATAAAGTCTTCGATATACAACAAATTTTTCTTTAGTTTCAGAGTCATTTGCAATATCAATTACTAAATAATTATCTCCTTTAAAATGTTTGTAAATTCTATTTATTTTTATATCTTGCATATTTGTATTTCCTTTCTATAAGTTTTGTAATAATTTTTTTATTGATTCATTATGATTAATTTATTTGGTCTAATAGCCAATTAAAATATTTTTTTCTTTTTAGTATAGATAATTTATATTTATCTCCGTTTTTCATTGTTATTAAGATTCCAAATGGGAAAAAGGGTGGGGTTGTACAAGTTTTAACTTTTTCAATATCTTTTAGTTCAATTTCCCAACTTACGCTTTCTGTTCCAATTAAGCCTGAAGCTAGAAAGGCGATACGTTTATTAGTAAAGTAATATTTTCCTGAAACTTGTCTATTAATACTTAATTTAGGCATTTTCCAACAATCTCCAGAAACTTTTTCTGCAAATAATTGCTCATCATCTTTGATTTCAAATGTTTTTTTTGCCATATATATTCTCCTTTGTTATATTCTAAAATATATCATAAAATTATAATCTCTTCAATACATTTATCAAATTTTATGTTAGCTATAAATAATTATGTTGAAGGTTAATTTTTTACATGATATAATTTATTTAAAGAGTGATTTATATGAAAAAAGTTGTACCTTTATTGTTTGTCGATATTTGTTTAGTTTTATTAAGAGGTTGTAAAAAAGAAGAACTTAAACTTGATATTCTAAAACACAATTAATTTATAACTCAAGGGACATTTCATGTTCTTTTTTATTTAATTATTGTAGAATTAAGCTATGAAGGGAAGTGCTTTTTATGAATCAAGAAAAAATAGGGAAGTTTATATGTTATTTGCGAAAAGAATATAAGATGACTCAACAAGAATTAGCAGAAAAATTAAATGTTACTGATAGAGCAATATCTAATTGGGAAAATGGAAAGAATATTCCTGATTTATCACTTTTTAAACCAATATGCGATATTTTTAATATTTCTATTAATGAACTTTTAAGTGGTGAGAAATTACAAGAAAATGAATATCAAGAAAAGTTGGAAGAAAATATTATTAATACGGTTATTTTTGAAAAAAATAAAAGAAAGGTATTTAAAAAAATTATTTTATCAGCTTTAGGTGTTATAACTTTTATTATTTTAATTATTTTTGGTAGTTTATTTATTATTGATAACAAAAGAATGGGTGATGATAAACCGGTAGTGTTTAGTACCTGGGGTAATAAAAATTATTGGCCTATGTATGAATATAAAAAACAAGATATGGAAAAATCTATTAAAAGATATTTTTTAACAAAAATGGATAAAACATATACTGATCATAATAATGAAACTTTTAATCTTGTGAATTTTGTGGTTGTGCATACATTCTTAATTGATATAAAAAGTGATAATGAAATAATAGTTTATTTGTGGGCTATTTATGGATCCCGTTTAGATAAAAATTATGATGATGAAATAATTAATCCAAATGGAGAGATTTCTAGTCCTTATAAAATAGTTTTAAAGAAAACTAATGATGGGTATGAAATTCTAAATGTTTATGCTCCAAATGATAAAACGAAAATTGATTATGTGGATTCTTATCTTTTTATAAAAAATTATTTTCCTAAAAATATTTTAAAAAAAGTAGCCAATTATGATAAAACTTTATTATATCAAGAACTCTATAATTTAATTGAAAACTATGTTTATCAATAATACTATTTTCTAAACTAAATTGATGTGTTATAATTTAGCTAGTAAGTATAGCTTATTAAGAAGGAGATGTAAAAATGAAAAAATATTGGAAAGAAATATTACTTATATTAGTTGTAGTTATAGCTATAGGTTATATTTTTTTAGATAGCAAGAGAGATATTGCTTATCATTTTAAGAGTGTATATTATAATGATCCAGAAAGTTTAAATGTTGATGTTTTTATGATTAAAAATGGTAAAGGAGATTTAATTACGTATAGTACCAATATTTATTATATGGAAACTGAAATTAAAGGAACATTACTTTATTATTTAAAGAATGATAAAAAAGAAATTATTTCTGGTGGAAGTGTTTTGAATAATTATTTTGTAGATAAAAGGAATAATAGAGAATATAATGATTATTTGAATATAATATTAGATAATGCTGATAATTTATATTTTGATTTGTGTCGCGATTCAGAATGTAAGGATATTTTAACTTTAAAGTTAGAAAAGACTAAATTGTTTTAATAGAGGTTATTATGAAAAAGAATTTAAAATATTTAATTATTGCTACTTTATTAATTGTAGCAGTAATTATAATTTGGTTAATTTTTAATAAGGTTGATAATGGTAAAAAAGAATTTTCAATAAATGATGTATCTATGAGTTTAAAAGATGAAACTTTAGCATCATATACAGAAGCTACATTTATTTTAAAAAATGATAATAATATAGATATGATTTATGGAGATTCATATACTATTGAAGTAGAAAAAGATGGCAAATGGGAAAAAATTGATGTCAAAGTGGACTTTAATGGTATAGCTTATAATCTTAAGGCTAAAAGCAGTAAAGAAATTACTATTAATTGGGAAAATACTTATGGTAAGTTGGAATTGGGAAAATATAGACTTATAAAAAATATTTCCTATGAAAAAGAAAAAGATAATTATGTAAATTTTTCTGTAAATGCAGAGTTTATTTTGGATGAGGATTAGATTATCAATAAATTTGATAGTCTTTTTATATGAAATCTTGTTTAAAAAAATAAGAGGTAAAATCATTATAAAATAAAAAAATGTCCTAAAATAGGACGATTAATCAAATTTGGTGGAGTAGAGGAGAATCGAACTCCTGTCCAATATATTCTATTATAAAACATCTACAAGTTTAGCTTGATTTGTTTTTCGTTTTATTAATGGCTCAAGACCAACCTCTAATAAACTTAAGATTTATGAGTATTCTTTCTTTTATCTAAATCAAATAAAAGAATAT
>CAJUNE010000019.1 GCA_910587745.1 uncultured Bacilli bacterium
GTTAAAATCATAAATTATGTAGGAAGAACAATAAGTGATTTAAATAACAAACCAACAAGTTAGGAAGCAAGAAATTGCTTCCTTTTTTTAAATTCAAATTTTGCAGATTTTATCTTTTTTGCTATACAGATTTTTAATGTTTGGCTTAGCAAATTTGGTGCGTTTAGCTATACAGATTTTAAGTAATCTGTTTTTGACAACTTATCTTTTATATGATATCTTGCGTTTGTGAAAGGAATATTTTATATGAAAGAACAAGGTTATTATATTGAAATAGAAAATTATATTAAAAGAAATGAAGTAAATAAAAGAAGAAGAGTATTAGAAGAAAACTATGATGCTTTAAATAATTACTGGAATATTGGTAGATTATTAGTAGAAGCTCAAGGCGGAAAGCTACATGCTAAGCGTGGAGAAGAATTAATTAAAAAATGGAGTATTCAATTTACAAGAAATTATGGGAAGGGATATGATGCAACAAATTTACGCAAGTTTCGTCATTTTTATTTAGAAATTCCAAAGTGCGCCACACTGTGGCGCGTTTCATGGTCTATTATTAGAATTATTTTACCAATTAAAGATATTAATCGCAGAAATTATTATTTTAATCTTTCAGTAGAACAAAATTTGTCTGTTAGACAATTACAAGAGAAAATAAAATCAAATTCCTATGAAAGATTAATTAATAAACCTAAAGGTGTAGAGTTAATTATTCCTAAAAAAGAATATACAGTTTTTGAAGATATGAAAAATCCAATAATAATAAAGGTAGATAAAAATAAAATAATTAAAAGCGAAAAAGACTTAGAACTTACAATACTTTCAAAGATAGAATTTATATTAACACAGCTTGGGAAAGGATTTTGTTTTATTGGAAGTCAATATAAAATTAATAATAATTATATAGATATATTACTTTTTAATATCGAATTAAATTGTTATGTAGTGGTAGAGTTAAAGGTAAGAAAACTAAAAGTAGAAGATAAATATCAAACTGAAATGTATATGAAACTTGTTGACGAAAACATAAAGAAAGCAACTCAAAATAAAACAATAGGAATAATTATTTCTAAAGAACAAGATGATTATGTAGTTAATTTTGTTAGAAGTAATGATTTAATACCTTTAATTTATGAAATAATTAGAAAGTGAGATAAAAGTATGAAAGAACAAGGTTATTATATTGAAATAGAAAATTATATAAAAAGAAATGAAATAAATAAAAAAAGAAGAGTATTAGAAGAAAACTATGATGCTTTAAATAATTATTGGAATATTGGTAGATTATTAGTGGAAGCTCAAGGCGGTCAAGAAAAAGCTAAATATGGTGATGAATTGATAAAAAAGTGGAGTTTTGAATATTCAAAAAGATATGGGAATAAGTACTCATATAGATCCTTATATAAAATGCGACAGTTTTTTTGTTTATTTCCAATATTGCCGACATTGTCGGCAAACATTGTCTTGGTCGCACATAGTGGAAGTTTTATCTATAAAAGATGGGAATGTTCGTAATTATTATTTAAATAAATGTATAATGGATAATTTGACTGTTAGATCTCTTAGAGAGGAAATTAAATCAAATTCATATGAAAGGTTAATTAATAAGCCTAAAAATATAGAATTAATTATACTTAAAAAAGAATATACAATTTTAGAAGATATGAAAAATCCAATAATTATAAAAATAGATAAAAACAAAATGATAAATAATGAAAAAGATTTAGAACTTACAATTTTATCAGAAATTACTTTTGTTTTAACTCAATTAGGAAGAGGTTTTGCTTTTATAGGTAATCAATATAAAATTAATAATTATTATATAGATATATTACTATTTAATATCGAATTAAATTGTTATGTAGTGGTAGAGTTAAAAATAAGAAAGCTAAAAGTAGAAGATAAAGCTCAAGTTGAAATGTATATGAAACTTGTTGATGAAAATATAAAGAAAGCAACACAAAATAAAACAATGGGAATAATTATTTCTAAAGAACAAGACAAATTTGTAGTAAGCTTTATAAAAAGCGATACATTAATACCTCTTACTTATGAACTTATCAATAAATAGAAATAGTTTCTTATATTATTATGTTTAATGTTATAAGCTAACAATATTTTATTAGTTCTTTTTTTGAATAATAATTTCTTAAATTTTAATGTCGAAATTTGTCAAAAAGATGTAGATTAAATAAAAGTTATATGCTATAATTTATGATAGAATAGAGAGAAAGTAGAGTAAGGTGTATCGTTATGAAGAATAAATTTGATTTAAGAAAGCTAATATTTATATTTATTGGGATGTTTTTTTGTGTGATTCCAATAGAGGCGAAAGCTGCTGATTATGATTATGAAGCTGATGGTTTTTCTTTTTATGAATATGACCAAGCTACATGGGAAGATTATTCTGATGGTTGGTATGATGATTATAAAGCGGGAAATGTTAAGAAATTGGAACCAGATGATTTGATAAATCTAAAGGCTGGCGATTATATAGCTATAGCACCGAATATTAAAATGATAGGAGCGGCTTCTGCTATTTCGTTTTCATTATATTATTCTTATGATGAAAGTATATTGGAGCCATATGCAACAGACCCTTTAGCTAAATTGGATAATAGAAGAACTCAAGGTGGCGGAATTTTTCCTAATAGCTCATGGAAAGATAATGGTTCTCATGCTTCAAATGGATATGGAAATATTACCTTTGATTGTAATTCAACATCATATAAGGAACTTGCTAATACTACTTCTGGTCCTACTTCATTTTTATTTTTTAAAGTAAAAAAAGATATTACAGAGAGTACGCCAATAATATTAAAATACTATAATGAAGATAGAAAATTAATAACGACTATTGATGGCGTTCATGGTGAATATGTATCAATGGCTTCTACTAGAGATTTTGCTCCAATTGGTGTTAAAACGATAGATTTTGAGCCAGAAGTTCCAAAATCTGGTGTAAAAACATTAGCTAGTATTAGTGTTGTTAATGGAAGTAATAAATATATTGATTTGAATTGGGCTAGTGGTTCTACTGATACAACTTTTAATGGAACTATTCCTGCTGATATAAATAATTTAACTTTAACTATTAAACCTTTTCATGCATTAGCTAGTATTGAAGTTTGTCCAGATGCTGCTTGTGTTACTACAACTTTTAGTCTTCTTGCTAATAGTGGTATAGCTTTACTTAGTGGAAGCGCTGATAATACTTTAACTACAACTTTATCTAATTTAACAACTGGAAGTAATAAATCTTATTATAAAGTTACTGCAGAAAATGGCGATGAAGAGATTTATACTATTGATATTAAAAAATTAAATGATGATGCTAGTTTAGGAAGTGTTACTTTAACAAATGGCATTACTCTAAATTATGATAGTGCTACTAAAACTTATAGTGCATCTAATGTACCATTTAGTACTAATAAAACAAATATAAGTGCTAGTGTTACTACTAATAGTAATGCAGTTATTGATAGTACTGGTACAACTTGGAATGTTACAAATGGTGCTATTAATAATATAGAATGGAATTTAACTAATACTGGTACAACTGCTAATACTGGAACTATAAAAGTAAATGCTGAAAACTGTGATAGTGCTTATAATAGTGTTCCTGGTAATACTTGTACTACTAATACTTATACTATTAATGTAAATAGAAATGAACCTAAAACAATAGCTACTTTAAAAAGTTTAACTGTAAATGGAACTTTAGTTAATGGATTTGTTCCTAATGATGCGACTAAGCTTGATTATACTTTAGCTGATACAACTAGTGCAACTTTAAATATTGCAGGTGTTGTTACTGATAATAGTAATGCAACAATTACAAGCGGTACTGGTTCTGTTAGTTTAAGTGTTGGAGAAAATACATTTAGTGTTGTTGTTACAGCAGAAGATGGTACAACTACTAAAACATATACAATTAAAGTTAAAAGATTATCAACAGATGCATCTTTAAAAGCTTTAACTGTTACAAGTACTCCACAAGGTACTATTGGAGCTTTTTCTCCAAGTACTAAAACATATAAATATGTTTATGATGAGACAGTAGGTAATGTTACAATTAATGCGACAGCTAATTATAGTGAAGCAATGGTTCAAATAGGAAATGAGGCTGCAACTAAGGGGAGTGCTACAAGTAGTTCTATTGATCCAAAAACTACTAATTTTGTAGATGTTACTATTACAGCAGAAGATGGAACTACTGATTCTTATAGAATTACTTTTGAAAGAAAGAAATCTAATGTTAATACTTTAAAAGAGTTACACGTAACTGATAGTAGTAATAAAGAATATATAACTAATTTTAATAGTAGTACTAAAACTTATAATATAACTGTTGAAAATGATATAACTAGTTTAAATGTTAGTGCTACTGCTACTAGTGATTCTGCTAAAATAAATAATGGTACTAATACTTATACTGGTACAATTAATAATTTAGGTTTTAATAATAATTCACATACAATTACTGTTAGTCCTGAAGAAGGAACAGATGCTACTTATACAATTAATATTACAAGAAAGAAAAGTACTAATGCTAATTTAACTGATTTAAAAGTTGATAATAGTTCTTTAGATGGATTTAATGGTACACAAAATGGTACATATAATTTAAGTGATGTTGATAGTACAAAAGCTAGTGTAGAAATTAGTTATACTAAAGAAAATAATGAAGCTGTTGTCGCTATTACTAATAATGGAACTAATATTACTGGTAATACAGTTAATTTAAGTGAAGGTAATAATGTTATCGTTGTTGCAGTAACAAGTCAAGATGGAAGTAAAACTATTAGACATACAATTAATATAAAGAAAAAAAGTAGTGTTGCTTCTTTAAGTAATTTAACTGCTACTAGTACGCCACAAGGTACTATGGGAGCTTTTGCTACTGGTACTAAAGCTTATACTTATATATTTGATGAGACTGTAAGTTCTGTAAATATAAATGCTACTAGTACTCATAATGAAGCAATGATAAGTATTAATGGAGAAGCTAGTACTAAACATACTGCTAGTGCAAGTGTTACTCCAGTAGATGGTAATAGTGTAAATATTGTTATAACTGCTGAAGATGGTCATAGTACTGATACTTATACAATTACTTTTGAAAGAAAAAAATCAGATGTTAATACTTTAAATACTTTAAGTGTTAAAGATAGTAGTAATAATGAATATATAACTAACTTTAATAGCAATACTAAAACTTATAATATAACTATTCCTCATGATGTTGATTCTTTAGATATAAGTGCAACTGCTACTAGTGATGCAGCTAATATTAATAATGGTACTAATACTTTTAATGATACTATTACGGGAATAGAGTTTGATACTAAAACTGTAACTTTAACTGTTAGTCCAGAACAAGGTACTAATGCAGTTTATACAATAAATATTACAAGAACAAAAAGTAATAATGCTAACTTAACTGATTTATTAGTTGATGGTACAACTGTTAATGGATTTAATAAGTTAGATGATAGTACTCCTTTTGATATAGGTAGTGTAGGAAATGCTATAACTAGTTTAAATATTACTTATACACAAGAAAATCAATATAGTAAAGTAACAATTGAAGATAATAATTTAAGTGTTGGCGATAATATTGTTAAAGTTAAGGTAACTAGTCAAGATGGAACTAATACACGCGAATATAAAATTAGAGTTCGTCGTAAATCTATTGATGTAGGTTTTGCTAGTTTAAATGTAGTTAGTACTCCTCAAGGTACTTTAACTGGTCCTGATGCAAGTAATGTATATACTTATACTTATGATAGAAGCGTTACTAGTGTAGATATACAAGCAACTGCTAATTCAGGTAATCCAGTAGTTGGTATTGGTACTCATAATATTGCAAGTGGGGATGCTACTTTAACAGTAATGCCAGAAGATTCAACTGCTAGTGCAGGAGTTTATACTATTAAATTTGTTCAAGAATTAGAAACAGATAGTAGTTTAAGTAATTTAGAAGTTTCTAAAGATGGTACAGCTTATACTTTAGATAAATCATTTAATCATGCAATATTAAATTATAGTTTAACTGTTGGTAGTGAAGTAGATAAAGTTGATATAGCTGCTACTTTAAATGGAAGTTATGCTAATAAGATAAGTATTGATAATAATGATACAGAAAATCCAACTGGTACTATTATTAATGAAGTTTCATTAAATCCTGGAAGTAATACAATAAATGTTGTGGTTACAGCTGAGGATAATTCAACAACAACTTATACTATTACAATAACAAGAACTATTAATACTAGTGCAACTTTAACTGATTTACAAGTTGATGGCGTTCAAGTTCCAGATTTTAATTCTTCAAAAACATCATATAACTTAGATGCAGTTCCTTATACTAAAGATGAAATTGAAATAACCGCGATTGGAGCAACAGGAGCTACTGTAACAGGTGATGGAACTAAGAGTTTAGTGCCTGGTGATAATACATTTGAAATAAGTGTAACAAGTCAAGATGGTAATAATACAGCTAAATATACAATTAATATTAGAAGAAAATTAAATGATGCTAAAATTACTAATTTAACTTCTGATGTTGGTACTTTAAATAATGGAAGTACAGAATTTGCTTATACACTTGATATTCCATCTGGAACTAATAATGTGACTTTAACACCAACATTTATGACTGGTGCTACATTACAAACTCCAGCATCATTAACTAATATTGATGTAACAAGTATTTCAGAAATAAGATTTACTGTTCAAGCAGAAGATACAACTTATACTAATGAATATGTTGTAACTTTAAATAAATTATCTTCAACTAATAATAACTTAGCTAGTTTAAGTGTTGATAATGGAACACTCACTCCTAACTTTAATAAGGATACGGTAAAATATACTGTTAGTGTAGATAGTAATATTGATAAAATTAATGTAACAGCAACAACAGAAGATAATAAAGCTTCTTTAACTGGTGATGGGGAACATAATTTAAATTTTGGTGAAAATACAATTAAAGTTGTAGTTACCGCAGAAGATAATTCAACAAAAGAATATGAAATAGTAGTAACAAGAAGAGAAAGTAGTGATACTTCATTAAGTGATTTAACTATTGATGGAACTACTATTACTGGCTTTACTACAACGAAAGATAATTATGAAATAACTTTACCATTTGGAACAACAAGTTTTCTATTAAACGCTACACCAAATGATACTAATGCAAGTATTCCAGCTAGTGAACTTGGTACTAAGACTTTAACTGGTAATACAGGCACATTTACATTCACTGTAACTGCTCAAGATAATACAACTAAAACTTATACTATTAAAGTTACAATAGCAGGTAATAATGATACAACAATTGATACTCTTACAGTACTTGGTAAAACACCAACTTGGAGTGATGCTAATAATCGTTATGAATTAACTGTTGATGGTGAAACATTAAGTGTGGGGCCAAATGATGTAACAGCAGTATTTAATAATGGGGCTAGTATTACAAATAAAGATGCAGAAATGACTTTAGTAAAAGGTGGTAATTCTTATAAATTTACAGTTACAGCTCAAGATGGTACAACAACTAAAGAAGTAGAAGTATATATTACAAGAGAAGCATCTGATGTAAATACTTTAGATACTTTAACTAGTGATGTAGGAACATTTACTCCTTCATTTGATAAAGATACTAATAGTTATAAGTTAACACTTCCAGAAGATACAACTGAGTTTACAATTAGTGCAACATCAACAAGTAAGAATCCAGCGTCAACTGTTGTAGGTACTGGTAAATATACAATTCCAGTTACTGATGATAAAGTAGAAGTTATTGTTACAGCTGAAGATGGTAGTGTTAATACTTATGAAATTACTATTGAAGTTGAAAGCAGTAAATGTACTGTTGATTGTGATTTTGATGGCGATGGCGTATGTGATCTTAATTGTGATACCGATAAAGATGGAGTATGTGACTTAAACTGTGATACTAATGATGATGGTAAATGTGATATAAATTGCGATACTGATAAAGATGGTGTATGCGATCTAAACTGTGACTCTGATGGTGATGGAGTATGTGATTATAACTGCGATACCGATGGTGACGGGGTCTGTGATACTAATTGTAGTTTAGATAAGATAGTAGCAAAAGATACTGGTTCTTATACAACAGATGATGATTATGTATTAGGAGTTAGACCAGAGCTTAATTTTGATGATACATTTAAAGGACAATTTGATAATAGTCCTACTGAGTTGAAATTATATTTGAAAGATGGTACTACATTAGTAACTAATCAGAAAATTGGTACAGGTATGATACTTAAGTTAGAAAGAAATGGACAGTTATTAGATCAAAAAGAGATTGTTATCAAAGGTGATACTAATGGTGATGGTAAAATATCTGTTAACGATGCGGTTACAGTTGTAAGCCATACTTTAGGTACACTTGTGACAGGAGCATATTTAAAAGCTGCAGATACCAATGGTGATGGTAAAATATCTGTTAATGATGCAGTTGTTATTGTAAGTCACACCTTGGGTTCTAGTATGTATGGAGGTTAGAATAATATGAAGAAATTAAATAAAATAATTAATTTATTATTAATAGTTGCGATGCTGTTTACACAATTACCAGTTGTGCAAGCAGCTGGAAGTGCAACCGTAAATTTAAATGGTTCAAGCACTGCAACCACTGGCAGCAATATAGAGTTAACTGTAGCTTTAGCTAATGTTACTGGAGCAGTAGATGGAGTGGCAGGATTTCAAGCTAATGTAGCTTATGATGCTGAATATTTAGAATTTGTTTCTTACACAGGTTTAACTAAGTTTAGTGTTGATTATGATGATTCTGTTAAAATGATAGCAGGAGTTGCTCTTACTAGACCAACAAGAGTTACAGATTCATCATTTAATTTAATTAAATTAGTATTCAAAACAAAGAAAAAAGGTAATACAACAGTAACAATCAAAGATACTGAAGTGTCAGCTGGAAATAATGATATATTAAGTACAGGAAATGCTTCTAAATCAATTACTATTAATGATCCTGTTCCTAAATCAACTAATGCTAATTTAAGTGCTTTAGGAGTTTCATCTTATGACTTAACTCCAACTTTTGATAAGAATACTACTGAGTATCGTGTGTCTGTTCCGTATAGTGTTGGTAGAATAACTATTACAGCAACACCTGAGGATAGTAAAGCTAAGGTAAGTGGTACAGGAGGAGCTAATCTTAATGCTGATGCAGATAATCCTTTTACAGTAACTTGTACAGCAGAAGATGGAGTTACAAAGAAACAATATAAACTTATAATCCATAGAGAAAAAGCTCCTGAAGTTCCAAAATCTACTGATAATACTTTAAAAAGTTTAGGCGTAAGTGGATTTACAATGAGTCCTTCTTTTAATAAAGATACTACAGAGTATAATGTTACTGTTCCTAATGCTACTGATAAAGTTATTATTAATGCAGAAACTAATGATGGTAAAGCAACATTTGAAGTAAAGGGTGCAGATAATTTACAAGTAGGAGATAATAAAGTAGAAGTAGTAGTAAAAGCAGAAGATGGTTCAATTAAAGTTTATACTATTAATGTTAAAAAAGAAGAAAAAGCAGAAGAAAAACCAGAATTAGATGGTGACGCAACTTTAAGTAAATTATATATAGGTGGTTATACTTTAAGTCCAACATTTAATAAAAATACCAATGTTTATTCGATTAGTGTAGGAGAAGCTGTTGGGGGATTAAATGTTGATGCTACTCCAACTAGTTCAAAAGCTAAAGTTGAAGTAAAAGGTAACAATGGTTGGAAATATGGTATGAATACTGTTACTATTGTTGTTACAGCAGAAAATGGTAATAAGAATACTTATATTATTAATGTTAATCGTAAAGACCCTAGTGGTAAACAAGAGAATAAATCTAATGATAGTTACTTAAATAGTTTAGTTGTAAATGGTGCTACTATTAGTCCTAACTTTAATAAGGATGTAAGTAGTTATACTGTTACTGTTCCTTATGATATGGAAAAACTAGATATTAGTTATGTAACTAGTAATAATAAAGCTAAAGTAGAAATTATTGGTAATGATGAATTACAAGTTGGTACTAATAATGTTCAAGTTAAAGTAACCGCTGAAGATGGTAGTGTTCGTATTTATATGATTAATGCTACTCGTGCAGCATTTAGTGCTAAAAATAATTTAAAAATATTAAGCGCTAATGGATTTACTTTAAATCCTAGTTTTGATAAAGATAGATTAGAATATAACTTAAAAGTTAAATCAAATACTGATAGTTTAGATTTAACTGCTATCGCTGAAAATGAAAATGCGAAAGTAGAGATTACTGGTAATGGAAACTTTAAAACTGGTAATAATGTTGTTTTAATTAAAGTAACTGATGAAAATGGATTTACAAAATATTATCAAATTAATGTTGATAAACCAGAAGCAGCAGTTATGGGTATGAGTATTGGTCAATTCTTAATGTTCTTATTATTAGGTCTTGGATTACTTGGAGTTTTAATTCTACTTATTGTTCTTTTAAAGAGAAGAAAAGATAGAGAAGAGAAAAGACAAGTTGTAACACAACCAAATCCACCAACTCCTGTTATTGATTTTAAACCTGAATTTAATTTTGGTTCTAGAAATGGTACAGATGATGATGTAGTTTATCCAGGTGGAGTACTAAATCAAGGTAATGGCCAAATCCCAAATACTGAGCCTCCTAAAAAATTAATGGAAGCAGATTATGAAGATTTAACAGATGAAGATTTAGAAGAAGTTACTAGAAATTTTGATTTTTTTGATCAAACTATTACCAAAGATGAACTTATAGCAGCTATTCGTGAAGGTATGGAGACTCATAATACTGATAAACTTAGAATGTTATTAAAACAAGATGAATTGAATCAATTAAAAAAAGAAATAAAAAGGAAAGAAATGGCTAAAAAACAAAATCGGAGTGATAAGTATGACAGATTTTAAAAGAAATATAAAGTTTTTAGCTTTTGCTGTTCTCTTATTTCTTTTTTCCTATTTAAATGTTTATGCTGGAAGTGCTAATGTAAGCTTAAATGGGGCTTCTAGTGTAATCGTAGAAAAAAACATAGAAATTATAGTTAATTTAAATAATATAAATGTTACTGATGGTGTAGCTGGATTTCAAGCTAATATTAAATATGATAGTGAATACTTATCTTATGTTTCTGATACAAGTTTAGCGAGTTTTGGAGTTGGTTATACGGATTCAATTAAAACTATTGCAGGAGTAGCTTTTATGCCTTCAAGTAGGATAAACGGCTCTTCTTCTAATTTAATTAAACTTGTTTTTAAGACTAAAAAAGTAGGGACTACGACTATCAGTTTATCTGGTACAGAAGTTTCAGAAGGAAATAATAGTATTGCAAGTTCAAATAATCCTTCTAAAACTATTACAATAACACCACCTCCTAGTTCTAATGCTAATCTTTCTAGTTTAGGTGTATCAAATGGTTCAATTAATTTTAATAAAGATACAACTAATTATAGTGTTAAAGTAGGTAGTGATGTTACTAGTATTAATGTTAGTGCTAGTGCTGAGGATAGTGGAGCTAAGGTAAGTGGTACAGGTTCTAAATCTTTAAATTATGGTGATAATAAAATAAATGTTGTTGTTACGGCGCCTAGTGGTGATAAAAAGACTTATACTATAACAGTAACTAGAGAAGATAATCGAAGTAAGAATAATAATCTATCTAGTATTAAGCTTAGTACTGGTACTCTTAGTCCAAGTTTTAGTAGTGGTAGAACAACTTATAACGTAAGTGTGCCTTTTGAAGTATCAAGCATTAATGTAACTGCGACTGCAGAAGACGCTAAAGCTAAAGTTAGTGTAAGTGGTGGGTCAAGTTTAAAAGCAGGTAAAGTTACTAATGTAACAATTAAAGTAACTGCTGAGAATGGTTCTGTTAAAACTTATACTGTTAAGGTAACAAGAGGTAAAGATCCTAATGCAGCTGAAGAAAAAAATTCTAATAATAATTTAGCTAGTTTAAATTTGGGACAAGATATTACTTTAAATCCTAAATTTAATAAAAATACAACTAGTTATGAAGTAGAAGTTCCTTATAAGATTAAAAATTTGGAAATAGAAGCAATTCCCGAAGACGAAGCTTTTGCTAAAGTAGATATTACAGGAGCTGATAATCTACAAGTTGGAGAAAATGAGGTTAAAATAGTTGTAACTGCTGAAGATGGTAAAACTAAAGAATATATCATAAAAGTTACAAGATTAGAGGGAACACCTGAGGAAATTGAAAATGATAAACCTGATGATGAAAAAGATGTTTTTGAAGAAGTTATTCCTCATTTACTTAAAGGTGTAAATATTTCTAATGGTAAATTAACTAGTAAATTTGATAGCAAGAAGTTTGTTTATTATTATAAAAAGAATAAAGGTTTTAAAATAGAAGGTATTCCTAATGATGAGGGAGATAAAGTTACAATTTATGAACGAGATGGTGTTATAACTATTGTTGTAGGTGAAAACTTGGATGAAGCTAATGTTTATACCTTTATTCCAAAAAAAACTAATATTGTAGCAATTATAATTACTGCATGTTCAATTTTATTTATTGGAGGAGGTACTTTCTTAGGTTATAAATGCGGACTTAAGAATATTAATAAACCTAGAAAAAATAAAGGTAAAGAAGTTGAATTACCTGTATTTGGAGAGTAAGTTAAAAAAACTTATTCTTTTTTTTACAAAAATATGTAAAGAAGTAAAAAAACAGATTTTAGGTTCTTGGTGAAATATATAATATTTTTTAAATAGATTTTAAAAAATTGGTTAAGCAGATTTATGCTTTTTGGCTAAGAAGATTTTGAAAAATCTGTATTTTGACAACTGGAGCTAATTATGTTAAGTTGAAGAAAAGGAGATATTATTTATGGAAAGTCAGGGCTATTATTTAGAGATTGAGAACTACATTAAAAGAAATGAGATTAATAAAAAAAGAAGAGTATTAGAAGAAAATTATGATACTTTAAGAAATTATTGGGAAATAGGAAAACTTTTAGTTGAAGCTCAAGGTGGAAGTAATAAAGCAAAGTATGGAAACGAATTAATAAAAAAGTGGAGTATTCTATATACTAAAAATTATGGTAAAGGATATAATAAATCTAACTTATTTAAATTTCGTCAATTTTATTTGACTTTTCCAATAATCTCCACAGTGTGGAGACAATTGACTTGGAGCCATTTTAGAGAAGTTTTAATAATTAAAGATGAATATGAAAGAAACTATTATCTTAATTTATGTGTAGAACGAAATCTGTCTGTTAGAAGATTGCAAGAAGAAATAAAATCTAATTCTTTTGAAAGATTAATAGATAAACACAAACATATAGAGCTAATTACTTTTAAAAAAGAGTACTCTATAACAAGTGATATGAGAAATCCAATAATTATTAAAGTAGACAAAAATAAAGAAATTATAAGTGAAAAAGATTTAGAGTTAACAATATTATCAGAAATAGAGTTTATATTAACTCAACTAGGTATTGGCTATACTTTTGTGGGAAGTCAGTATAAAATAAATAATTATTATATTGATATATTACTTTTTAATATAAAAGTTATATAATTTTCACCTGACTTTTTATAAGTTCTTAAATGTCGTTATAACCTTTATTTATAAGTGTTTATGGCATTTTTATTTTTGAAAGATATTCATATATATTTTTATAATTTCTTATCTTTTTGCTTTCAAAAGTAGTAAATTGGTAGTAAAATTTAGAAATTTTTTATGCATTAATTTAAAATATTAAAAAAACTATACAGTGGCATAGTAACAAAGTATAGTCTTATAGGCGAGACTAGTGGCGTTAGCCACTAAAGTCCTCGCCATAATAAGGATAGTATTACCCTTATTATGTAGCGTGTAGCATATAGTAAAAAATTCGTTTTTTTATTTTTGATATTTAAAATTGTAACATCGGAATAATTATTTTCTAAATTATTTTTTTCGTAACATTGTTTGTTTAATCATTGGTTCGTAAATTGCTGAATTGTTATTTATGCTTTCATTTACATTTATTTCATAATCTTTTACTATGCAATGAGCGTTTTCATTATCAAAAAATTCCCTTATATTTTTACCACCTAAAGATTCCATTGTACGCCATGAAGCTGGATTGTCTTTATCTGCATCCATTAAGACTGCCTCTATTCCATATTCTTGGCAAACTTTTAAGCCTAGATATAAATTTATTTTATTATACCCTTTTCCTCTTTCTGTAGGGCGAATGCTATAACCAATATGTCCTCCAAATTTTTTTAAATTTTCGTTTAATGCTAATCTAATGTTAATCATACCAATAATTCGATTATCGCTCTCTCTTACTAAAAAATATGTTCTCGCGGGAACTTTGTCTTCATTAGGTATTCTTGTATAATCTTCTTCCAATTTTTTTAACCATCCATCATAGTCATCTAAATATCTATTAAGTCCTCCAACACCATTAATTTCAGAATTATATTCATAAAATTCATTTATATACGATAATGCGTCTTCCTTTCTATTTATATCTGGAACTTCAAAATAAAATTTTTCCATAAAATCACCTTTCTTAAAATTATTATAATCATATTATACATCGACTAAAATTTTTTATAAAGTAGTAAATTGGTAGTAAAGAACTATAAAATATTTTTATAAATCTCTACAAATAAGGGGTTTATATGGAAAATTCCAATTTTTATTATAAAAACTAATTGTTATGTTGTAGTAGAGTTAAAACTAAGGAATTTAAAAATAGAAGATAAAGCTCAAGTAGAAATGTATATGAAATTAGTTGATGAAAATTTAAAAGAATCTTATCACTCTAAAACAATTGGAATAATAATATCTAAAGAACAAGATAAGTTTGTAGCTAATTTTGTTAGAAGTGATAATTTAATTCCTTTGACTTATGAAATTATAAATAAATAGTTTTGTATTTTTTAGTGCTTAAAATCTTTACTTTTCTTGGTTTTTATTATATGATTATTATGATAAGGGTGAAGGTTATGAAAGATAAGCGCGGGCAAGCATTAGTTGAATATATTCTTATTATAGCTTTAATTAGTGTTATTGCAATTGCGCTAGTTAATTATTTAGGTGGATATTTGAAAGACGCTATAACTAAAACTTCTTGTAGTCTTTCTGATGAAGTATATGTCAAAGGAAAAAAGGCTGGAGAAGGTAAATGTGAACCTAAAGAAATGCAAGAAAATAACTAAACTTATGAGGGGAAGATTAGATGTTGAACAAGAGAGGGCAAGCATTAGTTGAGTTTGTAATTATTTTGCCAATCTTTATTTTGCTTGTTCTAGGATGTATTGACATTGGTAATATAATGTATACAAAAATGAACTTAGAAGAGCAAATAAGTGATGTGGTTGATTATTATAAAAAGGGTAAGACTATTGAAGAAATAAAAGATAAGTTAGATATCGAAGTTAATATTCGAAAAAGCGCAGAATATACTGATATTTTATTAACTAAAAGTATTGATATTATTACACCAGGATTACAATTTGTTTTTGAAAATCCTTATAAGATAATAGTAGAAAGAAGTATCTTAAATGAATAAGCATGGACAGACTCTTATCTTATTTGTGATTTTAATTCCGATTATATTACTATTATTAGCATTCGTAGTAGATTTAGGACTTGTAATTACTAATAAAATAAAAACAGAAGAAGTTACGAAACAGATTATAAAAGATGCTTATTTATTAGATGATAATAAAATATTAGAGTTATTTCAAAAAAATAAAATTAATATTAGTAATATAAATATTTATCGGGAAGATAATAAGCTTAAAATAGTAATAAAACAAGAAATAAAAAGTATTTTTGGGGGAATAGTAGGAATAAAAAAATATAAAATAAATGTGTCAGTTACAGGAATAATGGAAAATGATAAAGTGAATTTTTTATAGAAGGTGAAATAATGAAGAATAAAGGGCTAACTATTTGTGTTTCAGCGGCTAAAGGTGGTGTAGGTAAAACTATTACTACTCTAAATCTTGCAGGTATTTTAGAAGTACTTAATAAAAAAGTATTAATCATTGATTTTGATTTATCTGGTGGAGGTATTAGTGCAGCACTTAATTTAGTATCGCAAAAAAGTGTTTATACTTTTGTTGATGATTATAATAATAATCGTTTTGAAGATTTTAAAAATTACGTGGTTTCTTATGATAATTTTATCGATGTTTTAGCAAGTCCTAAAGACCCTAGACAAGCTGGTAAAATTGACCCTAAATATGTTGAAATAATTTTAGAAAAAGCGGTATTTAAATATGATGTTGTTTTAATTGATACTAATCATAATTTAAATGATTTTAATATTTTAACTATGGATTTAGTAGACCAAATATTATTCTTAGTTACTAATGACCCTTTTGATTTAAAAAATATGAGAAGTTTACTTGCTGTTTTTAATGATGTAGGTTATAAAAATTATAAAATTATGTTAAATGAAAGTGTTTATCCTTTTAAAAAATATTTTAGTCTTTATGATATTAAAAATATTATAGGAGCTAATATTGATTATGTTTTATCTGCTAGTTTTTATATTAAAAATATTGATACTTTTATTATGAATGGAAAGATTATTACTTTAGAACCTAAAGCAGCCCAAGTTTTTGGAAAAGATTTTACTACACTTATGCAAGTTATAACGGATATTTATAGTAAGGAGGAAGAGAAATGACATCACTTAGAGATGCTTTTGATATCAAAGTAAAACAAAAAAGACAAGATATCTTAAACGATTATCAAATATTTCCTGATAAAAAATTATTAGATAGCTTAAGAACAGAAATAGTTGAAGCTTTAATTGACCATGAAATGCCAAGTGATATGAGAGTGGATGAATGGATAAATGAAGAAATTGATAGAACTATTGAAGGTTATGATTTATCTAATTTAGAAAGAGCTCATTTATTTAATTTAATTGATAATGAGATTAATGGTAATGGTCCTATTTCAGAATTATTAGAAGATGATAATATTACTGAAATAATGGTTAATTCACCTGATGAGATATATATTGAAATCGATGGAGTTATTTCTCGTGATGATAGTGTTTCTTTTATTAACGACGAACATATTATTAGAACTGTTCAAAGACTTATTGGACCACTTGGTAGGACTATTGATACTAATAATCCAATGGTTGACTCAAGACTTCTTGATGGTTCAAGAATTAATGCAGTTATTCCACCTTTATCAACTAAAGGTCCAGTAGTAACAATTAGAAAGTTTAAAGATTCAATGTCAAATATTGATGAATTAATTAGAATTGGAACTCTTACACCTTATATGGCAAGATTTTTAGACGCTGCTGTTAGAGGTAAATGTAATATGATTATTTGTGGTGGAACTGGCTCTGGAAAAACAACACTTTTAAATGTTTTAAGTGGTTTTATTGGTGATAGTGAAAGAATTATTACAATTGAAGATGCCGCTGAACTTAAATTAAATCAAAATCATGTAATATCTTTGGAAACAAGAAATATGAATTATGATTCTGGTAGTGAAGTTACAATTCGTGATTTAGTTATTAATTCACTTCGTATGCGACCAGATAGAATTGTAGTAGGAGAAGTAAGAGGTAAAGAAGCTTTTGATATGTTACAAGCGATGAATACAGGACATGATGGTTCTCTTACAACACTTCATGCAAATGGGGCGCTTGATGCACTTAATAGACTTGAAACTATGGTTATAATGGGTGGCTTAGAAATTCCTATTAAAGCGGTAAGAGAATATATTGTTAGTGCTATAGATTTAATTGTTAATATTGAGAGAATGAGTGATGGTAAAAGAAAAGTTACTTCCATATGTGAACTTGATGGTATTGTTGATGGCGAAATTAAATTAAAAGAAATATTTACTTTTAAACAAAGCGGGCTTACAGAAAATGGAGAAGTAGATGGGGAGTTCACTCTTCATAATGGTATACCTAAAGTTTATAAAAAAATTAAAGCTAGAGGTGCCGATTCAATTGAAGATATATTCGAATCTGTAAATAATAAACCTAAAACTAAAACAACTAAAGCTAAAAAAGAAGACATTAAACAAGAAAAAGAAGAAAGCAAAAAAGCAACTCTTTATTTTCAAGGAAAATATGAAGGGTATAAAAGTAAGGAAGAATAAATATTATGGACGGAGTATTATTGTTACAAATTTTTATTATTTTATTAGTAATTGGAGTAATTCTTTATTTACTTCGTCTTTATCATGGGGTTCAATTAGAAAAAAGATTAGCTCCTTTTGCTATAGATTCAGTTAATACTTATGAACCTTCTTTATTTGATACTATTAATAAGGTATTTTGGATTATAATAAAAAAAGTATCTAATATTATTAGAAAATCAGAATTAATTAGTAAATATGGAGAACGTTATAATAAATTTATTATTTATGAAGATAGACTAAAAAAAGAAGGAATAGATTATATTTCCATTAAAATTCTTTTAGGATTATTAGTCTTTGTTCTGGCAAGCTTTTCCTTAGCTTTTCAAGCAATAAAATTAGATTTTATGTTAGTTTTAATTGTTATTATATTTAGTTTCTTTTTACCAGATGTTTATTTAAAGATAGAAAATGCTCGTAAACGAAAGAAAGTAGAAGATGATTTACTAAAAGCGATAATAATTATGAATAATGCTTTTAATAGTGGTAAGAATATTATGCAAGCCGCGGCTATTGTTAAAGATACTTTGGATGGGCCTATTCAAGATGAATTTAAAAAAATATATTTAGATATAACTTACGGCTTAGAATTAGATATTGTTTTTAATCGTTTTTATGAAAGAGTTAAACTGGAAGATGCTAAATATATAACTACTTCACTTGCACTTCTTAATAAAACGGGAGGAGATATTGTTAAAGTTTTCTCTTTAATTGAAAAATCTATTTTCCAAAAGAAAAACTTAAAAAATGAACTTCGTAGTTTAACTGCTTCAAGTAGATTTATATTTAAATTATTAGCAGTTTTACCATTTCTATTTGTAACAATGATCTTTATATTAAATCCTAGCTTTTTTAAACCTTTAATTTCATCTTCAATAGGAATAATAGTTTTATTTATAACTTTGCTATTATATATTTTGTATATATTTATAATTCGTAAAGTACTTGAGGTGAAAATATGAAACAAACGATAGCTAATAAAATATATCGAAAAAAAACGATTGATAAAATAAATAGTAAAATTAAATTATTAGGTTTAAATCAAATGTTAGATGCTGTTCAATTTCTTAATATAAGATTAATTATAATGATTGTAATGTTTATTTTAATATTTATCTTTTCTAAAATAGGTTATATTCTAGCTCCTATAGTATCAGTTGTATTTTATTATTTGATGGAATACTTAATACTTGATTATCAAGCTAAAATAAGAGGAAAGGCATTAGAAAAGGAAGCTTTATTCTTCTTTGAAGTTTTTGTTCTAACACTAGAGAGTGGGAGAAATTTAAGACAGGCTTTAATTTTAACTACAGAAAATGTTGATTCGGAAATATCAAATGAATTTAAAAAGACTTTAGCAGAAGTTAAACTTGGTAAAAGTTTGAATGAAGCTTTGGAATCTATGAAAAAAAGAATTCCTAGTGATACTATTAATAATACTATTTTAAATATGATTCAATCTAATACTTTTGGTAATAGTATGGTAGATTCTATATATAATCAAATTGAGTATTTAAGAAATAAACAAATGTTAGATGTGAGAGCAGAAATAGCTAAACTTCCAACTAAAGTAAGTGTTATTAGTGTTTTATTTTTCGTACCAATTATGCTTCTTATAATACTGGCACCAGTTATTATTCAATATATTACAAAGTAAACATAGTAAATATACTATGTTTTTTTGTCAAATTGTTTAATTAAATGTTTAAATTAAACCTTTTTATATTATAATATTAATGTGATTATTATGTTTGAAGCGATAGATACTTTTTTAGATACAATGTTACAAAGCCTTGGTATTTGGGGCCCAATAGTAGGATGTTTTTTAATTACTATTGAATCTATGGTACCAATACTGCCATTATTTGTTTTTATTACACTTAATTTTTTGGCTTTTGGTAATATTCTTGGTTTTATTATTTCTTGGTTCTTTACTTGTGTTGGTTGCTCTATTTCTTTTTTCTTATTTAGAAAAAAAGTTCAAACTTGGTGGTATAAAAGACTTAAGAGTAGAGGATTACTCAGTACTAAAACAATGAATAAAATTACTAGTTTAAAATTTGAACAATTAACTACTATTATTGCCATACCTTTTACTCCAGCTTTTTTAGTTAATATTGCTTGTGGGTTATCGAAAATGAGTTATAAAAAATTTATTATAGCACTTATGATTGGAAAATCTTTCTTAGTATATTTTTGGGGCTTTGTAGGTGTAAGCTTAGTAGAAAGCTTAAAACATCCAACTTATTTAATTAAAGTTTTTGTACTTCTAGCTATAGCTTATATCTTTAGCATGATTATTAATAAAAAATTAAATATCAAAGAATAGAATTTACTTTATTTATTAAAGTATTTTTTATTTCTTTATCTTCTAATTTATTAATAGCGAATATTTTATTTCCAGCATGATTTATACTAGTACCTAAATGGTAAATATCTTTATTATCATTTATAATAAATCTATCATGAAAAATATCACTATAAATAATTTTTAAATTATTATATTGTTTATTATATTTTTCTATATCTAATGGTTTTAATAAAGATTTTGATTTAGTTATTAAAATTATTTTAATTGGTAAATCCTTGATAATGTCTAAAATACTTTTATCAGCATAACTATCAATTAAGATAATATTATTTTGGGCTTTCTTTAATATATCAATTATAAAAGAATATGAATCATATACTTCACCATCAATAAATAAATATTCTTTCTTTTCAGTTTTATTTATATTTATTTCCTTTATTATACTGTCTATTCTTTTATTTAGAATATTAATATTTTTTGTGTTATTATCTATTTTATTATTTAGATGGATGATGTTTTTTAAAATATCATGATTGTTATTTAGAAAATGACGCATCGCTATAAAAGTATCCATAATATTTATACTTACTTCAATTGCAACAGGGGACTTTAAAATTGTTGCAAGCATTATGATTCCTTCTTCTGTAAAAACTCTAGGATTAGATCTTCTTCCACCATAATTATTGTCCAAACTTGAGGTCAAAAATTTTGACCGCAAGTTTTTATATTCACTATTAGATAACACCCAAGAAAATCTTTTTGGGAATTTCTCGATGTTGTTTTTTACAGCTTGATTAACTTCTTTAGTGCCATTTTTACACTTATAAAGATATGCTAAATCTTCATCTAACATAACTTCTTTTCCACTTATTTTGTAAATCATATTTTGGATGTTTTGCTCAGGAAATTCGGGACTTCTGTAAATTATTTGATAGTTATTTTTTTCGTTAAAAGCTTCCAAAATCATTCTAGAAGATTCTTTTATTTTATCAGATTTTATTATTTCTGATAGTATTTTAATTCCTTCAATTGTAAACACATAAGGGAGATATTTTATATTATTTCTACGTGCATTTTCATTGTTTTTCAAGGTCGCAATTTGCGACCTTAAATATATATTTTCATATTCATTTTTTGTTAATTGAAAACAGAAAGTATAATCAAATTTATTTCTATTTCTTTTCACTATTTCATTTATTCTTTTTGTTTCCATTTCAAAAACCTTAGCTACATCACTAGCAAGTATAATATTTTCTCCTCTAATTTCATAAATCATATTTTTTATATCTTCTTTTGTAAAAGTATTCTTCATATGTTACCTCCCTGATAGTTTAAATATATCATACAAATGTATATATGTCAAATTAAATCAAAACAAATGTACTTACTATTTTATTTTGAAAATATCCATGTTATAATTAGATAAGAAAAGAGGTATAATAATGGAATATGTAATACTTGGGATGTTAGGAATAATTATAGTTTTATTGCTTGTTATGATGTTAAAAAAGAGAAATGATGCAGATATTGTTGATAGAATGAGTAAATTAGAGTTGCAAGTTGTTAAAGAAATAGGAGAGTTTAAAATAGGTTTTACTAATGACCTTAGAAATGATTTTGATAAGTTAGATGAAAAAATTGAAAGAAAACTTATGGAGATTAATAATAAAGTTACAGAAAGATTAGATCAAAGTTTAGAAAAAACAAATAGGACTTTTGCAAGTGTCCTCGAACGATTATCTAAAATAGATGAAGCACAAAAGAAAATAGATGGCTTATCAAGTGATATTATTTCTTTACAAAGTGTTTTGACTGATAAAAAAACTAGAGGTATTTTTGGAGAAGTAAATTTAAGTTTTATTTTAGAAAATGCTTTTGGAGGCACTAGTTCAGGAATATATTCATTACAACATAAGATGAGTAATGGATTTATTGCCGATGCACTTTTATTTGCACCAGCGCCACTTGGAACTATTGCTATAGATTCAAAGTTTCCTTTAGAAAATTATGAAAGAATGACTAATAAAAATATTTCTTTAGAAGAAAGAACTATGTATGAAAAACAATTTAAAATAGATTTTAAAAAGCATATTGATGCGATTAGTAGTAAATATATTATACCTGGAGAAACAGCAGGAGAGGCTATGCTGTTTTTACCAGCAGAAGCAATATTCGCTGAAGTTAATGCTTATCATAGAGATATACTTGATTATGCTTATTCTAAAAAAGTTTGGATTACTAGTCCAACAACAATTATGAGTATGCTCACAATTATTTCAATGGTTCTTAAAAATATGGAAAGAGATAAATATGCACAAGTTATTCATGAAGAACTTAATAAATTATCTTTAGAATTTTCACGTTATAAAGAACGTTGGGATAAGTTGGCTCGTAACATTAAAACAGTATCTAATAGTGTTGAAGAACTTAATACAACAAGTGATAAAATAACTAAAAGATTTGATAGTATTAATAAAGTAGAAGTTGATAAACTTATAAATGAAAATAAGGAATTAGTTAATAGCTAGTTCCTTATTTTTCTTTTACAATTATATCTAGTGAAATCCCAATATTTAATTTTTCTATTTCAATATAATTTTTATATTCGTCGTGAATAATATTTTTTAAATTACCACCTGTTAAATAAGCAGAAAGAATTAAATTATTTTTATTTTTTAAATATGGCAACAGATTATTTACTTCATCAGCTGGTATATTACCAACTTCTAAATAATTATCATCAAAATCATTTATTAATACTTTTATGGCATCATTATTCTCATATTTATAAGCTTCTAATATTACATCACTTAATTCTTCTTTGTTAAATTCTTTAATATTAATATTTTCTTTTATTAGTTCTTTATCTTTATATCCAGAATATCTTTTAAAAGCTTTATAATAAATACCATTTTCAATTATTTTATTAATATTTTTAGGATGGTTAGCAAAAGTTACTCCAACTACTTTAATAGTTTTATTATATATTATTTTTAAATCATTTACTTTATTTTTCATGTTATATCACCTAATATAAGTATACATGAAAAAACTTTAAAATAAAAGAATTAATCTATTATTTTGAAATTAAATCTTTATCTTAATGATTTATATTTATGATTAAGATATTTATAAAATATTTTGTAATTAATTGCTAGTTTATTAGTAGTATTAGATATTAATAAAAAAACATTTGTTAAAAATAATCACAATATCCTTGAAAAACACTTAATTATATTGTATATTTATATTATAAAAAAATAATATAGTAGTCAAATATGGTAAGTTTTGACAAGTTTTGTCGAAGATAATGAAAAGTTTGATAAAAAGTTATAGAA
>CAJUNE010000020.1 GCA_910587745.1 uncultured Bacilli bacterium
TATATGAGTTATAAAAGAATATTGGGCGCACACCAGGAGTAGTGTTGTTCACGTTGTTCCAGTTGAGCTGGCCATTGTTATACACATAGAACACGTTAGCGTTACGATTAGACGAACTGTTATAATACCAGTTATACGGAGACATCTGATCTACCATTTTGGAGATATTCCCTAATTAATAATAAACATTGTATTAATTTTATATACAAGATATATAATATCAATGTTAAATGTTTTAGCGTTAAGCTAGTGATTAATCTTGTATCCTAATTCTATTATATTTAATCGTAACTAAATATGTAAGTTATAAAAGGATATTGGGCGCACACTAATGTCAGTGTTGTTCACGTTGGTGTTGTTGAGGTGGCCACCGCTATGCACAAGGAACACGCGAGCGGGATAAGTGTTACTTGGATTGAAGTTATACGGAGACGAATTCAAAGTGATTAGATTAACCATTTTTAATTATAATTTAAAGTATATTTAAAGTAAATATTCTTTTTAAAAAACTGTTTTAGTTTAATATACTAATGATATTAGACATCAATTTTAGTTATTTAAGTTTTCTAAGGACAATATCTTGTACCTTAATTCTGCTATATTTAATCGTAATCGAATATATGAGTTATAAAAAGGTATTGGGCGCACACTAATGTTAGTGTCGTTCACGTTGGCGTTGTTGAGGTGGCCATCGTTATACACAAAGAACACGACAGCGGCATTACCGCCACTCCAGTTTCTCGGAGACGGATAGAGTCAACGTTATTAGATATTCCCTATTTTAGTATAACAAAAAATATTCAAAATAAAAAGATATTGTTAAAGTTTCTTTTTCGAAGATTGGAAACATCAATATCATATTTTTAGAAATATTTTCAATGAAATATCTTGTATCCTAATTCTTTATATTTAGTCTTGACCAAATATGTAAGTTTAAAAGGATATTGGGCGCACACCATAAGTGTTGTTCACGTTAGGAGCGTTGAGGTGGCCACTCGAATTCACATAGAACACGTTAGCCCAACGAGTAGAATCACTGGTGCGGAAATATAAGTTATACGGAGACTATCGTATGCATTTTAGATATTCCTTTTATAGTATATCATTTTTTAATAAAATAAAAAAGCTGTAATGAAATTATATACAAGATATAAAGTATCAGCTTTTAAGTATTTAAAGATTTCTCTTAAGGAAATATCTTGTACTCTAGTTCTACAATACTAGTCGTAACTTAGTATTTTGAGTTATAAAAGAGTATTGGGCGCACACCATAAGTGTTGTGCACGTTGTTGTTGCTGAAGTTGCCATCGTTATACACAAGGAACACGTTAGCGCGAGGAGTGCTGTTAGTGTTATACGGAGACATCTTGACTTTCGTTTTTTTAGATATTCCCTAATTAACATTGTAGTGATTTTATATATTTAATACAAAATATCAATGCTATATATTTAAGCTTTTTGCTAATGATTAATCTTGTATCCTAGTTCTTTATATTTAGTCTTAACCAAAAATTTAAGTTTAAAAGGATATTGGGCGCACACTAATGTTAGTGTTGTTCACGTTGTCCCAGCTGAGGTTGCCATCGTTATACACAAAGAACACGAGAGCGTTGTTACCGCTAGTAGAAGCACTACGATACGGAGACATCAGTATTTTATTAGATTAACCATTTTTATTATAACTTGCTATTTATTTAAAGTAAATAAAAAGTTGTGGTAACTTTATATGCTAGATATAGAATATCAACTTTTATGTGTTTAAGTTTCCTGAAGAAATATCTTGTATCCTAATTCTGTTATATTTAATCGTAACTAAATATTTAAGTTATAAAAGGATATTGGGCGCACACTAAGATTAGTGTCGTTCACGTTGGTGTTGTTGAGGTTGCCACTCGTACTCACATAGAACACGACAGCAGCATTACCGCCACTCCAGTAAATCGGAGATTAACAATCAACGTATTTAGATATTCCTTAAATAAAGTATATCATTTTTTCGAAAAATAAAAAAGCTGTAATAAAATTATATACAAGAATATAATGTATCAGCTTATATATGTTTTAAGATTTCTCTTAAGGAAATATCTTGTATCCTAGTTCTTTATATTTAGTCTTAACCAAATATGTAAGTTTAAAAGAATATTGGGCGCACACCAGGAGTAGTGCTGTTCACGTTGTTGGCGTTGAGCTGGCCACTCGAATTCACATTGAACACGGCAGCGTTGCGACTAGATGAACTGTTATAATACCAGTTATACGGAGACATCTAATCTTCATTATGTTAGATATTCCCAATTAGAGTATAACAAAAATTTTTTAAAATAAAAAGGCATTGTGCTAATTTCATACTTTGTTAATATAAAATATCAATGCTATATATTTAAGCGTTAAGCTAGTGATTAATCTTGTATCCTAATTCTGCAATATTTAATCATAATCAAATATTTTGAGTTACAAAAGGATATTGGGCGCACACCAAAAGTGTTGTTCACGTTGGTGTTGCCGAAGTTGCCGTTGTTATACACAAGGAACACGTTAGCCTGATATGAAGAGCCATTTGACCAAGCGTTATACGGAGACAAAATCGTACCTTGCTTGTAGATATTCCCTATGATTGACATTATATCACAAAAATCTTTATTTTAGGCAAATTTATGCTTGCAATTCATAGAATTTATGGTATAATCTATTTCGTATGACTGCGATGATGCGCAAGGTTGCTGATACACTAGGCGAGGTTGTTCCATATACCTCAAGTATCAGGTAATTTGTGTTTAGCAAGCCTATACTAGATATAGACGAAAGGAGAAAGAACATGTCAAATACTAAAGTTAGAATCAATCTTAAAGCATATGATCATAGACTACTTGATACTGCTGCAGTTAAGATTGTTGAGACAGTTAAGAGAACTGGGGGAGAGGTTTCAGGACCTGTACCACTTCCTACTGAAATACAAAAGTATACAGTATTAAGAGCGGTACATAAGTATAAAGATGCACGTGAACAATTTGAAATGCGTACTCATAAAAGACTTATCGATATTAAAAACCCAAGTAAAGAAACTATTGATGCGTTAACTCACTTAGATTTACCAAGTGGTGTAGACATTGATATAAAATTATAATATAGGAAAGAGGTTATAAGATGAAAGGAATCTTAGGACGCAAAATTGGAATGACTCAAGTTTTCTCTAAAGATGGTAAATTAATTCCTGTTACTGTAGTAGAAGTTGCACCTAATACAGTAATGCAAGTTAAAACTGTAGAGTCTGATGGTTATAATGCTATTCAATTAGGCGTATTTGAAAAGAAAGAAAAAAATGCTACTAAACCAGAAATGGGTAGAGCAAAAAAAGCTAATACAACTCCTAAGCGCTTCTTAAAAGAAATCAGAGATTATGAAGGAACTGTAAATGTTGGTGACGTAATCGATGCAAGTACTTTTGAAGTAGGAGATGTAATCGATGTAACAGGAACTAGCAAAGGTAAAGGTTTTACAGGTGTTATTAAACGTAATAATCAATCTCGTGGACCTGAAACTCATGGTTCTAGATATCACAGAAGACCTGGTTCAATGGGAACTATGCTTCCAAAAAGAGTTCTTAAAGGAAAAATACTTTCTGGACATATGGGAGCTGAAACAATAACTATTCAAAATTTGGAAGTTATTGAAATTAATGTAAACGAAAATTATATTTTAGTAAGTGGAAATATTCCAGGAGCAAAGAATTCATTAGTATTTATTAAATCTGCTGTTAAGAATAATCGTAAGAAAAATCCAAAAGAAGTTATAACTTACGAAGAAACAGTTGTAGATGAAGTTGTAGAGGAAACACCAGTAGAAGTTGTTAGTGAAGAATCTACAAATGTAACTCCTACAGTAGAAGAAACAGAAGAAGTAACTACTGAAGAAGTAGAAGCTAATGAAGAAAATTCTGGAGAAAACAATTAGTTTTCTAGAAAGGATTAATTATGAAGATAAATGTTAAAAACATGGCTAATGAATCTGTAAAAGATATTACTTTAGCTGATACTGTTTGGAATATTGAGACTAATGATTTAGTTTTAAAGAAAATGATTCGTTTACAACTTGACTCAATGAGACAAGGAACTCATAAAACTAAAACTCGTAGTGAAGTTTCTGGTGGTGGAAGAAAACCTTGGAAACAAAAAGGTACTGGACGTGCTCGTCAAGGTAGTATCCGTGCTACTCAATGGAGAGGTGGCGGAATTGCTGGGGGAGTTACTCCTAGAGACTACACTTTCGATATTAATAAAAAAGAAAGAGCTTTGGCTTTAAAGAGTGCGCTTACTCATAAAGCTCAAGATAAAGAATTAGTTGTAATTGATAATATTAAACTTGAAAGTTTAAAAACTAAAGAAATTAAGAATTTAGTTAAAAATTTAGAACTTAATGGTAAAGTATTATTTGTTACAGCAGAAGACAACGAAGACTTATATATGGCAACTAGAAATTTAGGTTATGCTTATTATATTACAAGTAATGAAATTAACTGCTTAGATTTAGTTAATACAGACACACTTGTATGTGATGAAGCAGCTGTTAAAAAAATCGAGGAGGTGCTTAAATAATGAAGGATTATACTGATATTATTGATTCACCGGTTATTACTGAGAAAAGTGCTATTAAAATGCAAAATGATAATGTATATACATTTAAAGTAGCTAAGGATGCTGACAAAACACAAATTAAAAAAGCTGTTGAAAGAGCATTTGGTGTTACTGTTAAAAGTGTTAATACATTAAATACAAAAGCTAAGAAAAGAAGAGTTGGAAGATATCCAGGTATGACTAAAACTTATAAAAAAGCTATTGTTACTTTGGATAAAGACTCTAAAATAGAATTATAGGAGGAGTAATTTATGGCAATTAAGAAATATAAACCAACGACTAATGGTCGTCGTGGAATGACAACTCTTATGAATGAAGAGTTAACTACTAGTACTCCTACTAAAAGTTTACTTAAAAGTTCTTCTAAAACAGGAGGAAGAAATAATCAAGGTAAAATGACAGTTCGTCACATTGGTGGAGGAGCTAAAAGAAAATATCGTTTAATTGATTATAAGAGAAATAAAACAGGTGTAACTGGTAGAGTTGCAACAATTGAATATGACCCAAATAGAAGCGCTAATATCGCTTTGATTAACTATCGTGATGGTGAAAAAAGATATATTATTGCTCCTAAAGGTTTAAAAGTTGGTATGATTATTGAAAATGGTAGTGAAGCTGATATCAAAGTTGGTAATGCATTACCACTTGAAAATATTCCAGTAGGTACTGTTGTACATTGTATCGAACTTAAACCTGGTAAGGGTGCTGAAATTGCACGTAGTGCAGGAGCTAGTGCTCAAATATTAGGTAGAGATGGTAAATATGTTATCTTAAGATTACAATCTGGAGAAACAAGAAAAGTTCTTGGAACTTGTATGGCTACAATCGGTACTGTTGGTAATGAAGATTATGAACTTGTTAATTTAGGTAAAGCTGGACGTAAACGTCATTTAGGTATTAGACCTACTAATAGAGGTTCTGTTATGAACCCTAATGATCACCCTCATGGTGGTGGAGAAGGTCGTACACCAGTTGGACGTAAGAGTCCGATGACACCTTGGGGTAAACCTGCTCTTGGATACAAGACAAGAAAAAATAAGAAAGCTTCTAGCAAGTTAATTGTTAGTAGAAAAAATAAATAGGAGGAAATAATGGCAAGAAGTTTAAAAAAAGGGCCTTATGTATTCGATAGATTACTTAAGCGCATTCAAGAATTAAATAAGAATAATAAAAAAGAAGTTATTAAAACTTGGTCTCGTCGTTCAACTATTTATCCTGATTTCGTAGGACACACAATTGCTGTTCATAACGGAAAAGAGTTTATCCCTGTATATATTACAGAAGATATGGTAGGTCACAAACTTGGAGAGTTCGCAATGACTCGTAAGTTTGGCGGACATGCAGGACAAAAGTAGGAGGGTGTTTAAATGGAAACTTATGCAATACATAAGGGAGCTATGATTGCCCCTAGAAAAGCAAGAATGACTATGGATCTTATTCGTGGTAAAGATGTACAAACTGCTATTGGCATTCTAGAAAATACTAATACTAAAGCATCAAGACTAATTTTAAAAGTATTAAATAGTGCTGTTGCTAATGCAGTTAATAACTTTGGAGCTTTAGAAGCAGATTTAAGAATTAGTGAATGTTATATTAATCCAGGACAAGTTTATAAAAGAATTAAATTTGCAAGTCGTGGAAATGTTGACAGAAGAGATAAAAGAACTAGTCACATTACTGTAAAAGTTAGTGATGGAAAAGTTAAGGAGGAAGCATAATGGGTCAAAAAGTTAATCCAATAGGTTTTAGACTTGGAGTTAATAAAGATTGGGAATCTAAATGGTATGCTGGTAAAGACTATGCTGAAGTTTTAAATAAAGATATTAAAATTAGAGAATATTTAGAAAATAAGCTTAAAGATGCTGCTGTTGCTTCCATAATTATTGAAAGAAAGAAAAATAGAATTGATGTTTCAATTAATACTGCTAAACCAGGTGTTATAATTGGTAAAGGCGGAGAAGACATCGAAAAATTAAGAAAAGAAATTAAAAAATTAGTAGGCGAAGACGTATATGTAAATATCGTTGAAGTTAAAAATCCAGATTTAAATGCTAAATTAGTAGCACAAAGTATTGCTTCACAAATTGAAGCTCGTGCTCCATTTAGAAGTGCTCAAAAAAGAGCAATTAGAAATACAATGAAAGCTGGAGCTAAAGGTATTAAAACTAGTGTATCTGGTCGTTTAGGTGGAGCTGAAATGGCTCGTACTGAAGGATATACAGAAGGTACTGTTCCACTTCATACAATTAGAGCTGATGTTGATTATGCAACGAGTGAGGCTGACACAACATATGGTAAGATTGGTGTAAAAGTTTGGATTTACAAAGATGAAATTCTTCCTACTAATAAACGTACGAGAGGAGATGGATCTCATGTTAATGCCAAAAAAGACTAAATATAGAAAGCCTCACAGACTAACTTATGATGGTCATGCTAGAGGAAACACAGAATTACATTTCGGTGAATATGGTCTTCAAGCAAAAGAAGGAGCATGGATTACTGCTCGTCAAATAGAAGCTGCTCGTATCGCTATGACACGTTATATGAAACGTGGAGGTAAAGTTTGGATAAATATTTTCCCTCATTTAGCTTTAACTCAAAAACCTTTAGAAACTCGTCAAGGTACAGGAAAAGGTAATGTTAATGAATGGGTAGCAGTTGTTAAAGAAGGCAAAATCATGTTTGAAATTGGTGGTGTTGATGAAGCTATTGCTCGTGAAGCACTTAGACTTGCAAGTCACAAATTACCAATTAAAACTAAATTCGTTAAGAAAGAATTAAAAGCAGGTGAAGCTGATGAAAATTAAAGAATTAAGAGAACTTTCTAATAAAGAAATAGAGAGTAAAATCATTGAAGCTAAAAAAGAACTTTTTAACCTTCGTATGAAACAATCTACTGGTACTTTAGAAAAACCTCATAAAATTAATGAACTTAGAAAAGATGTAGCAAGAATGAAAACAATTTTACGTGAAAGAGAACTAGAGGAGGCTAATCATGGAGAATAGACAAGAATTAGTTGGTAAAGTAGTAAGTAATAAAAATGATAAAACTATTACTATACTAGTTGAAACTTATAAAATTCATCCACTTTATAAAAAACGTGTTAAATATTCAAAAAAATATACTGCTCATGATGAGAAAAATGAAGCAGGTGTAGGAGATACAGTTAGAGTTAGAGCAACAAGACCATTATCTAAAACTAAAAGATATGAACTTGTTGAAATAATCGAAAAAGCTGTAATACTTTAGGAGGTAAATCATGGTTCAACAAGAAACAAGATTAAAAGTTGCTGATAATACTGGAGCTAGAGAATTACTAGTTATCCGTGTTCTTGGTGGCTCTAAAGTAAAATCTGCTAATATCGGTGATGTTGTAGTTGGTACTGTTAAAAAAGCGATACCTAATTCAAATATGAAAAAAGGTAAAGTTGTTAAAGCAGTTATCGTTAGAACAGTTCAAGGTGTTAGAAGAAAAGATGGAAGCTATATTAAATTTGATGACAATGCTTGTGTTATCATTAAAGATGATAAATCTCCAGTAGGTACTAGAGTTCTAGGACCTGTTGCAAGAGAGTTACGTGAAGCTGATTATATGAAAATCGTTTCTCTTGCTAAGGAAGTTATATAGGAGGATCCAATTATGATGAAAATAAAGCTCGGCGACGAAGTTTTAGTTATTGCTGGTCGTGATAAAGGCAAAAATGGTAAAGTAATTAAAACTTTAAGAAATGAAGACAAAGTTGTTGTTGAAGGAATTAATATAGTTAAAAAACACGTTAAACCAAATAATCAAAATGATAAAGGTGGAATATTTGATATTGAAGCTCCAATTCATGTATCAAACGTAAAGAAAATTGAAGAAACAAAAGCTACAAAAACTAAAAAAGAAAGTAAAAGTAAGTAGGTGAATATTTATGAGTAATTATAGAAAATTATATGATGAAAAAATCATCAAAAGTTTAAAAGATGAATTTAAATATTCAAGTATTATGGAAGTACCTAAACTAGAAAAAATTGTTATCAATATGGGTTGTGGTGACGGAGCTCGTGACCATAAGTTTATTGAAGCAGCAGTTAAAGATTTAGAGGCTATAACTGGTCAAAAAGCAGTTGTTACTAAAGCTAAACATTCTATCGCAGGTTTTAAACTTCGTGAAGGTCAAGCTATTGGTGTTAAAGTTACTCTAAGAGGAGAAAAGATGTATGATTTTATGGAAAAATTAATTCGTGTATCTCTTCCTCGTGTTCGTGACTTTAGAGGTGTTTCTAAAACTGCATTTGATGGAAAAGGTAATTACACTTTAGGTATTAAAGAACAATTAATTTTCCCAGAAATAGAATATGATAATGTTGTTAAAGTACGTGGTATGGATATAGTATTCGTTACTACTGCTAAAACAAACGACGAAGCATTTGCTTTATTAAAGGCATTTGGAATGCCTTTCAAGAATTAGGAGGTAATAGACATGGCTAAGAAAAGTATGATAATTAAAAGCAAAAGAACTCCAAAATTTAAAGTTCGTGCTTATACTAGATGTGAGAGATGTGGAAGACCTCATGGTGTATTACGTAAATTTGGTATTTGCCGTATTTGCTTTAGAGAACTTGCAAATGAAGGTAAAATACCTGGCGTAAAGAAATCAAGTTGGTAAGGAAGGAGGAATTTTAGATGGTACAAGATAAAATTGCAGATATGCTTACAAGAATTCGTAATGCAAATCAAATGAGATATGAGACAGTTGAAGTAATTGGTACAAAAATGACTTTAGGAATTGCTGAAATTCTTAAGAAAGAAGGTTATATCGCTGAATATAACAATGAAAAATGTATCACTGGTGATAAACTTACTTTAACTTTAAAATATGGTGATAAAAAAGAAAGAGTTATCACTGGCTTAAAAAGAATCAGTAAATCTGGTTTAAGAGTTTATGCTAAAGCTGATGAAATTCCTCGTGTTCTTAATGGACTTGGAATTGCAATTATTTCTACTTCTAAAGGTTTAATGACTGATAAAGAAGCTAGAAATGCTGGATTAGGAGGCGAAGTACTTGCCTATATTTGGTAAGGAAAATCTATGAGTAGAATTGGTAATAGAAAAATCGCGATACCTAACGGTGTTAGTGTAACTGTTGAAAATAATATTGTTACAGTTAAAGGTGCTAAAGGATCTTTAACTCAAGAACTTCATAAATTAGTTGAAGTAGTAGTAGAAGAAACAAGTCTTACTACTAAAGCTAAAAACGATAGTAAAGAAGCTAATGTAAACGTTGGAACTATGAATTCATTAATCAGTAATATGGTTACTGGTGTAAGTGAAGGTTTCTCTAAAGGATTAGAAGCTGTTGGTGTTGGTTATCGTTTCCAAGTTAGTGGAAATAAAATTAATATCTCTGCTGGTTTCTCTCATCCTGTTGTAGTAGAAGTTCCAAGTGATTTAAAAGTAGAACAAGTAAGTAATACAGAAATTACTATTAGTGGTATTGATAAGCAAAAAGTATCTGAATTTGCGGCTAATATTCGTAAAATAAGAAAACCAGAACCTTATAAAGGAAAAGGTATTCGTTATAAAGGTGAATATGTTCGTCGTAAAGAAGGTAAGAAAGCTGCTAAATAAGGTTAGAAAGGTCGGAAATTATGATAAAAAAAGAAGCTAGTAATGTTGCACGTTTAAGAAGACACGCTCGTGTTCGTAATAAAATTAGTGGTACTCCAGAAGTTCCAAGATTAAATGTGTTTCGTTCAAATAATGGAATCTATGTTCAAGTAATTGATGATACAACTGGTAAAACCTTAGTTAGCTCATCAACTGTTGAACTTAAAATTAAAAATGGTGGTAATATTGAAGCTGCTAAATTAGTAGGTGCTGATATTGCTAAAAAATGCGAGATCGCAAAAATCAAAACTGTTGTATTTGATAGAGGTGGATACCTATATCATGGACGTGTTGAAGCTTTAGCTGAAGCTGCACGTGAAAATGGTTTAGAATTCTAGAGTGGAGGACGTTATGAGACAGAAGAATACACAAGAAACTAAGAAAAATTTATTAGAAGAAAAAGTTATTTCTATTGGTAGAGTAACAAAAGTTACCAAAGGTGGTAGACACTTTAGATTTTCTGCAACTGTTGTTGTAGGTAACCGTAAAGGTTTAGTTGGAATAGGTAATGGTAAAGCTAATGAAGTTCCAGAAGCTATCAAAAAAGCTTTACAAGCTGCTAATAAGAATGTTACTAAAGTATCACTTATTGACAATAGAACTATTCCTCATGAAGCTACTGCTAAGGTAGGTCGTGCTGTTGTTATGATTAAACCTGCTAAAGAAGGTACTGGAGTTATCGCTGGTGGTGCTGCTCGTGCTGTTCTTGAACTTGCAGGTGTTAAAGATATCGTATCAAAATCACAAGGTTCAAATACAAAGATTAATGTTGCTAAAGCTACACTTGAAGCTTTAAAATCACAAAAGAGTCCTGCTAAAATAGCAGCACTTCGTGGTAAGAAAGTGGAGGAGTTATAATATGAAATTAGAATCATTGCCTAAATCAAATGAAACTAAAGCTCGTAAAAGAGTAGGCCGTGGTCCTGGATCTGGTACTGGTAAAACAGCAGGTCGTGGAGAAAACGGTCAAAAGTCTAGAAGTGGAGCAAGTATTAGTGCTTGGTTCCAAGGTGGACAAACTCCTATTTATAGAAGAGTTCCTAAACGTGGATTTAATAATGCTCGTTTTGAAACTAAATTTGCAACAATTAATTTAAGTACTTTAGATAAATTCTTTAACGATGGTGATGTTGTTACTCCAGAAGTTTTAAAAGAACGTGGAATTATTAAAAAACAACTAAGCGGTGTTAAAGTACTTGCTAACGGTGAAATTACTAAAAAATTAACTGTTAAAGCAAATCGTTTCTCATCTTCAGCTGTTACTAAAATCGAAAATGCTGGCGGTAAAGCTGAGGTGATTTAGATGTTTAAAGGGATTGCCAAAATATTTAGTAAACAAAATAAAGATTTAAGAAAAAGAATCTACTTTACATTATTCTGTTTAGGTTTCTTTGCTCTTGGTTTAAATATAACTATTCCTTGGGCAAGTACTGTTTATTCAGAACTTGGTTTTTTAGAAATCTTTAACTTAATGAGTGGTGGAGGACTTCGTAGTTTCTCTATCTTCGGAATGGGTGTTAGTCCATATATTACGGCAAGTATTATTACACAGTTATTACAGATGGATATAATTCCTTACTTTAAAGATTTGAAAGAACAAGGTTATGTTGGTAGACAAAAGATTAATAAAATAACTAGATATTTAGGTATTATTATTGCCTTTATTCAAGCATATGCTATATCAATATTCTATTTAAATGGAGCATCTGGTATGGATATGCTAAAAACTAGCTTAGTAATGACTGCTGGTACAGCATTCTTACTATGGATGGGTGATCAAATTAGCCAAAAAGGTATTGGTAATGGCCAATCACTATTAATTATGGGAGGTATCTTAATTAGTTTACCTAGCGTATTTACTAGTGCTTATGGAGCATTTATTCATGGTTCATTTGAAACTGGTCTTGGTGTTACATTATTTGGTCTATTTATCTTAAGCTATGTTTTAATAATTGTAGGTATTATTTGGATTCAACTTGCTGAGAGAAGAGTTCCAATTCAATACTCAAATAGAACTAATAGTGCATATGGCTCTCAAACTTCATTCTTACCTATTAAAATTAATAGTGCTGGAGTTATGCCAGTTATATTTGCTTCAGTTCTAACAACTATACCTGCAACAATTGTTGCGTTTACTAAGAATCAGGCAGCAATTGATTTTGTAAATAATTATATTGTTTATACTTCACCAACTGGTTTATTACTTTATATTTTCTTAATATTTGTATTTGGATATTTCTATACTTTCTTAAGTATGAATCCTGAGGAAATGAGTAAAAACTTAAATAAAAATGGTGGATATATTCCAGGAGTAAGACCTGGTGAAGATACTACTAAATATATTAGTAAATCTTTATCTAGACTTACTTTAGTGGGTTCTTTATTCTTAGTAATACTTGCTGGTCTTCCAGTAGTTATCTCAATGGTTACAGAACTTCCTAGTAATGTAACTATCGGTGGTACAGGAATACTTATCGTTGTAGGTGTTGCAATAGAAACTTATAAACAAATTGAAAGTAGTTTAACTGCTAGAAGCTATGCTGCAAAGAAAAAGAGGTTTAGATAAAATGAAAAATGTCATTTTTATCGCTCCTCCAGCAGCTGGTAAAGGAACTATAAGTGATTATTTAATTAAGAATTATCATTATAAACACCTAAGTACTGGTGATATACTTCGTGAAGAAATTCAAAGTGGTAGTAAATTTGGTAAAGAAATAGAAAATATTATGGCATCTGGAAATTTGATAAGTGATGATGTAATGATTAATTTAATTAAACAGAAATTAACTGAATTATCTAAACAATCATTTATTCTGGATGGTTTTCCTAGAACTTTAATTCAAGCTGAAAGCTTAGATGAAATGTTAATAAGTATGGGAGTTACTAACAATGTTGTTATATCATTAGATATTGATAGGGAACTTGCTTTAAAAAGAGTTTTAGGAAGAATTAATTGCCCTAAATGTGGAAGAAGCTATAATGTTTATTTTGAGAATATGAAACCAAGTAAAGAAAATATTTGTGATGATTGTAATTCTGATCTTATCAAGAGATCAGACGATAACGAAGAATCATTTAGAAAAAGGTTTGATGATTATTTGAGTAATGTTAGCTTAATAAAAAGCTATTATGAAGAAAAGCATTTGTTAAAAAATATTATTGTTGATAATGATTTGGAAAGAGTGCTTAAAGAAATAATTAAAGAGGCGAAAAATGATTAGTATTAAAAGTGAAAGAGAAATAAATTTGATGCGAAAAGCTGGGTACTTAAATTTTCTTACACATGAGGAAATTAAAAGACATATTAAACCTGGTGTTACTACTAAAGAATTAGATAGAATAGCTTATAAATTTATTTCTTCACATAATGCTATACCATCTTGTCTTAACTATGAAGGTTATCCTGCTAGTATATGTGTTTCAATTAATGATGAAGTTGTACATGGTATTCCAAGTTCACGTAAAATTCAAAATGGAGATATAGTTTCAATTGATTTTACAGTTAGACTTGATGGATATGAATCAGATAGTGCAAGAACATATATTGTAGGAGATGTTCCTAAAGAAGTAGAAGATTTAGTTACAAATACAGAAAAAGCTTTATATGAAGGAATAAAGCAAGTTAAACCTGGTGCAAGAATTGGTGATATATCAAATGCGATTGAAACTTATGCACATACACATGGTTTAAGTGTAGTTGAAGAACTAGTCGGACACGGAATTGGTACTAATATGCATGAAGATCCTGATGTTCCTAATTATGGAGCTAAAGGGACAGGACCTACTTTAAAAGAAGGTATGGTAATTGCTATTGAACCAATGCTTAATTTAGGAAGAAAAAATGTCTGTATGCTCGATGATGATTGGACTATTGTTACAGAAGATGAGAGCCCAAGTGCACATTTTGAACATACAGTGGCAGTTACAAAGACAGGAGTAAAAATATTAACAGGAGATATTAGCGATGGCGAAAAAATTTAATAATAAAAAATTAGAACAAAATTCGAAAGAAGAGAAAATTGAAGTAGAAGGAAAAGTAATAGAAGTACTTAAGGGTAGCGATTACTTAGTAGAACTACCAAATGGATTTACTGTAAAAGCCTACGTTTCTGGTAAAATGCGAGTAAATATGATTCGTATTCTACCAGGTGATACGGTAACAATAGAGCTTTCGCCTTATGATTTAACACGTGGGCGTATAACATGGAATAAAAGATAATGGAGGTATTATAATGAAAGTTAGACCATCAGTAAAAAAGATTTGTAAAAAGTGTAAAATAATTAGAAGAAAAGGTAAAGTTATGGTTATTTGTGAAAATCCTAAACACAAACAAACCCAAGGCTAATAAAAGGAGGTAATTATGGCACGTATTAAAAATATTGAATTACCAGGAGAAAAACATGTATTTGTAGGACTTACTGCAATTTATGGTATTGGTAATAATTTAGGAAGAACAATTTGTGAAAATGCAGGAGTTAATCCTGAAACTAAAGTTAAAGATTTAACAGATGATGAAATTACTCGCTTACGTAAAGAAGTAGATAACCATGTTGTTGAAGGTGATTTACGTCGTAACGTTCAAATGAGTATTAAAAATAAAATGGAGATTGGTTGCTATCAAGGTGTTAGACATAAAAAAGGACTTCCAGTTAGAGGTCAAAGAACTAGCCGTAATGCCCATACTCGTAAGGGTAGAGGTAAAGTAGTAGCTAACAAGAAAAAAGTAGGAAAGTAGGAGGTTAATTATGGCATATAATAGAAGAAAAAGAAAAGTTAAGAAGAATATTCCTGAAGCTGTTGCACATATCCATTCTACTTATAACAATACAATTGTTACTATTACAGAAAAAGATGGTAGTGTAATCGCTTGGGCATCAAGTGGTACTATTGGTTATAAAGGAAGTAAAAAGAAAACTCCTTTTGCTGCTGGTATTGCTGCCGATGCTGCTGCTAAAGCTGCTATGGAACAAGGAGTTAAAAAAGTTGACGTTGTAGTAAAAGGTTTAGGAAGCGGTAGAGAAACTGCTATACGTTCTTTACAAGCAGCTGGACTTGAAATCTTATCTATAACTGATGAAACACCAGTTCCACATAATGGTTGTCGTCCACCAAAACGTCCAAGAAATTAATATATAAAGAAAGGGTCAAAAAAATATGATTAGTTTTGAAAAACCAGAATACCGTATTGCTGAATATCAAGAAAGCAATAACTTTGGTAAATTTGAATTAGAACCCCTTGAAAGAGGTTTTGGAACAACTATTGGAAACGCAATTAGAAGAGTTATGTTATCAAGCTTACCAGGAAGTGCTATAACTTCTGTTAAAATTGAAGGAGTTATGCATGAATTCCAAAAAATTGATGGTGTAGTTGAAGATGTAACTAGTATTGTACTTGCACTTAAAAGTGTTGTAGTTAAAAATCATACTGAAGAAGTTAAAACTTTACATTTATTTAAAGATACAGAAGGTCCTGTTACTGCAGGAGATTTTGAAAAAAATTCAGATGTAGATATTGTTAACCCAGACTTAGTTATTTGTAACTTAGTTGAGGGCGGTAAAATCGATATGGAAGTTACTATTTTTAATGGTAAAGGATATGTTGATGCTAAAGAAAATAAGAAGTTATTTGCAGAAAATAAAGTTGGAGTTATTGCAATAGATTCTAATTATTCTCCTATTGAACTTGTTAAATATGAAGTTGAATCTACTCGTGTAGGTCAAAATGAAAACTTTGATAAGTTAGTAATGGAAATTAGTACTAATGGTAGTATGTCTCCAGAAGAAGCTATGGCTTTATCTGCTAGAATCTTAATTGAACATTTTAATATCGTTGCTGATTTAAATTCAATTAGTGATGTTACAGGTTTAATGCAAGAAAAGAAGGTAGATACTATAACTAAAACTTTAGAAACACCTATTGAAGAAATTGAATTCTCTGTTAGAGCTTATAATTGTCTTAAAAGAGCTGGTATTCATACTGTTCAAGACCTTATCTCTAAAAGAGAAGTTGAAGTTACTAAGATACGTAATTTAGGTAAGAAATCACTTAAAGAAGTACTTGATAAAGTAGCTGAAATGGGACTTAAATTTAGAGACTAAGGAGGTAAAAAGATATGTTATATAGAAAATTAGGTAGAGAATCAAGACAAAGAAGAAGTATTTTAGCTAATATAACTCGTGATGTTATTATGAATGAATCTGTTGTAACAACAGAAGCTAGAGCTAAAGAAGTTAGAAAATTTGTTGATAAAATGATAACTTATGGTAAGAAAGGTACTTTAGTAAATCGTAGAAAAGCTTTAGCATTTTTATACAATGATAAAGATGTTGTTAATAAAGTATTTAATGAACTTGCTAAACGTTATGAAACACGTAATGGTGGTTATACTCGTATAATTAAACTTAAAGAACGTGTTGGCGATGACGCTTTACAAGTTAAGTTAGAATTAGTTTAATTTAAAAAATATTATTAACCCTATTTCTTAGTAAAGAAATGGGTTTTTATAATAAGTGTAAAGATAAATGATAAAGATTGCTAAAATCCTTATTTATTGTTAAAATTATTTTAGAAATTTGGAAGGAGAAATTAATATATGAATTTAGCAGGATTAAGTGAACTTGACCTTTTGAGTGTTATTGCTGGTAAAGTTAATGCAATGCAAGCTGATATTGGAGCATTATTGCAAGCGCAACAAGTAAATAATTTTTTAAGTTTAGCAAATAATATGCAAGTTCCAGAAGATATAAGAACTCAAGCGCTAAATAGAGCATTGGAAATAATGGGATTGGCTAAGAGTAAGGCAGCAGAACAATTTAATAATGATGCTTTACCAACTAATTTAATACGTTAATTATAATGTAATTTATAATTGGAAAAACTTGCTTTGTTGGCAAGTTTTTGTTTTATCTTTTTTCTATATATAAATCATAATATTCATCATAAGTTAATCCTGAGTCATGCACTTTAGTTGCTAGTTCTACTCCTAGATATCTTATGTGCCATGGTTCTTCTATAAACTGGGTTATATGTTGTTTTCCTTTAGGATATCTTATTATAAAACCAAATTTATAAGAATTATCTAACATCCATTTATAATCTTCTGTAGTTAAATTACTAGGTAGATTACTACTTCTAACATCTACTGCTAATCCTAATTGATGTTCAGAAAAACCAGGTCTTGCAGAATATGTATCAGCTTCTTTTTCGCCATCTCTATTTTTATAGTTTGTATATAAGCCATTTTGAGTGTCATAAGAGCGATAAGCACTAAATGGATAGAATATTACATTATTTTTAATTCCATCTTCAGTGAGCTTTTTAAAAGCACTAGCAGCCTCTTCTCTAAGTTTATAATTAGTATTTTCTAAATTTACTAAATCACTTGGTTCAAAGTCCTCTGGTAGTTTATGATATTTATTAACTATTATTGTTAAATCATTTTCAGCCTCACTTTTTGTATAGCTTTCATATTTAGAATATCCTTCTAAATCTAAGCCAATATTAACATAAGTAACAACTGTTTTCATGTCATATTTACTGTTTTCTTTAGAATAATTTAAATATCTTTCTAGGTTTTTTATATCAAAGTTTGTAATATCTTTGAATTTTAATATATCAATATGTTTCATATTTAATAATATGCTTATATCTTCTTTTAAATTATTATTTATATAATTTATTTCAGTGGGGGTATAATCTTTATTTAAAAGATTGTTTATATTTTTAGGAAAGCTATTATCATTTATATATTCTATTTTATAATAATCTTCTAAATACTTTTCTTTAAACTCATTTTGTTCTAACATTATCTCAATAGTTTTAGAATATTCTTTTTCATTTATTTTGTTATATAAATTTTTTTCTTTCATTATTTCTATTACATTAGACTTGTATTTGCTTAACTCTTTTGATTCTTTATCTTTGGGAGTAAAAATAAATATTAAAGTAATTGTGATTAAAGCAATAATAAAGATACCTAAAATACCAAAAACTATTTTTCCTTTATTAGTTAATCTATTCATATAATCATCCCTTATATTATAATTATATCAAATATTTATGTTTTTTAATTTAAAAAATTAATAATATTGTGTTAAATATAGTAAATTGCATTTTTTTTATAAAATATGTGATATAATGTTTTTATAAGTTAGGGGGAATTTTAAATGACTAGCAAAATAGAATTGAGACCTATGATGAAAGTTTCAGAAATGGTGTCATATTTAAAAACAAAAAATATAAAGTTTGAAAAATGTAGTGAAGCTCAAGCTGAAGAATATTTAAAAGAGAATAACAATTATTTTAATGTTACAGCATATAGAAATAATTTTGCTAAATATCCTTGTGGTAAGTTTAAAGGAAAGTATATAGATTTAGATTTTGCATATTTGAAGGATATGTCTATTATAGATTATAGAACAAGATTAGTTTTGTTTAAAATGATTATAGATATTGAACATTATTTAAAAGTTAGAATATTAAATACTATTGAGAGTATAGAAGAAGATGGTTATAATATTGTTAATCTCTATTTAGAACGTGATTTTAATGATTCTAAATTTCCAAAACGGGTTCATAATAGTATTAGAAAAAAAGTTACAAATGAATATTATCATAAAATATTTATTAAATATGACTTAGATGAAGATTCAAAAATAGAGAATATTCCAGTTTGGGAGTTTCTTGAAATTATAACGTTTGGTGAGTTAATAAATTTTTTTGACTTTTTTACAACTGAATATAATTTAAGTGATAATAAGTATGTATTTATTTTAAGAGAGATAAATAAATTAAGGAATGCGGTTGCTCATAATTCATGTGTGTTATCAGAACTTGATAAAAAAGATAATAATCATAAAATTGATATACTTATAATTAATTTCCTTAAGGATTGTAATATTGGAAAAGAAAATAGAAATAATAAATTGGCAAATTCGAGAATAAGACAAATTACTTATACTCTCTATCTTTTTAATGTAATTGTTAGTAGCTATGGTGTACGAGATAATCTTAAACGTGATATTACAGACTTATTTTATGGAAGAATAATTTATAATGCTAATTACTATAATAATAATGGATTGTTAAAATCTATATATGATTATTTTGATAAAATTATAGAAAAAAATTATAAGTTATTTTAGACTTAAAATAATTTGACATATAATATTATTTGTGATATATTAGCTATGCAGGGAAAAAATGTTAAATCATTTTTGTATGGGGTCTATTGTTTGATAGAGCCCAATTTTTATTATAAAATATTATTTTAGTAAGTCGGGAGTTGATACTTATGAATAAAAAAGTTTTTTTAACAGGTGATAGACCAACAGGTAGACTTCATTTGGGTCATTTTGTTGGTAGTCTTAAAAATAGAGTAGAAATGCAAAATAGTGGTCTTTATGAACCTTATATTTTTATTGCAGATATGCAAGCTTTAACAGATAATGCTAAAAATCCTAAAAAGATTCAAGATAATATAAAAGAAGTTGCAATAGATTATTTGTCTGTAGGAATAGATCCTAGTAAGTCAACTATATTTGTACAATCACAAATACCAGAACTTACAGAGCTTACTTTTTATTATATGAATTTAGTAACTGTTTCAAGATTAAAACGTAATCCCACGATTAAAACAGAGATAATCCAACGTGGTTTTGGAGAATCTGTTCCTGTAGGTTTTTTAACTTATCCGATTAGTCAAGCAGCTGATATAACAGCTTTTAAAGCGGATTTTGTACCAGTAGGGGAAGATCAAGCTCCTTTAATTGAACAATGTAAAGAGATAGTTCATACTTTTAATGCTACTTATGGTGATGTTCTTAAAATGCCAGAAATATATTTGTCTAATAATGATGTTTGTAAACGTCTTCCAGGTACTGACGGCAAAGCTAAAATGAGTAAATCGCTTGGTAATTGTATTTATCTTGCTGATGATAGTGAGACTGTCTATAAAAAAGTTATGAGTATGTATACTGACCCTAATCATTTAAAAGTTGAAGATCCAGGAAATGTCGAAGACAATGCAGTTTTTACTTATTTAGATGCTTTTGCGACTGATGAACATTTTTCAAAATATATGAATGAATATAATAACTTGGATGAATTAAAAGAACATTATAAACGTGGTGGTTTAGGTGATGTAAAAATAAAGAAATTCTTATATCAAATATTAGAAGAAATATTAACACCTATTAGAGCGAAAAGAGCTTATTATGAAGAACATTTAGATGAAGTATATAAAATGCTTCAGGATGGTAGTAAAAGAGCTAGAATGGTTGCAAGTGATACTTTAAATGAAGTTAGAAATGCGATTGGTGTAAATTATTTTGATTAATTAAAAAGAGGATATTATTATTTATCCTCTTTTTCTAGTTCTATAGCTTTATTTTTAATCATTCTAATAAATATTAAAATCGCTGTTAATGCATATAGTAATTCTAATGATAAGGCCCATAGTGCATATGTACTATTATTTTTAAATGTGTCTATAAAAATATTAGAAATCATATCTCTTATATATATAAATGGTATTTTAATTATAATTATTAAGAAAAACATATATAAGAAAAATAAAAGTACTTTTTTTAATAGTTCTTTATTTTTACTTTGAAGAGATTTTATTAAAATATTAACAGCATCTAAAAATTTAATCTTTTTTATTAATAATATTTTTAAGCCTCTTTTTTTGTATATTTCATTTGCAATAATTATAGGATCTAAATCATAATTATCTCTATTTTCATAATATACTAACTCTTCTTCTCGTTCTTGTTTACTTAACCATTTTAAATTTTTTCTTAATGCTTTTAAAAATTCTTCTTTTGTCATTTATTCACCCTCTATTAGTCCTACATTAAAGTTGTATGTTTCTTTTAAGATTAAGTCCGTTGTAATTATTATACCATGTTCGGAGTTTGTTTCATTCTTTTTTTGATATTTATTTACAGTTATCATATCGCAAGTGTCAATTATTTCAGAGTTTAAATAAATATTTTTAGAGCTAATTATACTTAATTCATTAGTTTCATTATCTATATTTATTTTATCAGGTATATATAAGACTTTAGTATTTTCAGGTAATGTTGTTATATATGTTTTTTCTTTTTTGTTAAATATAGGATTTATACTTAATAATTCTTTATTATCTTTTTTTTCTATACAAAATACTTTTAGTGAACTTGTTAATTTAAATGTAATATCACTAACTATTTTAGTTATATCTATTAATGAAGAAATGTATGTGTCTATATTTTTAAAATTAATATATTTAAAATAGTTGGCTAAATAATGACTGTTGTTTTCTAAATGAGCTATTTCTTCCATTGTTTTGTATGAATTTTCAACATTAATTAATTTTTTAATTTCTTCTATATTGAGATTTAAATTGTTTTTTATTATATCACAAGTTTCTTTATAAAAAGAGTTATATAATATAGCATATGCTTTTTTCTTAGCACTTAGATTGTCAAATTCTTTATTTAAGTTTTCTAAAGAATCAAATTTATTTTTTATTATATTCTTTTTTACAGGCATTCTTATTAAAGTTCCACTGATAATTGTATATGAATTTTTATTATCATTTATTTTATTATATTTATCTTCTAATTTTGCTTTTGTTTCAGCTAAATAATTTTTAATGGTTGGTGGAGGAGAATTTGTTTTTAAAAAAGATTTTAATTCTTCATCAATATTATGGATTTTACTTCCTTTTAGATTAAAATTCTTCTCTGATTCAATTTTCTTTTTAACAAATTCTATTTGCTTATTTAAAATACCAATGTTATATTTATAGATATTATTAGAATATATATTTATTATATATTTATCTTCTAATTCTTCATTTTTTACTATATCAATTAAATTATTAAGATAAGCTTCTATTTCATTAATACTTTTTTGTTTAATATTTTTTAGGTTTTCTTGTAATTGATCTTTGTCATTACTATTATTTATAATATCTAAATTTACAGGTCTTTTGGTTATGGCTTTTGTTTTGCCATAATATTTGTTTAAAGCTTCTAATAATTCATATTTAAGCTCATTTTCTTTAATTTTTAAATCATTTTTTTCTTTTCTTATTTTATATTTATTTTCTTTTAAATTAATTAGATAATTAGTTAAACCTTCAATATTAATCATTAAACTATTTCTTTCAATGTCTTCATTATTTTCTTTTTCAGCGTTAGCTATGTTTGTTTCTAAGTTGATCATATCATTATAATTTAACTCTGTATCATTATATGTGTATTTTATTTTAGGATTTGGTATTTCATAATTATCTAAAGAAAGACTTATTTTCCATTTATCTTTGTTTTTTTTGTACCAAAAAAAGCTTTTTAAAAACTCTTCTAATTCTTTTTTAGTTTGAAATATAAAATATCTTGTTAAAAATCCAAATGTGTCATCTTTTATTTCTAAGCTTAAACCAATATCACTATTACTTTTATATATTGAAGGACCAAAATTTGTAGAATCAATATTGTAAGATTTTAATACTTTTAATATATCTTTTACAACTAACATATTAGTCCCTCCTTATTCTATTTTATATTATAGCATATGTTTTTCTTTAATTCAATTTTGTTCTTGCTTAATTTGTTATAAGTCTTTATAATATTGTTAAAGGATGTGTTTTAATGGGTAAAGATAAAACAGAAATTATTAAACCAAAAAAGGAAGGGAAAGATAATAAAAATATTCTTACTCCAATTATTTATTTAATCTTAGGTTTTATTTTAGCTTTTAGAAGCAATGAAGCTGTAAAATTAGTATTTTACATTTTAGGTATTGTAGTTATAGTTTTTGGAATAAAATCTTTTATGACTTATTATCAAAATAAAGATAATATTCAATTTAAAAATATTAATTTATCAATTGGAATTATCTCAGTTTTAATTGGGGCATTACTTATTATTCTAGCTGGTGCTTTAAATCTTGGAATAAGATACATATTAGGTTTCTTTATGATTTTTATAGGAGTAAGTAGATTATTTACTGATTATAGTTTAAGTAATTATAAAAGTTTTAATACTATGAGTAATATTGTATTAGTAATTTTAGGTATATTTAGTATTTTTGTTTCTAATGCTGTTTTAGTAATTATAGGTTGGATTTTAATTGTTAATTCAATATTATTATTTTTTGAATATTTTAAGAATTAGGAGGATTTATGAGAGAAATTATTGTAGGAGCAAAATATAAACATTTTAAAGGAACTGTTATGGAAGTTATAGCAATAGCTAAACATAGCGAAACTTTAGAAGAAATGGTTGTTTATAAACATTTGGAAGATGGAGAAATTTGGGTTAGACCAATAGATATGTTTAATTCTTTAGTTGATAAAGATAAATATCCTGATGTTACTCAAACTTATCGTTTTGAAATAATGGAGTGAAAACTCTTTTTTTTTATTATATAATCATAATTGTATTGAAATATACTCAATATTATTGTATACTTTTTATATATTAGAATTATACCATATAAATATATAACAACATATATATAGTAAGTTTTGACATGTTTTGTCGAACTTAATGAAAATAAAAA
>CAJUNE010000021.1 GCA_910587745.1 uncultured Bacilli bacterium
GTGTGCAGGATCAAGTTCTGGTTCTGCTTGTGCAGTTGCAGCTGGTGTTTATCCTTTTGCTCTTGGAAGCGATACAGGAGACTCAGTTCGTAAACCGGCGGCTTATTGTGGAATTGTAGGGTATAAACCCACTTATGGAATGATAAGTAGGTTTGGCCTTTTTCCTTTTGCTTCTAGTTTAGATACTGTTGGGGTTCTTACAAGAAATGTAGAAGATGCGGCAATTGTAACTGATATTATGAAAGGCAAAGATTCTCATGATATGACAACATGGGATTCGAGTAATATACACTTAAAAAGTGCGTTAACAGGAGATGTTAAAGGTAAAAAAATATTTTACATTAAAGAACTTTGTGATATAAATAATTATAATAACCCTAGCAAAGACCTAGTTGAACATCTTGATAATTTTCATAAAACTTTAGAATTATGTAAGGAATTAGGTATTGAGGTATCTGAAGAAAGTATTGATCAAAAAATACTAAATGCAATTGGTTCGGTTTATGTAGTAATTTCTTGTGCGGAAGCTACTAGTAATCTTTCTAATTTAACAGGTATCATTTATGGGCCTAGAAGTGATAAAAAAAGTATTAATGATATGATGATTGATTATCGTACTAAAGGTTTTTCACCACTTATTAAAAGGCGTTTGGTTATTGGCTCTTATGTTTTACAAAAAGAAAATCAAGAGAGATATTTTAAAAATGCTCAAAAGCTTCGTCGTTTAATTGTAAATTTAATGAAGGAATTTTTTGAAAAATATGATGGGCTAATTTTACCTGTTAGTTGTGGTCCTGCTAAATTATTGGATGGTTCAATTGATAAGGTTAGTAGAGAGGCAATGGCTTTAGAAGATCATTTACAAATTGGGAATTTTGGCGGGTTTCCATCTATTACGATTCCAAATGGTTTTGTAAATGATTTACCAGTTGGTCTTAATATAACTGGGAATTGCTACGATGATGAGAGTGTTTTAAACCTTGCTTATGCTTTAGAATCAAAAATGTCATATAAAGATCAAATTGCTAAGGAGGTAAATTAATGAAAAAACAAATTGCTGTTATAGGACTAGAAATGCACTGTGAAATGAAGAGTAACTCTAAAGTGTTTTCAAGTGCCGCTAACTCTTATAATGAAACTCCTAATAGTAATATTCAACTTTTAGATATGGCTTTTCCTGGTACTTTACCAGTAGTAAATAAAAAGTGCGTTAAAGATGCTTTAAAGGTAAGTTTAGCCCTTAATTGCTTGCAACCAGAATATATGTACTTTGATCGTAAAAACTATTATTATCCAGATTTACCTAAAGGGTATCAAATTACCCAAATGGATAGTCCAGTTGGTATTAATGGTAAAATAGAAATTGAAGTTAATGATAAATTAATTCCCGTTTTAATTCATGATGTGCATTTAGAGGAAGATACAGCTAGTTTAGATCATTATTTTGATACTTCGACAATTGATTATAATAGATGTGGTGTGCCACTTTTAGAACTTGTTACAGAACCCTGTTTACATTCAGCGGAAGAAGCAGTAACTTTTATAAATCATATTATTCAAATGTATCGTTATATGGATGTAAGTGATGCAGATACTAAAAGAGGCCAGGTTCGTTGTGATGTTAATGTTTCAATAATGGATGAAGATTCTAAAGAATTTGGAACTCGTGTTGAAGTTAAAAACGTTAACTCAATTAGTGGAGTTCAAGATGTAATAAATTATGAGATTAAAAGACAAACAGAATTAAAAGAACAAGGTAGATATTCTGAGGTTGAACAAGAGACAAGACGTTGGAATGAAGAAACTATGAGTACTATACGTATGCGCAGTAAGGTTGATGCAATAGATTATAAATATTTTGTAGAACCAAATATTCCTAAATATAGAATAACTAAAGAATGGTTAAGTGAGATTAAAAATGAAATACCTAAACTTCATTTAGAAAGAAAATATAATTATATTGAAAACCTTGGTTTAAGTAACTATGATGCTGGAGTATTAGTTAAAAATAAAGATATATCTGATTATTTTGAAGAATGTATTAAAATAGGAATAGATGCTAAGATGGCTAGTAATTGGATAACTACTAGTATAATGGGATATTTAAATAATGAAGAGATAGAAATTAAAGATTTTTATATTAGTCCTAAACGTTTAAAAGATTTAATAGATGCTATAAACAGTGGTGCTATTAGTAATAAACAAGCGAAAGAAATATTTAATAAAGTATTAGAAACTAAAAAAGAAGTAAAAGACTTCTTGGGTAGTGATAATGCTCAAATTAGTGATGTAGATACTCTCATTAGTTTGATTGATAATATTTTAGCTAATAATCAAAGCCAAATAGATGATTATCATAATGGTAAAACTAATCTTTTTGATTATTTTGTAGGTCAAGTTATGAAAGAAACAAGAGGAAAAGCTAATCCTGTTTTAACTAAAGAAATTTTAGATAAAAAATTAAACAGCTAAGGCTGTTTTTTGCTTATAAAAAGCATTTTTCTTGGTTATTATCATAAAATTACTTAGGTGATACTTATGAATAAGAAACATATTGATTACTTGCTTTTAATATCAGTTATTTTAATAAGTATATTTGGTATTATAATGATATATTCAGCTAGTTCAATATGGGCAGAATTTAAGTTTCATGATGCTTTTAAATACGTTAAGCATCAAGCTTTATTTTTCTTTTTAGGTTTAATAATTATGAATATTGCGATGAAAATAAATTTAGAGTTTTTAAAGAAAAAATCTAATTTAATTTTAAGTATATGTTTTTTGCTTCTTACGCTTGTTTTAATACCAGGGATAGGTAGTGTTAGAAACGGTTCTAGAAGTTGGTTTGGTATAGGTGGTTTTGGAATTCAACCTAGTGAATTTGCTAAGATAGGGCTTATTATATATACAGCTAAATATTTAGAAAGAAATCAAAGAAATATGAAGGATGTAAAAAAAGGGGCTTTACCAATTTTTATTGTTATAGGTGTATTCTTTTTACTTATTATGTTAGAACCAGACTTTGGAACAGCGATGGTTATTGCTCTTACTTTAATATGTCTTATTTTTATTTCAGGACTTAAAATTTCTTTTTTTGTTAAATTAGGTGTTTTAGGTTTAGCCGGCATAGTAGGGCTTATTATAGCAGCGCCATATCGAATGGCAAGAATTGTGTCTTTCTTAAATCCTTGGAGTGATCCTTTAGGAGCTGGTTATCAAATTATTCAAAGTTTATATGCGATAGGACCTGGAGGATTACTTGGACAAGGTTTCTTAAACTCAAGGCAAAAACACTTTTATTTACCTGAACCGCAAACAGATTTTATCTTTTCGATAATTAGTGAAGAATTTGGATTTTTAGGAGTAATAATAGTTTGTTCTTTCTTTTTCTTTATGTTTTATAGAATGGTTAAAATAGGACTAAAATCAAGCGATTTATTTACAAAATATTTGGTTTTTGGTTTAGCTTTTGGTATCTTTATTCAAGCTTCTTTAAATTTAGCGGTTGTTGTAGGATTAATACCAGTTACAGGAGTAACTTTACCATTTTTTTCTTATGGCGGTTCTTCTTTATTAGTATCATTATTTAGTGTAGGTTTGATTTTAAATGCTAGTAAAAAATAGGTAGTTGTGTTTACCTTTTTTATTTTTTTTGGTATAATGATTATAAGGAGAGATATTATGAAAATATTAACAGTAAATGCAGGTAGTTCTTCATTAAAGTTTAATTTAATAGAACTTCCCGAAGAAAAAGAACTGATAAGTGGAAACTTTGAAAAAATTGGTCTTGCTAATGGAGTGTATAGTTTAAAAATCAATGGCTCTAAAATAATAAAAGAAGTGGATATGAGAGATCATAAAGCTGCTATTGAATTGTTGATTAAAGAATTAATTGATAATAAAATAATTAAAACTTTAGATGAAATTGATGGTATAGGACATAGAATAGTTCATGGTGGACGTTATACAAAAAGTGTAATAGTTGATGATGAAGTAATTGAGTATTTGGATGAAAACTCTAATTTAGCACCTCTTCATAATCCAGCACATGTATTAGGTATTAGAGCATTTAAAGAAGTTGTACCTAATATTTCTATGGTTGTTGTTTTTGATACTGCATTTCACCAAACAATGAGCGAAGAGGCTTTTTTATATCCTGTTCCGAAAGAATGGTATGAAAAATATCAAATAAGAAAGTATGGTTTTCATGGAACTAGTCACAAATATATTACAAAAAGAGTTCAAGAAATGTTAGGCCAAGAAGGTGTTAATATTATTAGCTGCCATATAGGTTCAGGAGGATCTATTTGCTGTGTTAAAGATGGTAAATGTTTTGATACAACTATGGGATTTACACCTAATGCTGGTATAGTTATGGGAACACGATGCGGAGATATTGATTATTCTATAATTCCTTATTATATGAAACAAAGCGGTAAAGATATAAATGAAATAGATTCTATTTTAAATAAAGAAAGTGGATTACTGGGATTAAGTGGGAAATATAGCGATCATAGAGATATTGAAACAGGCATTGCTGCAGGAGAAACTGATTCTATTTTAGCTAATAATATATATATTGATAGAATTGTTGATTATATTGCAAAATATTATGTCAAACTTGAAGGAAATGTTGATGCTTTAATTTTTACTGCAGGCGTAGGAGAAAATGCTCGCGAATTTAGAGAAGACGTGCTAAGAAAATTAGAATGTTTAGGTATTTATATTGATTCAGAAAAAAATATGGAGATTGCAAGCTATTTAGATGTTAATGAAGGGTGTATTTCGGTTGAAGAATCAAAAGTTCCAGTTTATGTTATTCCAACTAATGAAGAACTTATGATAGCTCTTGATACTTATGATTTGATTAAAGATGGTGAATGTAATTAATAGTAATATTTATAAAAAAGTATATAAAAAAATAAAAGAATATAATCAAATTATAATAGCAAGACATATTGGCCCTGATCCTGATGCAATAGCTAGCCAGACTGCTCTTCGTGATTCTATTCGTTTAACTTTTCCGAGTAAACAAGTTTATGCGGTAGGACTTGGAGTATCAAAATTTAAATATTATGGTATTCTTGATAAAATAGATAACGAGGTATATAATGATTCTTTATTAATTGTTTTAGATGTTCCGAATTTACATAGAGTGGATGGTATAGAGGGCTTAAAATATAAAGAAATTTTGAAGATTGATCATCATCCCGCTGAAGATATTAAAGGGCCTGTTGATTGGACTGAAGAGTCTTCTTGTTCAACGTGCCAATTAATAGCGGAGCTAATTCTTAATACACCACTTAAGTTAGATACTAAGATTGCAGGCAATTTATATTTAGGCATTGTTTCTGATAGTGATAGATTTTTGCTTTCTTACACAACTCCTAAAACTTTTAAAGTTGTTAGTGATTTATTGATCAAAAGCAAAGTGGATTTTACACATTTATATAACTATTTGTATGATAGAAGCATTGATGAAGTTAGATTTCAAGGCTATATCGCTGAAAATTTAATGGTTACAGAAAATGGCTTAGGGTATATAATTATTCCTAATGATAAAATAAAAGAATACCATGTTGATTTAGCAACTCCATCTAATTTAATTAATAGTTTTAACTTTATTAGAGAAGTATTGGTTTGGACTTTTATGACTGAAGATGTAAAAAATAAAGGATATAAGGTAAGTATTCGATCACATGGACCAGTTATTAATGAAGTTGCTGCTAAATATAATGGCGGCGGTCATAAATATGCTAGTGGGGCAAGACTTAATAATGAAGAAGAAATAAATTCTTTTATTAAAGACTTAGATAATGCTTGTGAAGAATATAAAAGATCTAGTATTAGTAATATAGAAATTTAAAATGGACTGAATTATCAGTCATTTTTTTGTGAAAAATTCTAAATATTATAAAGAAAATCAGTTATTAAAATTTTAAAAACAGAAGTTTTCTATCTTTTTTTTAATTTGGGATTGTGTTATAATTATTAAGATAAGAGTAGGTTGATAGAATGATATTTGGAAAAATTTTGTATATTAGTGATAATATAGCTCATGTTGAAAATATAAGTAAAGATACTATTACTGCTGATCTTATGAATATTCACGTTATATTTGAAGATAAGGATCAAAGAATACTTGGTGAAGTAGTTGAACTTAATGATAATGAAATTAAAATTCGTTTTTTAGGTGAATATACGAATAATAGATATATAAATGGTGTTATTCGTAAACCTTTGCTATCTAGTAAAATACGTATTATAAATGGGACTGAATTGTTAGAATTAGTTGGCGTTTTAAATGATAAAACTTTTGAGCTGGGAGAAAATGCTACATATAAAGGTTTTAATATATGTCCTAATGTTAATAGTCTATTTTCTAATCATTTAGCTATATTCGGTAATAGTGGTGCTGGTAAATCTTGTGGTGTTTCTAGAATTATTCAAAATATTTTTAGTAATCCTAAAACTACTATTGGAAATGCTAATATGTTTTTCTTTGATGCTTATGGTGAATATAAAAATGCTTTTAGTTCTTTAAATAAAATTAATCCAAATTACAATTATAAATTTATTACAACTAATCCTACTGAAGAATCTGATTATTTGCTTAAGATACCTGTTAATTTACTTACCCTTGATGATATAGCTTTATTACTTCAAGCTGGTACTCATTCTCAGTTACCTATATTGGAAAGAAGTATTAAATATGCTAAAATTTTTGCTAGTGATGGGGAAGAAGTTACTAAATATAAAAATCATTTGATTGCTAAAGCTTTAATTGCTATTTTATTTAGTAATATGACTACTAGCTATAAAAAGAATGAAATTTTTAAGGTTATTGAGGTTTGCCATACTAAAGAATTTAATTTTGATTCGGTTATTCCAGGACTCGGATATACAAGAAGTTTTAGTGAGTGTTTTGAAATAGATAGTAATGGTAACTTTGGAGAATCAGTTTTAATTACTGAATATATTTTAAAACATATTGATGAGAGTATTGTAGAAATGAATGTTCCAAAAGAAGCTTATTATACATTGAAAGATTTAGCTAATGCTTTAGAGTTTACTTTGATTAGTGAAGGATTCCAAGGAAATCAAATGATGTATAATGAGGCAATGATATTGCAAGTTAGACTTAATACTATTATAGCTGGTAAAGTTAATAATTACTTTGATGGTTCTAAATATATGGGTATTGAAGAATTTATTGATAATTTATGTACTATGGGTAACACTAAGGCTCAAATAGTTAATATTAATTTGGAAGATATTGACGATGTTTATGCTAAAGTAATTGTAAAAATTATATCTAAATTATTATTTGATTATGCTAAAAGCTTAACTAATAGAGCTAGTCAACCATTTCATTTATTTTTGGAAGAAGCTCATAGATATATTCAACAAGATACTGATACTTTCTTATTAGGTTATAATATATTTGATCGTATTGCTAAAGAAGGTCGTAAATATGGCGTTATTCTTGATATAATTAGCCAAAGACCAGTGGAAATAAGTGATACTGTTATTGCTCAATGTTCGAATTTTCTTATTTTTAAAATGACTCATCCTAAAGATATTAAATATATTGAGGAAATGCTTCCTAATATTAGTGCAGATGTAATAGAAAAAATGAAAATATTACAACCAGGTAATTGTGTTGTGTTTGGTTCAGCATTTAAAATACCTATGATTAGTAAACTTGCTATGCCTGATCCTATGCCTTATAGTACTAACTGTAATGTAAGCGGCTGTTGGAGTGAAGAATTAAAACCAAGAATTAATCCTACACCGATTCAAAATAATTATGTTACAGAAGGTGTTCCAACTAGTAATTTGGAAGCTGATATAAATGCTAGTAATGATAATAACAATAATATTTCTAATCAATCTATTGAACAAACTAATACTAGTACAGACAGTAATGAAGAATTTAATCCTATGAGTGGTATAGGGGATATTTCTAGTTTTGGTTAGAAATATCTTTTTTGTAAACTTAATGTAATTATATTGAATATAAAATTAATAATGTGGTATAATAATATTACCTAAAGGATATAGTTTGTTTCACATAAAACCGACTATGTGATTTGTTTAGGGAGAATAATTATATACGGAGTTGAATGCTGGTCTTGATTTGCCAGAATCCAGAAGTATATATGTTTCTTACCACCTGCGAGCGAGCGGGATTTTATCACAAACAGGCTTTTCCTTTGGGTTTTTATTTGCTATAATTTAGTTATTGGTGATGTTTATGTTTGATAGATTATTAGAATTAATTTCGATTAATGATATTAAAAAAATAGGAAATGCTAAAATTTTATTAGTTGGAGTAGGAGGAGTAGGGGGATATGCTTTGGAATCGCTTGTTAGAAGTGGTTTTAAGAATATTTCTATTATAGATGGTGATGTTATATCAATTTCTAATTTAAATCGTCAAATTATAGCTAAAATGACTAATATTGATAAATTTAAAGTTGAAGAAGCAAAAACTAGAAGTTTAGAAATTAATTCTGATGTTAAAATAAATACTATGGGTGTGTATTTAAATGAAGATAATTTTAATGATTTTGTAAATGAAAATTATGATTATATTATTGATGCATGCGATGATATTTTAGTTAAAATACTTTTGTTAAAATATGCTAAAGCTCATAATATTAAAATAATTACATCTTTGGGTACAGGTAGAAAGTTTGACCCTTCTAAACTACAAATAACCACTTTAAACAAAACGTTTAATGATCCTCTAGCTAAAAAGTTGAGAAATGAACTTCGCAAACAAAATATTGATTTGAATATACCAGTTGTTTTTAGTAGTGAAGAAGCGATAAATACTGGTAATGTAATAGGCAGTGCAATCTTTGTGCCTGCTACTGCGGGGATATTACTTGCAAATTATGTATTTAAAGATATATTAAAAAAGAGCTGATTAGCTCTTATTGATAAGAAACTCTGGTAATACTTCAGGGTTTTTATTATTTATTACTATGTCATATATTATATTTATAATTGGTATTTTTATTTTTCGATTTTTAGTTAGTTCTTTTATTGAGAATAAAGTGTAATATCCTTCAGTTGTATTTTCTTTTAAATATTTTTCAATAGCATTTTTGTCTTTAGTTTGACCTATTACAACTCCAAATTTATAATTACGGCTTTTAGGAGTAGAACAGGTTAACATTAAATCTCCAACACCAGCAAATGATAAAATTGTTTTGGGGTTACATTCTAGTTTTTTTAGTAATTCTTTAATATCATGTATAGCTTCAGTTATTAAAAAATATCTAGTTGATTCATGATAACCTAATCCTTCTAATATGCCGGCAGCTATAGCTATAACATTTTTTATGCTTCCACATATTTCAGTACCATTTAAATCGTGATTTATACGTAGTTTTAATAAAGGGTTTGCTAAAGCCTTTTTTACTATTTTTTCAGTTTTTTTACTGCTTATTGCTAAAGATAGAGCGCAGGGTTCCTCACTTATTAAATCAATAGCGAAGGTTGGGCCCGATATAACACCAATGTTTTTAGATTTTAAAATATCAAATACTATATCCGATAGGAAAGAGCAAGTTTCGTTTTCAACGCCTTTACTAGCAATACATATTGGTATGTTTTTGGAAATAGGTTTCATTGCAACACATACACTTCTTACGTATTTAGCAGTTGTTGCTATTATTATTAATTCTGTATCTTTTATTGCTTCTTTTATATCATTTGTTACAATTATGTTTTTTGGTATTTTTGTATCAGTTAATGGTTTAAAATTATGATTTTTTTGAAAATTATCAATTAATTCTTTATTTTCACTCCACATTTTTATATTATGATTATTTCTGGCTATATTTAAGGCGATTGCTATACCATATATTCCAGTACCTATTATACTTACATTCATTTATTGTTCCTCATTTCATCATATAATTTATTTAAATTTAATTCATATTTATTATTTTTTTTATGATAATATTTTCGATTTTTAAGTTTTTCAGGTAAATATTCTTGTTTTACATAATCATTCTTATAATTATGGGGATATAAATATTCAGAACTGGGATTTATTAAATGTCTTGGTATTCTGCTAATATTACCTTTATTTATATCATTTACAGCTTCATTAATCGCTAAGTAAGCACTATTACTTTTAGGAGATAAGGCCAGTTCAGTTACTACAACACCAAGAGGAATTTGTGCTTCTGGTAATCCTACTAATTCAGATGCTTCTATAGCTGCCATAACTTTTGGTCCCATAGCTGGATTAGCTAAGCCTATATCTTCGTAAGCTATGACACTCATTCTACGATATATACTATCTAAATCACCAGCGACAATAAGTCTTGCTAAATAATGTAGCGCAGCATCAACATCACTACCGCGAATTGACTTTTGGAAGGCACTAAGAACATCATAATGTCCATCTTCATTTTTATCGTGGAAAAAAACAGGCTTATTATTTATTTTTTTTATATCTTCTATTGTAATTTTGTGTTCTTTAGTAGAATAGTAGGCTACTTCTAAAGTGTTTATTGCTGATCTGAAATCACCACTACTTAAAGATGCTATATATTCTAGGGCTTTGGGTTCAATATCAATATTTTCTAAAAAGTTACAAGCTCTATTTAACCCTAATAAGATGTCTTCTTTATCTAATTCTTTTAACTCATATATTTGACATCGACTTCTAATTGCTGGATTTATTTTATGATAGGGGTTAGATGTTGTTAAACCTATTAGTATTATTAAACCTGATTCAATATGGGGAAGTAATATATCTTGCTTATCTTTATTCATACGATGTATTTCATCTATAACTAAAATCATTTCACCATACATTTTAGCTTCTTCTATTGCTATATCAAAATCAGCTTTATTATTTGTTGTGGCATTTAAAAATTTAGATCTGATATTTAATTCGTTTATTAGTGCATTAGCTATACTGGTTTTGCCAATACCGGGTTTGCCATATAAAATCATTGAAAATATTTTACCATTTTTTATTAGATTGGATAGAACTTTATTTTCCCCTATAAGATGTTTTTGACCTATAACTTCTGAAATATTATTTGGCCTTATTTTATTTGCTAGTAGTTCCATATAATCACCATAAATATTATAACACAAATTTTTGTATTCGTGGTATAATTTAAAAGTAGGTGAAGTAAATTGAAAGATATGGATGATATTTTTAAAAATAATAAAGAATTAGAAAGATATGCTAATGAGTATTTAATTACTGAATATAATACTTCTAAAAATACTAGAGATTCTTATTTATATGATTTAAAAGAATTAGCAATTTTTTATAATAAGAATATTGCTTATTTAAAAAGAGAAGATATCCAAGAATATTTGCGTAAATTAGTTAATAAAAAAGCTAGAACTAAAGCTCATTATTTAACTGTTTTTAATAGCTTTTATAGTTTTTTAGTTAAAGAAAATATAATTGCTATTAATCCTTGTGAAAATATTAAAATGCCTAAATTAGAAAAGAAATTACCAGAATATCTATCTGTAGAAGAAGTAGATAAACTTCTAGATATTAAAACTAATACTGCATATGAAAAAAGAAATAAAGCAATGCTTGAAATGCTTTATGGAACAGGGGTGAGGATAAGTGAACTTATTAATTTAACTATGAGCAATATTTTTTTAGAAGATAAGATGATAAAAGTTTTTGGAAAGGGTAGTAAGGAACGTATTATTCCAATTAATACTTATGCATTAGACTGTTTAGTTGATTATTTGCAGTTTGGCCGCAGCGCTTTACTTGGAACCAAAAATAGTGAATATGTCTTCATAAGTAGTAGGCGCACTAAAATTACTAGACAAGCTTTTTTTAAAATTATAAAAAAATTATGTGAAGAAGCTGGTATAAAGAAAAATATTAGTCCGCATATTTTAAGACATTCTTTTGCTACTCATTTGCTTCATAATGGTGCTGATCTTCGTATTGTACAAGAACTATTAGGCCATAGTGACATATCTACTACTCAAATATATACCCATTTAACTAATGAAAAATTAGAAAGTGAATATGATAAACATCCTTTTATGACAAAATAAAAGCCACATTAATTCGTGGCTTTTTTAATTAATAGAGGGTTATAATTAACGACTCTCTCTATTTGAACGACTACTTTCGTTTCTAGAGTTTCTAGAAGACTCATTGTTTCTAGAATTTCTTGAACAATTTTTTGAATTTTTTTCGTTCTTATTATTTTTATTATTTTGTTTTTGATTTCTCATTTTCTTTTCCCTCCCACTATTATTATGGTTTAAATAAATACTTTAATTCATAAACTTTAATGGTGATTATATGGAAATTATTGGCGCATTACTAGTATCTACCATTGCGGGTTTATCTACTGTTCTTGGAGGATTAGTTATATTTTTTAAGTTTAAAGAGGATAATATTTTAAAATTTATTACTGCTTCTTTAGCTTTTTCATTAGCTATAATGATTGGTATTAGTATAACTGATTTAATACCTGAATCAACTTTTATTTTACTTAAAAACTTCGGAGTAGAAAAGGGGATAGTATTATCTTTTATTGCGTTTATAATAGGGATAATACTAATACATTGTTTACAAAAAATAATAAAGAAGACTGAGATGAAAAAAAGTGATTTATATAAACTTGGAATTCTTAATATGCTTGCTTTAATATTACATAATTTTCCTGAAGGTATAGCGACTTTTATGAGTTCATATAAAGATATGTCCATGGGAATTAAATTAGCTTTAGCTATTGCTTTTCATAATATTCCAGAAGGTATTAGTATTGCTGTTCCTATTTATTATGCAACTAACTCTAAAAGGGAAGCTCTTTTTAAAACTTTGTTGTCAGGTGTAGCTGAACCAATAGGTGCTTTACTTGCTTATATATTTCTTAGTAAATTTATTACTGATAGTTTAATTAGTTTAATTCTTTTATTAGTTGGTGGAATTATGATTACTCTTGCTATAGAAGGTATTTTGCCAAAAGCTAAGAAATATAATTTGAATAAGTATTTGTATCTTGGAATGTTTATTGGCTTAGGATTAATATTATTTAATTATTTTATATTTTAAATTATTTAAAAGTATAACAAGTATTAGAAGTGCAAAAAGACAATTGTCTTAGTGTTTTCGCGAAGTCAAAGTTAACATAATATATATTTTGCGAAATATAATTTCTTAAAAAAATTTAATTTATATTACAAAGATGTTTGAATATTTTAAACGTAATTTTTAAATATACATCTCATTACAACTAATAAATATTATACATAATAAGCCTTGATAATTTGTCTTAAATTTATATATTAAATTTATATAAAAAATTTTTTAATAAAATCATTATATTTAAATTTTTCATACGTTTATAACCTTATTTATATTTATAATATGGTTATTAATACGCACGTATATCTTTATTTATATATTTAATAAGGTTATATATTATATATCATATATTTAAATAATAATGATAGTAGGGGTTATATAAAATAAAAAATGGAATTCCCCCTCTTATTAATTTAATTCGGTTTTAAACCAATAGTAACTGTTACTTTTACCTTCTTTAAAAGTATGCTTATATATAGCCCCATATTTTTTTATTAATGACATAGTCTCTTTAGTATTGTTTATATCTATTTTTTTCAATTCTTCACTGCACTCATTATTTTTTTCACTATTATTTTTAGAATAACAAATATTGTTGCTTATTTTAAGAAAATAATCATATATAATTATTTCTCCATTTGAACTTTCTATAGCTTTGTCTATCATTCTAAAAATGGTTGTATTAGGAATTATAGATACTTTGTAATTCTCGGCTTTGCCACAATAATATCTCTCCCCTTCTTTATAACAAGCTTCTTTATCAGATATGTAAAAGCTGTCTTTTTCAGTCATTTTAGTTCCATAAATATCCGTGTAAACTTCATTTAAAATATTATTTTCTATTATTTTATAGCTGCATTCGCTTTCTTTTTCGTCTGTTGTAGCTAATGTTGTTTTTTCTCCTACTTTGCATATTTTATTATCATTATCATTTTGGCTAGTTTCTTTTGTTACTTCTATAATTATATCTTTAATATCTATGGCGTAGTAAGCTTTGCATAGTCTGTTTTCTATATCTAAATCGCTCTCAGTCATAGTTTTATCGCTATATGTAATTAAGCCTCCGCATTTGTTTGTGTCAACCTCACCAAGACTAGCATGTAAATTTTTTATTTTATCACTGTTAATATCTAATTTCTTTTCTCCTAAAAATACTACAAAAATTAATAATATGATCAAAATTATTACTGATATTATTAATACTAAATTCTTATTTTTCATTATTATACTTTACGAGATTGAATTTCAGCTATTTTTTCAAATACTTCAGCAGCATTTTGTTCATTTATTTGATTATATCCAAGCTCTCTTAATGCTTGTATTTTTATAGTATTTAGTTGTTGAGTTCTACTTAATTTTTCTTCGTTTTTTTGTTCAATTTCTTGTACAAATCTTTTATGACTTTCAGCTAATTTGCTCCTGCTTGCGCCGCCATTATTATATAGAGTTAAGGCTGAATATAAAATTCCTTCAAATATAAATTGACGCTCTTCATCAAAAACAAATTCGTCAGGACTAATAAAGCCTGTTGTTTTAGACATATATCCTAATATATACTTAATTTCTGGAACGTTATCGATTGATTGCAACATATGATATAAATAATTCATAGCATTATAATTTTCTTCTTTTTTGTTTTCTTCTAATAACTTTTCTTTGATTAAATAAGTGATGTCAGCGATTAATGTTTGCTCTGTCTTATTTAAACCTTTCATATCAAAAAAGCTGTCCATATCACTAGAGTTTTTTACTCCTTGATTTAATCTATTTTCTACAGACATTAAATAATCAGTTGTGATTTTTATTCCTTTTATAGTACCTTCATCGCCATCTTCAATGTCTAATAATTTTAGTAATAGTATTTTTTTCTCTTTGGGCCATTTATTTAGATCTTCTAATTCTAAATAATTATATACCATTTGTCTTGAAACATTTAAATATTTAGCTAATCTAACTTTAGATATACCAAGTTCTTGCAATAATTCACTTAAACTATTCATTTTCATTCTCCTTTTAATGTTTACATTTTAATTATAAGGTAATTAACACAGTTGTGTCAAGTAGTTGTTAATCTTTTGTATTAAAAAAGAGATAGCTTTATTAACATAAATACCAAAGCTTCTCCCCTTCTTTATAAACATCCTTTATAAAGCCACATCCAAGACATTTTTCTTTATCATAAAATACACAAGCTTGCCCTGGAGTTACAGATTTAGCTAGACTAGGATAATTTACTTTAATTTCATTTTCTTTTATATACTCAATTTCAATAGGAATTTCTTCACCACGATAGCGAAACTTAGCGGTGCAATTTTTAGGTAAATCTTCAATTAGATTAATGTTGTCTAAGGTGCAAGAATCACTATAGAGATATTTGCTTTCGCCATAAGCTACATATAAAATGTTTTCTTTTACATTTTTTCCACAAACATAATGTCTTTCTAAATCACCACTTAAACCTACATTTCTTCTTTGACCTATAGTGTAGTTCATAAGTCCTGTATGTTTACCAATTACTTCTTTGGTTTCGACATTTACTATATTGCCTGGATTTGGTTTTAAATAGTTTTTAATAAATTCTTGATAATGTCTTTCTCCAATAAAACAAATACCTGTTGAATCTTTTTTATCAGCGACGTTTAATCCTGCTTTTTTTGCTATTTCTCTAATAGTGGGCTTGTCATATTCTCCAATTGGAAATAAAACATTTTCTAATTGCTTTTTTGATACATCAGCTAAAAAATATGTTTGGTCCTTATTTTTGTCTAATGCTTGGTATAGTGAACCATTTATCATTCGTGCATAATGGCCTGTAGCTATATAATCGGCGCCTAATTTCTCAGCTTCTTTCTTAAATAAATCAAACTTTATAAATTTGTTACATAACATATCTGGATTGGGTGTTCTTCCTTTTTTTAATTCTTCTAGAAAGTAAGTAAATACATAATCCCAATATTCTTTTATAAAATCTACTCTATGTAATTTAATACCTAATATCTCACATGTTTTTATGGCATCATTATAATCTGTTTCTTGAGGGCAAATGTTTTCATTAAAATTAGGATTGCCTAAGGTGTCGTTGTTAAGCATTGAATCCCAATTGCGCATAAACAAGCCTTCAACATCATAGCCCTGCTCTTTTAAAAGAAGAGCTGCTACAGCTGAATCTACTCCACCACTAATACCAACAATAACTTTTTTCATAATACATCACATACACATTATAACACATTTTAGATTATAATAAAACTCGAACTTAATTCGAGTCTGTTATACTATTTTTATTTACCCTTGCCCTTGTAATTTTAGAATCAGTACTTCTAATTTTTGTACTTTCTTTTTGGTGTTTGTTATTTTCAAGATATATTTGTAGTAATAATATTAAAGTGTCTATATCTGTAGCTTGACCTAAAAATGGATATTCATATACATATCTTAAATCAGTTAAATCACTACTAGGAATATTGGTGGTTGAATAAATTATAGTAGGAATAAATATTTTACGGCAATATAGTCCAATTAGCATATTTAATCCTTCAAGAGAATCAGTGATGTCTTCTCCTTTTATCCTAGGTAAACCTAAATCAGTTATTATAATATCGAATCTTTTTTGTTTTAGAAGACTCAAAGTGTCTTTTATGGATTCAGTTATTTCATAATCAGTAATGTCAAGTTTCTTTAAAGCATAAATGACTTCTTCTTGCTTATACTTCATATCATCTACTATTAATGCTCTCATTAGATCACCTATAATTTATTCTATCAAATGTGTCCTACTGTGTCTACTTAATTATAAATAAAAATATTGATAATATTTTGTTTCCTATTAAAAAGATTAGAAAATCATTTAATACTATAAGAAAAAAATATATACTTATTTGTTTTAAAGCTTTAAATACTAATGCTCTCCTTTCATTTTTGTCTTTTTTTGTGATTGCTATTTTTATCAAAGTAATCAATTTTTTAAATATTATTATAAGGAGACTTAAATATAAGCCTTTAGTTATAGTAATGTATATAATACTATAAACAAAGCCATTTAATTTAAAAATATTTGTTAAAGTATAAATGTTAAAAAATATACAAATTCCCTCGTATATAATATTTAGAGGAAATAGTATTAATCCTATTATAGTTATTGCTGATATGCATAATATTAATAGTGTTAAAATATGATTCGTTAAGAAGTTTATTTTGTTTGCATTTAGATAGCTTTCGATGGATTTTGTATTTTCTAATAAAGTTTCTATATTAAGTTTTTTTGTTAAAATTGAACCAATAAAAAAGCCTAAACATAATAATATTAGTAAAAGTTTAAAATACTTTTTATTATTTTTTAGACTTGTTTTTATTGATTTCATAAAAATCACCAATAAATTATATTGAAAAATGTCTTAAAATATGATAAATTTATTAAGTAAACAAGAAAAGAATGGTGATTTTATGAGTAAGAAAACACAAAAAGTATTTGCTTGGGGAATGCTACTTGTTATGCTAGCAAGTGTTGTAGCAGGAATACTCATGTATGCAATTAACTAATTAGAGTAGTTCTGAATTAATAAGTAAACTAAATGTTTATTTCTATTTTTTTAAGGTTTAAGGAGTGTAGGTTATATCAGAACTACACTTTTTATTATACTATTATATTAAAAAAAGTCTAGAAAAAGCGTTCGACAAATTCCGACACTTTTTTCATAGACTATTTATTTAAACTATTATTTATTAATATATCAATTAGCTCTTTGTAACTGATACCACTGGCAGCAAATAATTTTGGATACATACTAATTTCTGTAAAGCCAGGAATTGTATTTATTTCGTTTAGTATTATTTTATAGTCATTGGTTAAAAAGAAATCACATCGGCTGTAAGTATGACAATCTAGTATTCTAAAAGCATTCATGGCTGTTTCTTGGATTTTTTTAGCTATTTTAGTATCTATCTTAGCAGGAATAATTGTAGCGCTTTCACTATTAGTGTACTTAGATGTATAGCTATAAAATTCTTCAGCAGATAAAACTTCGCCTAAGACAGAAGTGAGCAGTTCACCATCTTTTTCTAATACTCCACATTCTATTTCGCGACCTTTTATTTCACTTTCAATTAAAATACGATGATCAACTTTTAAAGCAATCTCGATGGCTTCGTCTAAATCTTCCGCATCCTTTACTTTAGTTATTCCAAGAGATGAGCCACTATTAGCTGGTTTTATGAATAATGGAAAAGTTAGTTTGCTAATAATTATGTCATATAACTCTTTTTTGTTTATTATTTTATCTTTGTATACATATTCGTTGTTGTAAATTGAAAAGTAAATGTAAGGGCTTGTTTTTATGTTGTTTCTTTCTAAAATTTCTTTAGTTAAAATTTTATCCATAGTTATTAAACTGGATGCTGGTGCGTTCCCAACATATGGAATGTTTAAAAAACTTAAAATACTGCTAAAAATACCATCTTCGCCATTTTTACCATGAATCATAATGAAAATTAAATCAAATTCTTTTAAGTATTCAAAAGGATTTGTTACTTTTTTTAATTCTTCTGGTAACTTTCCAAATTGTAAAATATCAATTTCATTTACTTCTTTTTCCCATATATAAAAATTGTTTTTCTTGTCTAAATAAATGGGTATTATTTCATATTTTTCTTTATCTATATTTTTGATAATTGAAGAGGCGGATACTACTGAAACTTCATGCTCGTTAGATGATCCGCCGAATAATATTCCTATTTTCATTTTATTTCTCCTTTTCTAGTAATAATTTTATGGTTACTTTTGTTATTTATAACTGCTAAGATTATTTTATATTTTCAACTATTTCTTTAAATTTCATACTGTTGCTTGCTTTTATTAAGTAATTGTCATTTTTTTCTTTTATTTTATTTATTAATAGAATAGCTTGATTTTTGTTATCAAAATTGTATGAGTTCTCTTTTTTGAATCCTAATTTTATAGCCTCTGCATTAATGAAATTGGATAATTCACCAACTGTAATTAATATGTCAATATTATTTTTAACTATTAATTTGCCTATATCACTATGAATACTTTTGCCATAATCTCCTAGCTCTTTAATGTCTCCTAAAACAGCTATTTTACGACCTTTATATGTACTTAACACTTCTAAAGCATAATAAACAGAATCATAACTGGCATTGTATGTATCATTTATAATGGTTATATTTCCACTATTTATTAATTCCATTCTATCGCTTTCTAATGGTATGTTTTTGAGTTTTTCAATTATATCTTCTGTATTGACTCCAAAATGTTTGCCAATTGCATAGGCGACTATAGAATTATATATAAAATGCTTGCCTATAACGTTGATGTCAATTTGATTATTCTCAATCGTAAAATGACTTCCGCTTTTGTTATATGTTAGATTTTTAGCCTCAAAATCACTTTTGTTTTCAATTCCATAAGTGCTTATAGATATACTATGTTTATTTTTATTCCATTCATTTAATAAGTCATTATCATTATTTATAAATAGCTTATCTTTTAATCCATCTAATATTTCTAATTTAGCTTTTAAAATGTTTTCTCTACTTCCTAAATTACCTATATGAGCTGTACCAACATTTATTATTACACCTATGTCAGGTTTTAAAAAGTTAGATAGTTGGCTGATTTCTCCTGGTTGATTCATTCCTAATTCTACAACAGCTATTTCTTCATCTTTAACTCTAAGTAAAGTTAAAGCCAGCCCTATTAATGTGTTTAAATTGCCATTGGTTTTTAATACTTTATACTTAGCTGATAAAACATCTGCGACAATGTTTTTTGTGCTAGTTTTACCTACACTTCCTGTTATAGCAATAATTGGAATTTTTAATTTATCGCGTATTGGCTTGGATAATTCAACTAAAAAATTTTCAACATCTTCTATAATTAAAAGGTTTCGATCATTATATGTTTTTTTTATCTCTTCTGGTATTGATATATCCTTAGATAAAATACATGTCTTGGCTCCTTTTTTTAAAGCTTCTTCATAATAATCATTACCGTCAAAATTATCTCCTTTAATTCCAATAAATACATCTCCATCTTTGACTATTCTTGAATCTTTACTAAAATAATTAAAATCGACAGTATCGTCTTGATTGCCAAATATTAAATTAGCGTTACTGATTCCTATCATATCTTTTATTTTTAACATATTAATCATTCCTTTATTAAATTATATCATTTAATTTAATTTGTATATATTAAAATAATGATTTTAGGCATTTATTAGACAAAAAAGAAGATAATTAATTGCTTATCTTCAAAATTATCAAAAAATAAATTTATGTGTTAATCATAAGTTAATTAAGACATTATAATGGAAAAAGAATTTTATTGAATTCTCTTTTATTAAAATAATTCATCATATATTTCTATAAAATTCTTTATTAGTTTTATTTCTAATTTTTCTTTTATCTCTTCTGGTATTTCTTCTAAATCTAATTCGTTTGCTAGAGGCATATATATTGTTTTTATATTATTTTTATAAGCTCCTATTATTTTTTCTTTAATGCCTCCTACTTTTAATACCTCACCATTTAAAGATATTTCGCCTGTAAATGCAATATTATTTGGTATTTTTTTGCCACTTATGAGACTTAGAATACTGGTTATTACAGCTAGTCCTGAACTTGGACCATCTTTTTTAATGGCTCCTTCTAGAAAATGAATATGCAAATCTTTGATGTTGAAAAAGAAATCGTCTATTTTAAATTTTTTTAAATTAGATTTAATATAACTTAAACTGACTTTTGTTGATTCTTCCATTGTTTTGCCTAACATTCCTGTTATAGTAAAATTACCTTTACCTTCAAAGATACAAGTTTCTATTGGCATTACAACGCCACCAAAAGGAGTAACCCCAAGGCCATTGACTCTGCCTGTATATTCATGTTTTTTGTTTTCTAATTTTAAATATTTGGGTATTCCTAAATAATCTTTAAGTCTTACTTTACTTATTTTGGTACGGTCGTTGATGCGACCTAATACTACTAATTTACGTATAACTTTTTCTAAAGCACGATATAGTTCTCTTACACCAGCTTCTTTTGTATATGCTTCAATTAAGAAAGCTAACATATCATCGCTCATGGTAATTATTTTGGTGTCTATTTTGTTTTCTTCTAATATTTTAGGTATTAAATAGCGGTTTGCTATGTCAATTTTCTCAATATCTGTATAACTAGATAATTCAATGATTTCTAATCTATCTTTTAAAGCAGATGGTATACCATCAATACTGTTAGCTGTTAAAATAAAGAATACTCTTGATAAATCGAATGGTTCCTCTATATAATTGTCAATAAATTCATTATTTTGCTCTTTATCTAATATGTCAAGTAAAACTCCAGTTGGATCATCTTTATGGTTAATAGTTATTTTGTCTATTTCGTCAATTAAAAATACCGGATTCTTGCTTTCGCATTTTCTTAAACCTTGAATTATTTTACCTGGAATTGATCCCATATAAGTTCTTCTATGTCCTATTAGTTCTGAAGAATCATTTAATCCTCCAACACTTATTTTATAAAACTTTCTGTTTAGAGCATTAGCTATGCTTTTAGCTATACTAGTCTTTCCAACGCCTGGTGGACCAACTAAACATATGATGGGACTTTTGATATCATTATTATTGTTTTTTAAGGCTACATATTCTAAAATTCGATCTTTAACATCATGTAAACCATAATGATTTTTTTCTAATTTTTCTTTGATATCTTCGATATTGTTATTTTCAAAACTGCTTTTATTCCATGGCAGATTTAATATCCAATCTAAATAATTTTTTATCATAGCATTTTCAGGAGATATATCACTTGTGTAACTAAGTTTTTTTATCTCATTTAATACTTTATTGTGACTGCTTTTATTTAAGTTTAATTTATCAAGTTTATTAATATATTCGTTTTCACTATTACTATTATCTAATCCTAATTCTTTTTCGATAATGCGTACTTTTTCTTTTAAAATAAATTCTTTTTGGTTTTTTTCTAAACTTTCTGCTAGCTCTGTTTCTATTTCTTCTTCTAATTTTAATACTTCTAATTCTATCTTTATATCTTTTAATAAACTTTTAGCTCGATATAACGCATTTATTTCTTCAATGTATTCTAACTTCTTATTAAATGATATAGGTAAGAAGGCACATATACTATCAGTCAATCTTTCTAAATTATCAATAGTTTTAATGTGATTTATGATGCTGTTAGATATATGGCTTGATGCAGATACATATTCTGTTACTAATTCTACTAATTTTTTAATATTTGCTTTTTTTTCAACTTCATCAAATTCAGGTAAATCAATTTTTGTTACATTGGCTTCTAATATATCATTATTGTTTATATTGTTAGAAAACTCTAGAATTCTTACTCGTTCTAATCCTTTGATAGTCACTCTAACATTTCCATTTGGTAACTCTATTCTGCTTTTTATTTTGCCTATTACTCCAACTTCAGGTAAATCGCTAACTTCTGGTGTTTCTTCGACAAGATTTTTAGGTGTAATTACAAGTAAATGACGATTGTATTCAGTGTTAGCAAGCATTGTTACACTTTTGCTTAATTCGTTATTTAATTCAATTTTTACTTCTTGGTTAGGAAGTAAGATTAGTCCTTTTAAGATCATTGTGGGAAATTTTTGTTGCATTTTACTTACCTCCTATTTTTTAACTTGTTTTTTACTTTTTATTCTTTTTGAATTTTCTTACATCATAAATGAAGTTAGTTTCGATAATATCATTACTACTTTTTATAATTCCTCTTTTCCTGACATTGCATTTTATTATATAGATAAAAATTTCATTTGTCTACCTAATTTGACAATTTTTTTAAACTTTTTAACTGCCAAATTTTTACTGTTATTTTTTAGCCTTTTTTTCTTTGAAAGCTCTTGTAAATTTAGGCCAAATACCAACTTTATTGTGAGTATGTTCTGGTAGCTGATATATGTCATGTCCTGGATATTCATTTCCTTCAACTAATACTGGTCCTTTATTGCTAAAACAAACGTCCCAACCAATGTAACGCATTTCAGGTATTTTAAAACTGGCTTTCTTTACTAAATCTAAAGCTTCTTTCCAATTTGGAAATTCAAAACCTTTTATCTTATAATTAGTCGCAGGATGACATTCGTATAAATTTTTATTTTTATCAATTGCTTTGTCTATTACAATTCCTTTTTCTTCGTCAACTGGAGCTACCATGCCACCACTATTAAAATTATCTACATACTTGCCATTTCCAATTCTAAAATAAGCGCATATAACATGAGGAGTATTATTGTCATCTAAAATAGTAACAATTCGCACTGTATTAATTGATCCATCATATATTTTGTTTACTTCCTTGCATTGAACTATTAACTCTTCTAATTCATAGTTCATACCATCACTCGTTAAATAATCTATTATTTCATCTAAGTTATTATAATCGTCAGCATTTATTTTTTCTATCCCTTTACCACATGTGCCAGAAACAGGCTTGGCCATAAATACTTTGTGTTTTTTTATAAAGTTTTTTAATTCTTCTTTTGATGAAGAATTTACTTCAATAAAGTCTCTTTTGACAAATTCTTCAAAAGTTTTGTTGAATTCGACTTTGTTGCGAAATATATGATTATATTCTTGGTTATTATATTTCTTTACTAAATCATTATTTCTACCTCTTGTTATGTAAGTATCCCTTTCTTCGTCGCTTAAATTATACAT
>CAJUNE010000022.1 GCA_910587745.1 uncultured Bacilli bacterium
ATACCAAAATTACATAAATTACTAAACTATAAATTTTCTAAAATGCCATACTATTAAAGGGTGAAATAGTATGAAAAAGAAATTTATAGTTTTTTTAAGTTTATTCGCGTTATCCCCATTAAATGTTTTCGCTTATTCAAACGAAGTCATATTAGGTGGTAAAACTATTGGAATAGACATAAAAGCAGAAGGAATAATTGTTATAGGTTTTTATAAAGTTGAAGGAAGTTTACCAAAAACTAGTTTAAAAGAGGGAGACATAATCTTAAAAATAGGTAATGAAGAAGTAAACAGTATTAATGAACTAACAAAAGCCATTGAAAACAATATGGATGATAACAATACTGTGGAAATAACTTATAAAAGAGATAAAAATGAAAAAACAACAACATTAAAACTAGTAAAACAAGATGGAATGTATAAAACAGGCTTATATGTAAAAGATAGTATTACTGGTATAGGAACTTTAACATTTATAGACCCAGAATCAAATATTTATGGTGCCTTAGGTCATGAAATAACTGAATCTAATACTTCTAAAATAATAGAAGTAAGGACAGGTACTATATTTAAAAATTCAATCAGTAGTATAACTGAAAGTATTGATGGTAAACCAGGAAGTAAAAATGCCAAATTCTATTATAGTAACAATTATGGAGATATAACTAAGAATACCAAATATGGAATATATGGAACATATAAGGATAATTATAACAATCTTGAAAAGATTAGTATAGCAAAAAAAGATGAAGTTAAAATTGGTAAAGCCGAGATTTATACGGTAATAGATGGTGAAAACATTGAAAAATTTGATATCGAAATTACCAAAATCAATGAAAACAGTGATATAAAAAACATAACTTTTGACATAACCGATGAAAAGCTAATAAGTAGTACTGGCGGAGTAGTTCAAGGTATGAGTGGTTCTCCAATAGTTCAAAATGGTAAATTAGTCGGGGCTGTTACTCATGTAATAACCGACAATGTTAAAAGTGGCTATGGTTTATTTATAACAACAATGTTAGAAGAAAGTGAAAGGTAACCACTTTCTTTTTATGTGGCAAAAATTTACTAAATAAAAATATTGCTACATCTCGACAAATACCCCCATATTGTGATAAAATAATAATCATAGGGAAGTGGGATAATATGAGCAGAACTACTTTTATATTAATCGGGGCTTTATATTACATTTTTACAGTAATAACCATAATTTTAGTATTAAATTTAATTAATAAAAAAGAACAAAAAAAATATAAAGACGAAATTACAAATTTAGAGCGTGATAAAAACTTAATAGTTAATGCATCTATTTTATCGGAGTTAAATAAAGTTAATGCTTTAGTAAACAATGATACCATGCAAAAAAAGTATGATAATTGGTGTCTTCGCTTAAAAGAAATAAAAGAGATGGAAGTACCAAAAATCACTGATGCTTTAGTTGAAATAGAAGATTCTTTTGTGGAAAAAGACTATAAAACATTAAAGCAAAAAATAGCATCTTTAGAATTACAAATCGCTTATGTTAAAACTAAATCAAACTTTTTATTAGATGAAATAAAAGAAATAACTTTAAGTGAAGAAAAAAATCGTGAAACAATAACAAAACTAAAAGCCGATTACCGCGCAATTCTTACAAAATATAACACCAATAAAAATGAATATAGCGAGGTTGAAAAACCATTAGAATTACAATTTGAGAATGTTGACAAATTATTTAGTGCTTTTGAAGTTGCGATGGATAAGAATGAATATACAGAAGTAGGAAAAATAGTAAAAGCAATTGACGATACTATTGGCAATTTAAAAATAGTTATTGAAGAAGCTCCATCTATAATTATTATGGGCAAAAAACTTATACCAGCAAAAATAGAAGACGTAAGCAAGATAACAACCAGAATGGAAAAAGAAAATTACAATTTAGAATATTTAAATATTCCTTATAACATTACAGAATCAGAGAAAAAACTCAATGATATTTTTGGCAGACTAAATGTTTTAAATTTAGAAGATAGTGTTTTTGAATTAAAAACAATTCTTGACTATTTTGACTCTTTATATCATAATTTTGACAAAGAAAAAGTATCCAAAAGAATATTTGATGATTATCAAAGAAGTATTTTATTAAAAGCTACAAAATTAGAAAAAATCAGTAGTGATTTAACCAAAAAAATAGATGATTTAAAGTACAGTTATGATTTATGTGATGAAGATTTAAATGTATTAGAGAGTATTCATAATGAAATATTAGAAATAAAAGAAGAATATAATAACGTTATTGATATGCACCGAAAGCATACATATGCATATTCAAGACTTTCTAAAGAAATGGAAATAGTCAATTCTAAATTAAGTAAAGTAGAAGATAGATTAGATCAAACTTTAAGAAGTCTAGCCAGTCTAAAAGAAGATGAAAAAAGAGCTAGAGAGCAACTAGATGAAATGAAGCGTATTTTAAATATGGCAAAAATGAATATTAAAAGTTATAAATTACCAGTATCTCCCAAAAACTTTTATATTGAACTAGGTGAAGCAGCAGAAGCTATAAATATCATGGTAACGGAATTAGATAAAAGGCCAATTTCCATTAAGACATTAAATACAAGAGTAGATACTGCTAGAGATTTAACATTAAAGGTATATAATACTACTAAGGAAGCTATTAAAACAGCCAAAATGGCTGAAACAGCAATTGTTTATGGCAATCGTTATCGAGCAGTTCACAAAGAAGTTGAAGTAGGGTTAATTAAAGCTGAAAATTCTTTTTTTAAAGGTAATTTTAAAAATAGTTTAGAACAAGCTATAAATGCTATAAATATTGTCGAACCAGGAATACACAAGAGATTAATAGAGGAATATAAATAATGACATTAAAAGAATACATTTCCAAAGAAGACAAAAACAAAGTATATAACTTTTATAAAAGAGTAGTATTAAATCCAAAAGAATATGAAAGTATTACTAGAACAGAAATATATAATGAAATAATAGCACTTTATAAAAGTAATCCAGAAATTATCTTAAAGCTATGTACAATAGAAGAAATAGAAAGTTTAAAATCTTTAATTAATGAGAAAGACATTCATGACAATTACGGTTATTTAGAGTATGTTGTTGTAACTAATCTCAAAAATAACTATTTAATATTAAAAGAAGACAATTACTACATACCTGAAGATATTATAAATTATGTTAAAATGGCTTTAAATATATATAATGAGAAAGCATATTCATTTAAAGATGTAACAGATAGTGTTATCCTAGGTCTTACTAGAATATATAATGTTGTTGAAATAGAAGAATTCATAAATTTGTTAGCTAAAGCTTATATTAATATGACTATTAAAGATTTAAAAAAATATATTGAATGCAACTCTAAATTATCCCATAAAATAGCCATTATAAAATATCAAAAAAAAGAATATGTTATATCTTTAGAACATTATTATTACAAAGATATTTTAGAATTAAAAAAAGATTATTACAAGCTTAACGATTATAGTTTAGAAAGTATTATAAGTATCGGAAAATATAAAATAAATTTATTTGAAGAAAGAATTTTTGCATTTTTAAGTTTTCTAGAAAGTCATTTAGAGCCCAAATACATAGAATTAATTATAAATGATTTAGTATTATACGTAGGATTTAATTTAAATGATGAAGAAACATTAAATAATATCGCTGATAATATTACAGATTTATTAGAAGAAATAAAAAAAGCGTTGAATTACATACCAATATGGACCTGCAATGGTAATACATTAAAAACCATTAAAGAAAATACAATTTTACCTGAGAAGAACGAACCGTGTTTATGTGGAAGTGGTAAAAAATTCAAACATTGTTGTTGGAAACAATACAAATAATATAAGTAATTTGACAAAATATACAAAAAATGGTAAAATATCTCCTAAATTTAAGGGGGATTTTTTCATGTCTTACAATGATTATTTTAGAGAAGCAAAAGAAGGAGCTTCATTAGAAGAAAAAATTGAAATCATTAAAAATAATAACCTACAAGCATCTAATATGCGTAGAGAAATAGGAGCCTGGGGGGGGGGTTCTTTACAAGTAAGTAAGAATCAAACTAATATAAGTATAGAATCAAATCCTGTTGATAAACCGAGTGACGAAATTGATAATAATGCTAAAGAATTATATGACGAAATAAGTTTATTAGAACTACAAGGATTATCAGAAGAAGAAATACTAAATAGAATAAGAAAGATCTTGGGAAAAGATGCAAACTATACAACTATAAGTAAAATAAAATTATTGTTGTATAAAGAGTGCATAATTTATAATAGGATGATTTTAGCAGCAACAGACCCTTCAGAAATAGCAGATCTTCGCGAAATGCTTGCCAGTATAAAATTAAAAATTGAATCACTAGACGAATTAGAAGAATTAGAAGACGAGCAAGAAGTTGAAGAGTATATTACAACTAATAATAACATATTCTTCTTATTGTCAGAAACTGGTAAAATAATAGCCTTAGAAAGTTTAAGAAAAAATATTCCAAGAGACTACTATCCTGCATTTAAGGAACTATTGTTAGGTTTAAAAGCAGGTAAAGCAAAAGGTCTAAAAAGATTAAAAAGACATGGCTATTTAGAATTAAAAGATTTTAAAATAAGAGTTACATTTGATAAGTTAAGCAATGGAAATTATATCATACTTGATTGCTTTATGAAAAAGGTAGACACTGGCATATCATATCGAAATAATTTAGCAAATAGGACAAGTCAATACCAAAGAAAACAAAAACAATTTTTAGCTGATCATACTAACGAAGAATTTATAAAAGAGCATGAAGGTTATTTTATAGAGATATTAAGTCTATTAGAAAGTAAAGATTTAGAGAGGGAAGAAAAAAATGTTGCAAGAAGTATTTAATTTTTTAGATAGTAAAAAAATATCTGAGAATAAAGAGCATACAGCTAGAATAAATGCTTTAAAGAATTATTTTAGAGATTTTTTCCAATTATATCCTCAAAAAGATATTGAAAGAATAAGTAGATTAACTGACAGAGAAATTATGACTAATCTAATTATTTTAAATAATCCTTTAAAACTACAGGAAATATTAGAAATACTAAGAAAATATCCTAGAATATTTAAAAATGATAGATATACAGAATTATTCGCAGCTTTAATTCTTTATTATGACGATAAAAGAGTTCCAAGCTTAATTGAAGATTGTATTTCACTAAATCCTTTTATTTCCGTTCCTGCTACTTTAAGTTTAAGCAAAGTGTTTGTTGAAAATGGTATACCACCACAAATTGGAGATATTATAGATTTTATAAAAGAAAATCCTCAAGCTAAAGAAGAATTAGAAGTAGTTTTCACTAATTATTCAGCCCATTTTCATAATTATGGTGCATATATGATTGAAGCTATAAGAAGGTTTAGTGCGTTTCAAGAATTTGATGAAGAACAATATTTCTTATCAACGCTTACAAGAGAAGAAAAAAGACAGTATAAAAAAATGGTAGGTTTAGATAAGAGTGAACAAGATTTATTTTTAAAAGAAATAAGAAAGTTTTATAATTTCTTAAATACAAAACTAGACGAAATAGTTAAAAGTTATGAAAAAAGTGAACGTGATAGAAGAAGTCATAATAGAAATATAGAAGATTTAAAAAGGATTTTAGATACTAAAGAAGAGATAAAAAATATTGATGCGATAATAAAACTATGTGCTACTGAAGAAATAAAAGAAGTAGTTGTAAACTATATTTTAGATCATAATAGAAAAATATATTCAGCACTCATTACTGAATATGAAAAAGCTCGAGTAAATAGCGATGAAAACTTAAACAATTTATTTAATAAATATGGATTTAACTATGAAATTTTAGATTCTAAAGATAAAGCTCAATTAAAAAAGATGAACTTTGAAGATATAGAAGAATTATTAAAAAGATTAAGCTTATTAAAAGTTTATCAAATAAATGTTGCTAGAGTAAGTTTATTTAAATTATCAGTAATAGAAGAATTAGTATTTAAAGGAATAATAAGTGAAGAATGGTTAATAAATAATGAAAGTTTACTTTTGGAGGATAATAGAGAATTAGATATAGTTATAACAAATATAGATATGTTATCCAAAGAAGGAATAAATATGATTCAATATAGTAATTCATTAGATATTACCAAAAGTACTACATTGAAACATAATTTATATTTATTAAGACTATATAATTTAGCAGTTAATAAAAATACAACAGATATCAACTTTTTAGGAGCCTGTGATTTAAGACAAAGAATAGAATTTATTTATTCTCTAGGATTATATCAAGAATTAACAGATTTAAATATTTTAAATAATTCTATTGGATATTTATTAAGAATAAAAGTTGCTAATTCATTAAACATATCTGTTGACAATATAACAGATTTATCAGAGCTTTATTGTGATTTCACTTCTGAAATTATACCAGAAGATATTAAAGAAAAACTAGAAAAAGAATCAGATTTTATTTTAGGAATTCCAGCATTTCTAGAAGAATACTGCGATTCTAATCAAACATTAAATATTAATGGCATATACGTATCAAGTGAAAAAGTAAAACGTAATCTTGCTAAAATAGGAAGCAATGATTCTAAAAGTTGTTTTTATGCTATAATATATAACGGTTTCTACACTTATGAAGAAATAGAAATATTAAAAGGTGTTTTATTGCCAAGAGGTAATCAATTAAGTTAGAAGTTAATTCTTCTAACTTTTTTTTAGTTACATATATTTATGTAGGTGATAATATGTTCTTTAGTGAGATTCATGAACGAATCAGATTTGTATTTTTAATTTGTATTTTTATATTAATAGCAATAATTATCAAAGTATTTTATATTCAAGTATTTACTTATGAGAAATTAAATAATCTAGCTGAAAGTTTATGGAGTAGAGAACTACCTATCAAAGCAGATCGTGGGTTAATAGTTGACCGTAATGGTGAAGCCCTAGCTAGTAATATCACGACTGTATCATTAGTAGTAGTACCAGGTCAAATAAAAGACCCAGAACGTGTTGCTAAAGATTTATCAGATATTTTAAATTCAGATTATAAAGATATGCTCGCTCATGTAACAAAATCAACATCTATTGAAAGAGTTCACCCTGAAGGGCGAAGATTAGATTTTGAGGTTGCCGAAAAGATAAACAACTTAAAATATGATGGAGTATATTTATTAAAAGAAAGTAAAAGATATTACCCTTATGAAACAGTATTGTCTCACGTTTTAGGATATGTTGGAATTGATAACCAAGGATTATCAGGAATAGAACTTTATTATGATGATTATTTAACAGGAGCAGATGGTGCTATTAAATATTTCTCTGATGGTAAAGGAAACAAACTTGAATTAACAGAAATATATGAAGCACCAACTCCAGGGGTAACACTCTCACTTACTATTGATATGCGTCTTCAAATGGCTGTTGAAAACGAGCTTGATAATGTTGTATCGAAATACTCACCAGAACAAGCTTTAATAATGGCAATGAACCCCAAAACAGGGGAGATATTAGCGATGGCTAGTAGACCAAACTTCAATAATAATGAATATCAAAAGTATAGTAATGAAGTTATCAATCGAAACTTACCAATTTGGATGACTTATGAACCTGGAAGTACATTCAAAATAATTACTTTATCGGCAGCTTTAGAAGAAAAAACTATAAATCTATTTGAAGATACATTTCATGATAGTGGAGCTATAGAGGTAGATGGTGCAGTAATTCATTGTTGGAAACATGGAGGACATGGCAGTCAAAAAATGATTGAAGTAGTTGAAAATTCTTGTAACCCAGGTTTTGTTAAAATAGGTCAAACTTTAGGTACTGATAAATTAATGAGCTATATAAATAATTATGGTTTTGGAAATAAAACAGGCGTAGATTTAAATGGTGAGTCATCAGGAATATTATTTAAGCCAGAAAATATGGGACCAGTAGAATTAGCCACAACTAGTTTTGGTCAAGGAATAAGTGTAACACCATTACAACAAATAAGAGCGGTATCGGCAGCCATTAATGGTGGGAAATTATATACACCACATATAGTAGGCAGTTTTCAAGAAAGCGAAACAGGAAGTATTATAAAAAAAGTAGAACCAAATATTGAAAAACAAGTAATTAGTGAGGAGACAAGTAAATTAGTAAGACATGCTTTAGAGAGTGTTGTAGCTAATGGCTCCGGAAAAAATGCTTATATTGAAAATTATCGTGTTGGTGGCAAAACAGGAACAGCTCAAAAAGTTAAAGATGGAAAATATATGGATGGTAATTATATATTATCATTTATCGGCTTTTTGCCCGCTGATGATCCAGAAGTAATTGTTTATGTAGCAGTAGATAATCCTAAAGGTGTAACTCAGTATGGTGGAGTAGTATCAGCGCCTATTGCTAAGAGTGTATTAACAAGTGCTATTGATATATTAGATATTGAACCAAGTAAAGAAGGCATGCCTAGAGAATATACCTGGTTAGATATTAAATATTTAAAATTGCCAAATGTAGTTGGAATGACAAAAGATGAGGCCAAAAAAACTTTACAGGGCTTTAAAATAGAATATTCTGGAGCAGGAGATAAAGTAATTTATCAGACACCTAATGCAGATTTTTATGCCCCTGAAGGAGAAACAATAAAACTATTATTAGGCTAATTAATCTGTGAAACCGATGTCAAATAAGCTTAAAATAAAAGAAATTTATCATAATAAGTAGTATAATAAAAAAAGAAAGAGGTGGGTTATGTTAATACTTGCAAAAACAGCAATGGCTATACTTTTAGGTTTTATTTTAGCAATTATTACAGGATTAATATTAATACCGATTTTAAGAAGATTTCATATAGGACAATATGTAAGTCACTATATTGGAGAGAGACATTTAAAAAAAGAGGGAACTCCAACAATGGGAGGATTAATATTTATCATACCTACAATTATAGCTTTAATCCTTTTATATTTTAATGGTAGTGTTAAAATAACTCATAGTTTGATAATTCTTATTTTTGTTTTTATATCATATGCTGTCTTAGGCTTTGTAGATGATTATTTAAAAATAAAATTTCATAATAATAAAGGATTAACCATAGTTACCAAATTATTAGCTCAAATGATTATTGCACTTATATTCTTTTATATATTTATGAGTAATGGTGGCAAATCAGATTTAGTTATAACCAGTTTAGGAATTAATTTGCCGATGGGATGGACCTTTGGATTATTTATTCTTTTCTTATTAGTAGGAAGTAGTAATGCTGTAAATATTACCGATGGACTAGATGGATTAGCAGGTGGATTAAGTGCGATAGCATTTATTGCTTTTGGTGTTATATCTTGGAACACAGGTTGGTTAGTAGGATATCAAGAAATAGCTATATTTTGTTTTGTTATAGCAGGTTCATTATTAGGCTTTTTAGTATTTAACTCACATCCTGCCAAAGTATTTATGGGAGATTTAGGATCTTTATCATTAGGAGCAACACTAGCTACTATAGCAATACTTACTAGACATGAGTTGTCTCTAGCTTTAATTGGTGGAATATTTGTTATTGAAACATTAAGTAGTTTGATTCAAATAATTGCTATTAGAAAATTTAATAAAAAAGTATTTAAAAGAGCACCTTTACATCATCATTTTGAAGTAATGGGTTTAAATGAGCAAGACATAGTAAGATACTTTTGGGTTGCAGGTTTAATACTTGCCATGGCAGCTATAACATATGGAGTATGGTTATAATAGATTATAAAATAATAAATTTTATAGTCTTTTTTTATTTGATATGTTAAAATTAAATTAGCAGAATTATAAGAGCTAGAAAAGATGAGGTAAAAGTATGAATTATGATTGTATAATAGTTGGAGCTGGTCCTGCAGGATTGTTTTGTGCGTATGAGTTAATTGAAAATAACCCTAAATTAAAAATAGCTATTTTAGAAAAAGGCAAGTTTGTTAAAAATAGAATATGTCCCATGAATAAATTAAAAACAGAATGTAAAAATTGTCAACCATGTGGTATTTTATCAGGCTATGGTGGAGCAGGAACATTTTCTGATGGTAAATTAAATTTTATTCCCAAATTAGGCAAATCAGATTTATTTAAATATATGAATGAAAGTGAAGCTTATAAACTAATTGATGATACTGAAGTTATATTTAATAAATTTGGCATGGATGCTGAAGTATTTCCTAGCAATATGGATAAAGCCGAAGAAATAAAAAAAGAAGTTACTAAGGTGGGAGCTAGACTACTTTTAATAAAGCAAAAACACTTAGGTAGTGATCATTTACCTAAATATATTGAAGATTTTTCTAACTATTTAGAAGCAAAAGGTGTTAAAATATTTGAAAATACTGATGTGATAGATATTGAAAGTGTTAAAGAAACTGAACATAAAGTTAAATATACAAAAGGCAAAAAAGAAGAGATACTAACAACCAAAAACGTTGTTGTAGCACCTGGTAGAACAGGAGCCAAATGGGTTCAAGATTTAGCAGATAAATATAAAATCGATTATATTTCTAAAAGTATTGAAATAGGAGTTAGAGTTGAAGTACGAAAAGAAGTATTAGAGCAAATATGTAGTGTAATATATGACCCAACAATATTTATTAAAACTAAAACTTATGGTGATGAAATAAGAACATTTTGTACCAATCCTGGCGGGTTTGTAGCAAAAGAAAACTACTATGGTTATATATGTGTAAATGGTCATTCATTAAAAGAGATTAAATCAAATAATTCTAATTTTGCTTTTATAAGTAAAGTAACACTAACAGAGCCTGTAACAAATACAAGAGAATATGGCGAATCAATAGCCAAAATAGCTAATGTTTTAGGAGATTCTAAACCAATAATACAAACATTAAAAGACTTAAAGTCAGGTCGTAGAAGTAATTGGGGGAGAATTAATAAATTATTTATTGAACCGACCTTAAAAGATTGTGTAGCAGGAGATTTATCATTAGTATTACCTCATCGAATTATTTTAAACATATTAGAAGGCTTAGAGAAGTTGGATCAAATTATTCCTGGAGTTAACAATGACGAAACACTACTTTATGGCCCAGAAATAAAATTTTTTAGCAACGAAATAACTACCAATAATAAGTTTAAATTAGAGAACTTTGATGTTTATTTTATCGGTGATGGCGCAGGTAAAGCAGGCAACATTGTAACAGCAGCAGCTACTGGTTTAGTCGCCGCTAGAGACATTTTAAAGCGAATTAAATAAAAAAGATTCCATTAAAATATGGAATTTTTTTAAATATTAAAAACCATCTACTTTACTTGATAAATAGATTGTAATATTCGCTTTAGTAAAAAATTATTTCAATAAATCAAAATATCTTTCAAATTTGCACCATTTAGAGATTAATGTTATAATATAATTATTAAGGGGAGACAATAATGGAATTTATTAAAAGAAATAGTAAAAATATAATGATAGGGATTTTATTCATTTTATTTATAAGTGCATGTATAACAATCTTCTACTTATTAAATAATAAGCAAATAGAGATATCAAAAGATATAACAGGTACAGTAATAATTGCAGATAAAGAATATTTAATGATAGAGAGTAATAAAGAGAACTATTTAATTATAAATATTAAAGGTGACTACGAAGTAGGAGATAAAGTTAAATTTACTTATTTTGAAAGTGAAACAAATATTGAAAAGACTCCTAAAGAGATAAAAATTAGAGATGAAGAATTAATTGAGAAGAATAAAACTGAAATAAAAGACAATGAAACAGAGAATAAAGACCACAATATTAATGAAAATGTAACAAAACCTAGTAACAATAATTCTAATGAAAATACAATAAATAAGCCAAATACTAATAATGAAAAATTAGATAGTGCTGATATCACTGTTATGAATTATATGAATACATTAGAAGTGGAACTGAATAAGCCTAGCCTAGGAGAAAGTGTTAAAGAAAGTTTTATTACTTTAATTGATTTTATCTTTTATAAAGGAAGTATTAAAGGTCATACATTTAATGAATTGTCAAATAGCGTTAAATTAAAAGTATTATCAAGTGCATTGTATTTAGATAGTAAAATAGATAAATATTTCCCAGGATATAAAGAGAGTATTTCAAGTGCAACTAAAAATATTTATACAAATGTTAAGACTAATATTATATCTGTCTATTTAGATATTACAACAACTATATGTAATTCCAATAATGAACTATGTGATAGTGCTAAAGATGGTTTTCAAAGTTTAAAGAAAAACTTTGGTTTAACATTTGATTTAATCAAAGAAATCGCTGGTGATGGCATAAGCAATTTAAAAAATTGGTATGAAATATGGAGTGGTAAATAATCACTCTTTTATTTTTGGCAAATAAAGGTCGATTTTGTATAAGTTTTGTCAAATGATAGTACAATCATTGTTGGAAGTATTGCCTTCTGTTATAATAAATCTATAACCATTATTAAGGAGGCAATATGGGAAAGAAATATGTGTACCTTTTTTCAGAAGGTAACAAAGACATGAAAAGTTTATTAGGAGGAAAGGGAGCAAATTTAGCAGAAATGACTTCAATAGGACTACCAGTCCCAAGAGGTTTTACGGTTACAACTGAAGCTTGTAATAAGTATTATGAAGACAAAGAAGTAATAGACGAAGCCATAAAAGAAGAAATTTATACTAAATTAAGCGAATTAGAAAAAATCACTGGCAAGACCTTAGGTGATAAAGAAAACCCATTGCTTGTAAGTATCAGAAGTGGGGCTAGAGCTAGTATGCCAGGTATGATGGATACAGTATTAAATTTAGGTTTAAATGATGAAGTAGCATTAGGATTTACAGAAGCAACTCAAAACAAAAGATTTGTATATGATTCATATCGTAGATTTATTGGGATGTTTGCAGATGTTGTAAAAGGATATTCTAAAGCAAGTTTTGAACGTCGTTTAGATGAAATAAAAGAAGAAAAAGGAGTAAAATTTGATACTGACTTAACAGCAGAAGATATGGTTGAAGTAACAGAAGATTTTAAAAGAATTTATAAAGAAATTGCTGGAGAAGATTTTCCACAAGATCCAAAAATTCAATTAATTGAAGCTATAAAAGCAGTATTTAGAAGTTGGAACAATGAAAGAGCTATATATTATCGTAGAATGAATGATATTCCAGGTTCATGGGGAACAGCGGTTAATGTTCAAGAAATGGTTTATGGTAATCGTGGCGAATCATCAGGTACTGGAGTAGCATTTACAAGAAATCCAGCGACTGGTGAAGCAAAACTTTATGGTGAGTATTTAATTAACGCTCAAGGAGAAGATGTAGTTGCAGGAATTAGAACTCCAGAACCAATTTCCGCACTTGAAAATGTAATGCCAGAAGTTTATAAAGAATTTGCAGATATTGCTAAAAAACTAGAAAATCATTATAAAGATATGCAAGATATGGAATTTACTATAGAAAATGGTAAATTATTCATGCTACAAACCAGAAATGGTAAAAGAACTGCTACTGCAGCATTAAAAATAGCTGTTGACTTAGTAAATGAAGGTATGATTACGAAAGAAGAAGCTTTACTTAAAGTTGATCCAAAACAATTAGACAGTTTACTTCACCCAATGTTTAATAGTGAAGCCTTAAAAAAAGGAGAAGTTATTGCAACAGGTCTTGCAGCATCTCCAGGAGCTGGAGCAGGTAAGATCTATTTTACAGCTGAAGATGTTACTATGCATGCTAAAGCAGGAGAGAAAACCATTTTAGTTAGACTTGAAACCAGTCCTGAAGATATTGAAGGAATGAATCATGCAGAAGGAATACTTACTATACGTGGTGGAATGACAAGCCATGCTGCTGTCGTTGCTCGTGGTATGGGAAGATGTTGTGTATCAGGTTGTGGTGAATTAACAGTTAATGACGAAAAGAAAACTTTAACAACGGCAAGTGGTAAAGTATATCATGAAGGTGATGAAATCAGTTTAGACGGTTCTACGGGTAAAGTATATGATGGAATTATCAAAACTGAAGAACCTACAATCAGCGGTGACTTTGAAACATTTATGAGTTGGGCTGATGATGCTAGAAGATTAAAAGTAAGAACTAATGCTGACAGTCCAAAAGATGCCAAACAAGCTCGTAAATTTGGAGCTGAAGGAATAGGGTTATGTCGTACTGAGCATATGTTTTTTGAAGAAACAAGAATATTTAACTTCCGTAAAATGATTACTGCTGAAACTCTAGAACAAAGAGAAAAAGCTTTAGAAGACATATTACCATTTCAAAGAGAAGATTTTGAAGAATTATTTAGAGCTATGGCACCATATAGTGTAACAATTCGTTATTTAGATCCACCATTACATGAATTTTTGCCTCATACAGATGAAGAAATTAAACCTTTAGCAGATAGTTTAGGTATTAGTTTTGAAACTTTAAAGAAAAGAATTGACTCCTTAAAAGAATTTAATCCAATGATGGGTCATAGAGGTTGTCGTTTAGCGGTTACATATCCTGAAATTGCTAAAATGCAAACCAGGGCAGTTATTGAAGCTGCTATAAATGTAACGAAAGAAGGAACAAAAGTAACTCCTGAAATTATGATACCTTTAATTGGCGATGAAAAAGAATTAATATTTGTTAAAAATATTGTTTGTGAAACAGCAGATGCTATTATTAAAGAAAGTGGCATTGATATTACATATCAAGTAGGAACAATGATTGAGATCCCACGAGCTGCTCTTACTGCTGATAAAATAGCAAAACATGCAGAATTTTTCTCATTTGGAACTAACGATTTAACCCAATTAACTTATGGTTTCTCAAGAGATGATGCTAGTAAGTTCTTAAATGATTATTATAAAAATAATATATTTGAAAGTGATCCATTTGCTAAAGTCGATATTGAAGGCGTTGGTGAACTTGTAAAAATAGCTGTCCAAAAAGGAAAATCAGTAAGACCGGATATTCATTTAGGAATATGTGGTGAACACGGTGGAGATCCCGCAAGCATTGATTTTTGTGATAGTATAGGTCTTGATTATGTATCATGTTCACCTTTTAGAGTACCAATTGCCAGACTCGCAGCTGCTCAAGCAAAAATCAAAAATAAACACTGAGTTATGTTTTACATAGCTTTTTTCTTTTCTAAAAATAAATTATGTGATACAATTAATAAGAAATAGAAAAAGAGGTTATAGAAAAATGAAAGAAGAAAAAGAGACAAAGAAAAACACTCCTAAAAAAAGCACTACAAAAACTACAGGAGCAGCTAATAAAACTGTTCCCAAAAAAACAACTAATAATAAAAAAGCATCAAATACTACCACCAAGAAAAATGAAACAGCCAAAAATTCTCAAAAAAACAGTCAAAGAAGCACAGCAGCTAAAGATAGCAATAAATCCAATAAAGTAAATAATTCAACAAATAAAAATACTAAAAGTACAACAAATAAAATAGAAACAAAAAAAGCTAAAGTTTCTAATAAAAATATTACTAATGAAAAAACAAAACAAATACCAAAATCTAAAAACAATGAGAAACAAGAAGAAATACCAAAAACTGAAGTAATAGAAACTAAAAATACATTTAATAGCAAACTTAAAGGATACGAAGTATTTATAATCGCAGGTTCTTTAGCCCTTTTAATCGCAATAGTATTAATGGTAAATAAAAACAATATGCGTGCGCATTGCAAAAAAGCAATATGTAATGAAACTGGCACAATATGTTATACATATAAATTGGATAAAAATGGAAATACAAAGAAGACATGGGAAGGAAGCTGTCGTAATAAGTAATAAACAAAGGACATATTGTAATATAAAAAGAAATTTGATAAAATAATAAATGTGTGCAAGAAGAAAGGAATCTTTTATGAGATATTTAGGACTAGATTTAGGGACTAAAACTTTAGGTGTAGCTATAACAGATAAAACAAAAACTATAGCAAGTGTATTAAAAGTAATTCATTTTAAAAGTGAGGACTATGATACAGCACTTAAAGAAGTAGTTGAAATAGTACAAAGCTATAATATTGAAAAAATAGCCTTAGGGTTGCCTAAAAATATGAACAATTCTTATGGTTTTGCTAGTGAACGAAGTTTAAAATTTAAAGATAAATTAGAAAAACTAGTAAATATTCCAATCATTTTAATAGATGAAAGATTAAGCACAGTTGAAGCAGAAAATATTTTATTAAATGCTGATATGAGTCGTGAAAAAAGAAAGAAGATAATTGATGGAGTAGCGGCAGAGATTATTTTAGAAACATTAATAAAGAAAGAGGAAAATTAATGAATAATGAGAGTGAGCGTTATTTTACAGTAAGTGACGCTAATGGTAAAACTATTGAATATGAAATTTTATTTACATTTGATTCAGATGAAACAAAAAAAAGTTATATAGTTTTTACAGACAATAATAAAGACAAAGATGGCAGCATTATAACATATGCAGCTACATACGATAAAGATGGCGAAAAGCTTGAGTTAAGAGATATTGAAACTGAGAAAGAATGGAATTTAATTGAAACTATATTATCTCAGATCGAAGAAAAAACAAGTGGAGAATAAAGAGGATTTTAAATGAAAAAGAAGTTAATAATAATTATTAGTATAATTATAGCAATTATAGCTATTTTAATTGGATTAGATTTTTATGGTTTAACCCCTGTATCTAAAAGTAGTGAAGTAAAACTATTTACTATTACATCAGGCACAGGAAAAATGGATATAATAAACAATTTAAAAAAAGAAGGCTTAATAAAGAGTAAAATATCTTCTTATATATATGTTATTTTCAATAGTGATTTAAATTTACAAGCCGGGAACTATGAGATAAGTCCCAATATGAGTGTAAAAGAAATCTTAAAGAAAATAAATGATGGTAAGATAAAAGAAGAGAAAAACCAAAACACTTTTAGTATTACTTTTGTAGAAGGAAGAAGATTTCCATATTATGCAGGAAAAATAGGCGAAGCAACTGGTAAAACTAAAGAAGAAGTAATCACAGAATTAAGTGACAAAGAATATTTAAAAGAATTAATAAACAAATATTGGTTTTTAACGGATGCGATATTAGATGAAAAAGTATATTATCCTTTAGAAGGTTATTTATTTCCTAGCACTTATGAATTTTATAAAAATAGCAGTGTAAAAGATATAGTTAAAGTTATGCTAGATACATTTGGCAATAAATTAAAAACATATGAAGAAATAATTAATAGTTCTAAATATAACGTTCATGAAATATTAACTTTAGCGAGTATTGTCGAATTAGAAGGCGCAGGCTCTGATGATCGAGCAGGAGTCGCAGGAGTATTTTATAATAGATTAAGAGATAATTGGAGTTTAGGCAGTGATGCAACAACTTATTATGCTGCGAAGGTCGAATTTAGTGAAAGAGATTTATATATAAAAGAAATAAATGAAGTAAATGCTTACAATACAAGACCACAAGCTATGGCTGGAAAACTTCCAATAGGGCCTATTTGTTGTCCTAGTATTGCATCATTAATCGCAACTATAAATCCAGAAGAACATGATTATTATTACTTTGTCGCAGATAAATACAAAAAAACCTATTTTACCAAAACAGGTTCTGAACATGATAATAAAGTAAATGAACTAAAAGCCTCTGGCTTATGGTACACATATAATAAATAAAGTACATAAATAGATAAAAGATGAAAATGTACTTAAAGGAGAAATGAATTTTGAAAGAATTAATACTTGAAATGGAAAGCTATGCCTCCGAGCATAATGTCCCAATTATTGAAAAAGAATCAATAACTTTTATTATGAAATATATAAAAGCGAATAATATAAAAAGCATATTAGAGATAGGAAGTGCAATTGGTTATTCTAGCATTTTAATGGCAAGTGTAGCACCCGAAGTAACAGTAACAACTATTGAAAGAGATAATGCTAGATATATGGAATGTGTAAAAAATGTTAAAAAATGCAATTTTGATCAAAAGATAAATGTTGTATTTCAAGATGCTTTAGAAGTCAATTTAACAAATACATCATATGATATGATATTTATAGATGCAGCCAAAGGACAATATCAAAAGTTTTTTGAAAAGTTTAAATATTTCCTAAAACCCAATGGTGTAATAATTACCGATAATTTAAAATTCCATGGTAATGTTGGTAAATCAGGGGAGATAGAATCTAAGAATTTAAGAGGCTTAGTTAGCAAAATAGAAGATTATATAGAATTTTTAAAAAGCAACAATGAATTTGACACCAATTTTTATGATGTTGGTGATGGCTTATCAGTAAGTGTGAAAAAAGATGATAAAAAATAATAATTTAGTATTAGTAACTAATAATGAAATAGTTGAGACTTTAAAAAATGAATGCGAAGAAAGTAGTATTACTTTCCTTTTTCCAGTTAAAGATTTTTGTGTAGGAATGCCTTGTTTTGAAATAGAAGAAATAAAAGAAGAAGGATATATATATATTAATCGAATATTAGATAAAGGAGGAATTAACAATTTTAAAGAACTATTAAAAAATCTACCAAGTAATATAAAAGGAATCGTATTTGATGATATAGGCATATTAAATATTTTGATAGAAACTAAAAGTAAGCTAACTAAAATATTATTTTTAAGTCATTCTAATTGTAATTATGAAACTATAAATTCCTTTTTAGAGTATGTAGATAGTGTGGTTATTTCAACAGATATTACTAAAGAAGAAACAGAAGAAATTCTAAAAAAAGCCACTAAACCTTTAGTTTTATATGCTTTTGGTCATGTAGCCATTATGTATTCTAGAAGAACTTTATTGTCGAATTATAATAATCACTTTAAAACAAATATAGAAAAAGAAACAACTTTAAAAGAAAGTATTAGTAAAAAAAGTGTCAAAGCTATTGAGAACAACTATGGAACAATAATTTATACAAATGAACCATTTAACAATTTGGCCTTACAAAATTCTGATAATATATTCTACAGTCTTTTTAATACATTATTTATACCAACTGAAGATATTATTAAAATATTAAATAATAATAATGATAATTTTGAAGACAAATATCCATATAAATATTTAAGTGAAGAAGAAACCATATTTAGAATAAAGGAGGACAGAGTATGATTGAGTTACTTGCTCCTGCGGGCAATTTAGAACGTTTAAAAATAGCTTATCTTTATGGTGCTGATGCTTGCTATATTGGTGGTTATCGTTTTTCACTACGTGCCAATGCTATAAATTTTAGCAATAGTGAATTAAAAGAAGCTTGTGAATTCGCGCATAATTTAAATAAAAGAGTATATGTTACAGTTAATATTGTTTTACACAATAAAGATTTAGATGGATTAAAAGAATATTTAGAAGAGTTAGCAGATATTGGAGTAGATGCAATAATTATAAGTGATATCGCAGTCATTAAAATAATTAAAGATAATAATATTCCTTTAGAGGTTCATATTTCAACTCAAGCGAGTACACTAAATGCGGAAGCAGCTTTATTTTATAAAAAGTTAGGAGCCAAACGAATAGTATTAGCAAGAGAAGCAAATAGAGAAGATATTAAAGATATTAAAGATAAAACTGGTTTAGATTTAGAAGGCTTTATCCAAGGTGCTATGTGTACTAGTTTTAGTGGCAAATGTGTATTATCAAATGTATTCACCAATCGTGATGCTAACCGCGGAGGATGTGCCCAGATATGTCGTTGGACGTTTGATATCGAAAATGAAAGTGAACCTTTTAGTATGACACCAAAAGATTTAAATATGGCGAAACATATAGAAGATATGATAAATATAGGTGTAAATTCTTTTAAAATTGAAGGCAGAATGAGATCAGTTTATTATATAGCAACCATTATATCTGAATATCGTAAAATAATTGATAAAATAAAAATGCATAATTTAAACTTAAACGACATACTATATTCTAATGACATCATGAATAGATGTGCAAATAGAGAAAGTACTCCTCAATTTTATGACAAATTTCCAAGTGATAAAGAACAATATTATTTAGGAAGAGTTGAGGAGTCAAATCAAGACTTTTTAGGAATAGTATTAGAAAGTAATGATAATGAAATATTATTAGAACAAAGAAACTATTTTAAAATAGGAGATGTAGTTGAATTTTTTGGTCCAAATATGGAACCATTTACTTATACTATAACTAAAATATATAATGAAAATCATGAAAATATTGATATAGCTAGACATCCAAGAATGCTAACATATTTAAGTGATTTACCAAAAATGCCAAAAGGATCTATGATGCGATTAAAAGTATTTGACAAAAATGACTATTTGTAGTATCCTTTTGTAAGTGCAAATTTTATTTGAGGTGAATAAGAATGAAAAAAGAAAATAAAGTAGTAATGACTCCCGAGGGTTATTTAGAGCTAGAAGCGGAGTTAAATGATTTAAAACAAAATAAAAGACCTGAGGTTATAGCAACTTTAAAATATGCTAGAAGTCTAGGTGATTTATCTGAAAATGCTGACTATGATGCTGCGCGCAACGAACAAGCGCAATTAGAAAGCAGAATTAAAGAATTAGAATACAAATTAGAACATTGTGAAATAGTTGACAACAAAGATAAAAATATTGCTAATGTTGGTTCTACAATCGTTGTTGAATACGAACCAGGAGATGAAGAAGAATTTAAACTTGTTGGTTCTTTAGAGGCTGATGCTTTTAATAATAAAATTTCCAATGAGTCTCCAATTGGCAAAGCTGTAATAGGTCATAAAGCGGGAGAAACTATATCAGTTGAAAGTCCAAATGGTTCTTATGAAGTTTTGTTAAAAAGTGTTAAATAGAAGGAATAAATATGACAAGTGTGGAAAATGAGTCCGAAATTCCCGAGTTATTAGAAATACCCGAGCAGAATTTAAGGCTAATAAATGAAATAAACCCTTACTTTCAAAAAAAGGGAGATTTATTTGTTATAATAGCTAGGGAAATAAATTTTCGTTATGGTAAGAACAGTGGCGATTTAAGAGTAGGAATAATTAGAATAAAGGAAGATAAAACATTTGAATTAGTACTTCCTTTTAGCAAAAATATAATTTACGCTACGATAAATAATAATGTAGTTAAAATAGCTTATGTTGAAGACTATTGCCTAAAAAATATAGATATAGAACTTAATGAAAGTGGAAGATTAAATTTTGAAGATTATGCTTTTTTACTAGATCCTGAGGAACAATATCTTCTAAGTTCAAGGCCAGCTTCTAGATAAGAAACAAATACAACTAACAAAGGTTGTATTTTTATATTTTTTGTGTTATAATCTACAAGAAACCCAAGAAATATAGAAATATATTTCTAAAAATCAATCCGCTGTAATATATAAGATTGATGGTTAATAAAATTTAGAAAGGATGTGTCACATGGCAAATTTAGTTGATAAGATTAATGAACGTCACATGAGAAAAGACATACCAGAATTTCGTGTAGGAGACACTGTACGTGTTGATGTATGGGTTAAAGAAGGAAAGAAAGAAAGAATCCAAGCATTTGAAGGCTTAGTAGTAGCTAAAAAAGGTTCAGGAGTATCTGAAACTTTCAGTGTACGTAAAAAATCTGGCGGAATTGGCGTAACTCGTGTATTTCCAGTTAATGCTCCAACAATTGATAAAATCGTTGTAGTTAAAAAAGGTCTTGTTAGACGTGCAAAACTTAACTTTATTAAAGGTATGCGTAAAGAATATCGTGTTAAGGAAAGAAATGTTAATGCAAAGGGTGAGTAATCACTCTTTTTTCTTGTCTAAAAGAAGAAAATAAAAAGCAAAATTGTTGCGTAAGAGAAAAAAAAGTGATACTATTAATAATGTTAAAAGGAGATAAAAAAGAATGAAAATAATAAAAAGTTTAATACCATATATCATTATTATTATAGTAGTTATATTAGTTCGTACATTTATAGCAACTCCTGTAAGGGTAAATGGTTCAAGTATGTATCCCACTTTAAAAGGCAATGAAATAATGCTTTTAAATAAATTAGGACATATTAATAGATTTGATATAGTTGTTTTAAAAATTGATGATAGAGAAGACAATTTAATTAAAAGAATAATTGGCTTACCGGGCGAAACAGTAGAAATAAAAGACAATGAAATATATATTAATGATAAAAAGATAGAAGATAAATATGGTTATGGTGTAACTTATAACATTGATAAAGTAACTTTAAAAAAAGATGAATACTTTATTTTGGGAGATAATCGTAAGATTTCTCTTGATAGTCGAGTATTTGGCACAATTCATAAAGATGAAATTAAAGGTACAACGGATTTTATCATGTATCCATTTAAAAGTTTTGGCAAAGTAAAATAATTACAGGAGGTAAAAATGGATAGTCTATATAATACATATTTAAAATTATTAAAAGCCAAAGACATTCCTGAATTTATAAATAAGTATTTAGATGTGCCTAGTTTAACAAGGCTTAAAAATATAGGCTATTTTTGTGGTATGGATTATGCATCTAAAAATATTTATAATTTTAAAGAATATATAACAAGATTCGATCATTCACTTAGTACTGCTTTACTTACCTATAAGCTTACTAAAAATAAAATAGAAACTTTAGCAGCCTTATTCCACGATATAGCAACACCTTGTTTTTCACATGTTATTGATTACATGAATAAAGATTATGAAAATCAAGAAAGTACGGAGGAATATACATCTGAGATTATTAAGCAAGATTATAAGCTTCAAGAATATTTTAAAGAAGATAACATTAATATAGAAGATATAATAAACTTTAAAAAATATAGCATAGTTGACAACCATAGACCTAAATTATGCGCTGATAGATTAGATGGGATAATATTAAATGGTATATCTTGGGCCAAAAATATTAACGAAAGTGATATTAAAGAAATAGTTAATGACCTAAAAGTATATGATAATAAGGATAAAGAAAAAGAATTAGGTTTTAAAAGTAAAGATATAGCATTAAAAACAATTAAGATAAATGAAGAAATAGAAAAGTTATATCATTCAAGCGAAGACAATTATATGATGGAATTACTCGCAAATATTACTAGAACTTCAATTGAAAATAAGATAATTACTTATAAAGATTTATATTATCTTGATGAGCCGAACTTATTTAAAAAAATTAAAGCAAGTAAAGTAGAAAAGTTAAAAAGCCTTATGGATAAATTTAAAAACATAAAAAAAGAGGAAAT
>CAJUNE010000023.1 GCA_910587745.1 uncultured Bacilli bacterium
TGGCTTTTTCATTGTTAAAGGTTCATCAAATAATTCTTCATATAATTCTTTAGTTAAATGAACATGTCTATTACTGATGGCAATTTTTCCATATATTTTTTCTTTAATATTTTTCATTTTTTACTCACTTTCTTTTATATTATTTTTATTATAACATATTAAAAGAAAAAAGAAGAGTGTTTACTCTTCTAAATTCATTTTATTTTTTATTTCTTTTATTACTTCTAATTCACTAAAGTATTTTTTTTCTCCTTTTACATCTTGATATTCTTCATGACCCTTTCCTACCAAGAGTATTAAATCACCATTTTCTGCATTATTTAAAGCATATTCAATAGCATCTTTTCGATCTTCTATTTCTATATATTTTGCATTTACTTTGCCTAATCCAACTTTAATATCACTATTAATTGATTCGATACTTTCAAATCGTGGATTATCTTCGGTAATTATACATAAATCACTAGATCCACCTATTATTTCACCTAAATTATATCTTCTTTCTTTAGGTCGATTACCGCCACCACCAAATACACTAATTAATCTCTTAGGATTATATGCTCTTAATGTTTTCACTAGTTCTTTCATACCATCTTCAGTATGTGCATAATCTATTAAGACTTTAAATTTTGAGGTTATGAGAGCTATCTCCATTCTACCTCTTACTTTAACATTTATTAATACTTCTTTAGCTTTACTTGTATCTAAGCCTAGAGCTTTTGCTACTGCTATAGCACATAAAGAATTATAAATATTAAACTCTCCAGGTATACTTGTTTTAAATGTATCTTCTATTAATCCTATTGTATTAAATTCAGAACCAAAGAAGTCTTCTTCATTTATTAATTCTATGCTTTCAGCTTTAATATCAGCTTTATTATTAATACTGTAGGTAATTACTGGTACTTCAACATTTCTTAATACTTTATCTAAATGCATTGAATCATTATTTGATACTACTTTTTTACTGTTTAAAAATAATTTATTCTTACAAGATACATACTCATCCCAACTTTCATGTTCACCGGGACCTATGTGATCTGTAGTTAAATTAGTTAAAACTCCAATATCAAATATTATTCCTGCAAGACGATTTAATTTAAATGCTTGACTAGAACATTCCATAGTTACATGAGTAATACCATTATCTTTCATTTCTTTTAAATATTTGAATACTTCATATGATTCGGGTGTTGTATTATCAGTGTGAATCACAACATCTCTATATTTAATACCAATACTACCGATTAGACCACAATTCATACCAATATTATTTAATATGTCTTTTATCATATGAGTAGTAGTTGTCTTCCCTGTTGTTCCTGTAACACCAATAATAGTTAATTCTTCATCTGGATTACTAAAATATGCTTTAGATAAATAAGCTAAAGTTATTCTTGTATCATCAACTTTAATAATATTTATATCTTCTTTTATATCTACAATTTTAGATACAACTATAGTATTGGCTCCGTTTTTAATAGCATCTTTAATATAATCATGACCATCATTATTATATCCTACTAAAGCAATATACATATCATTTTTTGTTACTTTACGACTATCATATTTTATATCGTTTATTTCAGTATCTAAGTTTCCTTTTAAAAGTGTAAAACTTATGTTTTTTAGTAAATCATTTAATTTCATGATTACCTCCCTATTTTATATGTGAAACATCTATTTCACTTTCAAAGACAAAATTACTTGGACCTTTCATATATAGTTCATCACTATATTCTATTTCTAATGGTCCTCCAATTTGTTCTACTGTACAAGTATTTTCTGTTAATTCTAGTCTACTTGCTATTACAACAGCAGTTGAACAACCTGTTCCACATCCAATTGTTTCGCCGGTTCCTCTTTCCCATTCTCTTATTTTAATATAATTCTTATTTATAATTTCTGCAAAAGTTACATTAGTTTTCTTAGGAAATACGTCCGTATTCCGTTCAATCGCTGGCCCATATTTTGCAACATCGAAATTCATGACATCACTAACAAATATGACAGTGTGAGGATTTCCCCAAGATAAACTACTCATTATAAATTCTTGATCTAATATTTTAACTTTTTCTTCAATAAATTCTGACTTAGTTGTATTAACTGGTATAAGCTTAGAATCAAATATTGGTTTTCCAATATTAGCTTTGATATTTGATACTAAATTGGCATCATTAATTGTTAATTCTAGTCTTTTTATGCCTCCTAATGTTTCAATAGTTAAATTTGTTTTATCTGTTAATTTATGATCATAAACAAATTTTCCTACACTTCGAATGGCATTCCCACACATTTCAGCTTCAGTACCATCTGGATTAAATATTCGCATTCTAAAGTCTGCTACAACACTTGGACATATTAGTACCATGCCATCACTACCTATACCGAAATGTCTATTTGATACAAATCTGGCTAACTCATTTAAATCATTTGGTAATTCTTGATTAATTGTTTCAATATAAACATAATCATTACCATATGCTTGCATTTTTGTAAATTTTATTTTCACTTAAATCACTTCTATTCTAATGCTTGTTTTAAATCATTTATGATATCATCAGCATCTTCAATTCCCACAGAAAGTCTTAATAATGTATCAGTTATACCTAGTTCATTTCGCACTTCTTCACTAACTTCAGTATGGGTTCTACTAATTGGATGCGTAATTAAACTTTCAACTCCACCTAAACTTTCGGCGAAAGTTATTAATTTAATTTTATTTAATATTTTATTAACATTTTCCATATTATCTACTCTAAATGATATCATACCACCAAAACCAGTAGATTGTTTTTTTGTAGTTTCATAATCTGGATGATCTTCAAATCCAACAAAATAAACTTCTTCTATATGTTCGTGGTTTCTTAAGAAATTAGCTACTTTAATAGCATTTTCCTCATGTTTTTTCATTCGTAAAGCTAGCGTTTTAATTCCTCTTAGTAATATCCAAGAGTCCATTGGTCCTAAACCTGCTCCATTAATGTACATCTGTATTTCTAATTTTTCACCTATAGATTCATCTTTTACTACTACTATACCTGCTAAAACGTCATTGTGTCCACCTAGATATTTTGTTCCACTATGAAGGACAATATCAGCACCTAAAGTTAATGGCCTTTGGAAATATGGTGTTAAGAATGTATTATCAACTACTACTAACGCTCCTATATTATGGGCTATATCACAAATTGCTTTGATATCAGCTACACGCATCATAGGATTAGATGGAGTTTCAATAAAAATCATTTTTGTATTTTCTTTGATTGTACTTTTTAATAAATCTAAATTTCTTAAATCTATTCTGTTGCTTTCTATACCAATTGGATTTAATACTTCATCAACACAACGTACAGTTCCACCATATATATCATCTGATAATATAATATGATCTCCTTTTTTTAATAAAGAGAATACTAAAGATACTGCAGCCATTCCAGAATTAACCGCGAAGCCTCTTTCTCCATCTTCTAATATGCACATTGTTCTTTCTAATTCCTCACGAGTGGGATTTATGCATCTAGCATAATTATAATTAGTTCTATCTTCAATAGAAGGATGTTTAAATGTTGCTGTTTGATATATTGGATAACTTAAAGAACCTGTATAGGGATCTACTCCATTAGCACCATGAACAACAATTGATTCTAATTTTAAGTTTTCTTTCTTATCATTATTCTTGTAATCTTTGAAATTTTTCATTTTTCCTCCTTGGAAACACAAGCATTTCCTTAAATCTAGTATACTCGAGGACTTAATTAGTTGTCAAGAAATCCCCTTTGTACTTTACACTTTTACTATATTATATGAAAAAAGATAAGAATTAATTTTTCTTATCTTTTTATTCTTAACCTATTTATTATTTATCTCAAATAATTCTCTTATTTTTTCATAAGCTTTATCAAAATCATCCATGGCAAGTCTTATGACTTTAGTATTTGGTAATGCTTCTATTTCTGGTAAAAGACTAGCATACATATTTTGTTGATTAACACTATTTTCAATACTAAATGCTTGATAATTATGATGTTCTCTTTTTAATCTAGTTCCATATATACTTGTATCTTCTAAATATAATGATATATAATATATTTCATAATTAAGCTTCCCTAATCTTTTTAATAATTCTTCATATACATCATTAAAATCATAATCTTTATATCCTAATAAAGCATATACTTGCTCTGTAAAAAATGTTCTGTCAAAGATTAAATTCATATCACAATCTTCTATTTCTTTTAAATAGTCTAATAAGGCAAAATACATTTTTTTACTCTTTTCTTTTCCAGTTATAGTTTTATCTTTTTGACCTGATAAACGATAAAGATTTGATGCAGGGATATTATCCCTTAAAAAATTAGTTAATGTTGTTTTTCCACAGCCTTGTGGACCTTCAATTACTATAAATTTCATATTACTTCCTCCTATTTAAATTTACAAAAAAAGTAGATATTTGTCAATTCTTATTGCTTTTATTTTAAAAATTTGGTTATAATTAGGTATAAGATTATTTGATCTATAATGAGGAGGTATATTTATGAAGATTATAGAACCAAAAATGGAAGTTGAAAAATTTGATGGGAAAGCCATTATGAAAAGACTAGAAAGAGCTTGTAGAACTTGCTATCGTTCTGAGGGTAGTATCACAGATGAAAGTTATAAAACTTTACTTAATAATTGTATTACACGTGGGCATGAATCAATTTTAGAACACGAAAAAATTACAATTCGTATGACTTGCGATATTGGAGTTTATAAAGATTTAACTAGACATCGTATTGCTTCTTTTTCAGTAGAGTCTACTAGATATTGTAATTATGGAAAAGATAAATTTGATAACGAAATAAAAGTAATGAGACCTTGTAATATTGATCCTAATTCTAAATTATATGAACATTGGACTACTGCGATGGAACAAATTGAAAAAGAATATCTTGCTATGTCTAAAGAAGGCGCTACTGCTGACCAATTAAGAATGCTTCTTCCTCATAGTACTGCTGCTGAAGTTACAATGAGTGCTAATATTAGAGAATGGAAACATATCTTTAACTTAAGAGCTAATAATCATGCTCATCCAGCTATTCAACAATTATTAATACCACTTCTTTTATTATTTAAAAAAGAAATGCCAGAAATTTTTTCAGATGTTCCTTATAATGAAAAATTTGAAGAAATGTATTTTCAAAAATTAGCTGATATTTCTTATATGAAAGATTAAGTATTATAAAAAGTTTCTGAGATTTATATAAATTTTAGAAACTTTTTTGATTGTTTTTTTGTTTTAATGTTATAATATTTTTATTGAATTTATTAAGGAGGATATTTGATTATGGATTTAAAATTGGAATCTATAAATATATTTGATTTTGATGGTACCCTTACTACTGAGACTTGGCCTAAATTTTGGGTATGGGTAGAAAAATATGGATATGATGGTAAAAAACGAAATGAGGAATTAGAATTTGCATTGGCCCAATATAGAAAAGTAAATATTGGAAATGAATTAGAAACTTTTTTTGGATTTTTTAATAGTTTACTTCAAAAAAATAATGATACTATTACGCTTGAAGAATTAATGAATGGAGAAAAATATATTAAATATAATCCTGGAGTCATAGATTTTTTAAAAAATAATAATGCTAAAAATTATATTGTTTCGGGTGGAATTAAAGAATTTTTAAATAATTTAAGTATTTCATCTTATTTTGAAGAAATATATGGTACCCCTTTGATATGGGAAAAAAATAAAATTTGTGGGATTGGTTCTGTAATGACCGATGATAAAAAAATAGTCGCAATTAAAGAAATATTGAAAGATAATAATCGAAAAAATAATAATTGTAGAAATGTTTACTATATTGGTGATGGTTATAGTGATTATGCTGCAATGGAATTTGTACATAGAAATGGTGGGAAAGCAATTTTCGTTCACCAACCCAATAAAGATGATGAACTTTATCAACACAATCTTGAAATATATGAATTATTAAATAAAAATAATATTGTCGACTTTTGTTGTATTGCTGATTATACGAAAAATAGTAAACTTTATAATATTTTAAAGAGATTATAGAAATGAGGAATAATATGATTGATTTACATTTACATTCTAATCATTCAGATGGAACTGATTCTGTTGCTGAAATATTAAAAAAAGCTGAAGATAAAAAGTTAGAAATTATTTCTATAACTGATCATGATTCAATAGATGCTTATTTTGAATTAGAAAAAAATCCTACTATGCTAAATTTATTTTCAAGTAAAGTTATTACAGGTTGTGAATTTAAAACTTTTTTTGGTGGTATTAGTATTGAAATTTTAGGATATGGTTTTGATTATAGAAATATAAAAATGCCTCCTGTTGATTCTAAGTCTATCCAAAGTTTATATATAGAACAATTTAAAAAAATTATGAATACTTATGGCTTTATATATGATAATAATGAATTATATATTGATTTTAATAATCCAAATAAACATTTTGCAGGTTATGTTGTAGCTTATGAGATTCTTAGACACCCTGAAAATAGTGATTTAGTAAAAAGAATTGGCGGATTTACACCAAATGACTTTTTTAGAACTCAACAATGTAATAAAGATAGTATATTTTATATTGATGAATCTAAATATTATTTATCTGCAGAACAAATAATAAAATTAATTCATGATGCTGGTGGCCTAGCTTTCTTAGCGCATCCTTATATTTATAATATTTCAAATCATGAAAGTTTTATAAGCGATATTTTATCTAATACTGATATAGATGGTGTTGAATGTATTTACCCTTTATTTTCAGAAGAACAAAGAAATACAATTCTTTTTCTAGCCCAAAAGCATAACAAATTAGTATCTGGTGGAACTGATTTTCATGGTAAAAATAAACCTAATATAGAACTTGGTACTGGTATTAATAATAATGTTGATATTCCTGCTAGCTTTATAGCAGACTGGTTTAATAAATCTAAAACACTTTAAAAACTGATTAGATTTCTAACCAGTTTTTTTAATTTTCTATTTTTATAGTATATTTATCGATTACTTTGTTTATATTTCTAAAACCATATTTTGTATAATTCATTTCTTCTAATATTTTATCATAATTTATTTTTTCATCATTTATCTTTTCTTGTAAATATTTTAATACTTCTTCTCTCGTAAATGTTTCAAAATAAATTATATCATCAAATCGACCTAGAAATTCTTCACTGAAATTTTCATTTAAGTTGGATTTATCTAAACTACCAAAGCCAACTGTTTTGTTTTTAATAGCATTTGATGTCATAAAAATAAGGGTATGAGAAAAGTCTATTTTTTCACCATGTGCATCTGTAATAAATCCTTCATCCATAATTTGTAAAAATAGGTTTAATACACTAGGATGTGATTTTTCTATTTCATCAACTAATATTACCGAATATGGATTATATTTTACTTTATTAAATATATAATCATCATCATAGCCTACATAACCATGAGAAACTCCAATTAGTTTATTTACTGATGTTTCTAAGTTATATTCACTCATGTCTAGTCTAATTAAATTCATTTTTAATGTTTTACTTAAATGTTTGACAGAAGATGTTTTTCCTACTCCACTTGGGCCTAATAAAAGTAATTTTAAATTTTTATCTTTTTTAAAATAAATATTTAAATTATTAATAATTTGTTTCTTTGCTTTTTCTTCACTATATATTTTTTCTTCTAAAATATGGGATACTTTAGTTAAAATATCTTCATAATTTAAAAACATTGGAATATTACTTTTGTTTTCTATTACTTTTAAAATATCATTTTTAGTTATTTCTTCATTACTTGTTTTATTATCTTGTTCATTGGATTCTAATTTACTTATCTTTTCACATAAATTTAAGGCTTCATCAAATAAACCATTCTTGACTTTTTCTTCTTTTTCTTTTTTTAAGGCTTTTAATTTATTTATACTTTCTTTATCTGTTTTAATTATCATATTTTTTCTTTTGACATATGCACAAACACTATCTAATAAATCTATGGTTTTATCAGGATTAAAACGACCAAATAAATATTTATTACCAAGTGTTACTATATCTTCTATATTTTCACTAGTTATTTTTAAATTATGATGATGTTCATAGCTATCTTTTAAACCACTTATTATTTCTTTGGTTTCTTCTAAATTAGGTTCATTAACTTTAATTATTTCAAATCTCCGCTCTAAAGCTTTATCTTTTACTATAAACTTTTCATATTCTCTGGTTGTTGTAGCGCCGATTACTCTTATATCTCCCCTGGCTAAATATGGTTTTAAAATATCTCCAGCATTTATAGCTCCTTCGGCACCACCTGCATTTACCATAGAATGAACTTCATCAATAAATAAAATAATATTTTTGTTTTTAATAACTTCTTTTATAATTTTGGTTAGTCTTTCTTCAAACTCTCCCCGATATTTAGTACCACTTACTAAATCGCCCATTGGTAAATCAATAATAATCTTGTTTTCTAAGCTACTTGGTACTTCGTGCTCTTTAATTCTTCTCGCTAATTCTTCTACAATAGCAGTTTTTCCAACACCAGCGGGTCCAATAAGTAAAGGATTACTTTTCTTTTTGCGTAATAATACTTCAATTAAACTATCTATTTCTTTATCTCTGCCTATTACTTTATCAAAATTACTAGCTTTATCATTTAATACCTCTCCAACATTCATTATCTCTAATTTACTATTTAAAATATCATTTGGTTTTACTTTTAATTCATCATATAAAGAATCTATATCTATATCTAAACCAATCATTATTCTAATAGCTATTCCTTCACCTTCGTCTAACATAGCAAGTAATAAATGACTAGCTGTTACTTCGCCTCTATTATTTTCTTTCGCATCTTCTAGAGCACATGATATGATTCTTTTAAGTAATGGTGTGTATAAATTTATTTCCATATTTTTCTTAGGGATTCCTACTACACTAATTAATTCTTCCTTGAACTTTTTATAACTTAAATGGTATTCATTTAATTTTTCTTTTAAATTACTATTTTTTAATAAGGCTAATAATAAATGCTCACTTCCAACATAAGGGTGATGTAAGTTGTATCTTTCTATTTCTGCTTCTTTTAATATTTTACTACCAATAAATCCAAAGTTATTAAACATGGTTATCCTCCTTTTTTATTCTATGTATATTTAGAAAAAAAAAGAAGTTATTTATTCAAAAACTTCTTTATTTTTTTAAAACTCGATAGTAAGACAATTCTCCAGGATAATCTGCAACTATACTATTTTCTCTATCTGTTATATTATTTATTTCACAATATAATGCTTTAAATTCATCTTCATGATTTAATAGTTCACGCATCTCTTGTAAAAATATTTGATAAGTATTGTCTTCATAAAACATATTTTCAGGAGATTCTTCGCTATATCTTTTTGATAAGCGTTTGTATGTAAAGTCTAAATATTCTTCAATATTCATATTTGGTGTACGTTCATGAGCAACATGAAAGCTTCTTATAAAAACGACTCTAATACTGGTATTTCTGTCTGCTGACGATACTAATCTACCATATGCACTTCTAGCTTCATCTTTAGCATGTCCATGGTCTTCAATAGCTTCTTTCATGATTAATCTTTCTTCATCTGTAAAAAATCTTTTAAAGTTGTCATCTTGGTAAAATATATCTGCTGATACTTTAGCATGATTATCACTATCTATATGTTTACCAACATCATGCATAGTAGCAATTAAATACATCATATTATTATCTAAACCTAGCTTAAATGTATCGTTAAGTGAAAAGCTTCTTCTTACTACTTCAAACATATGAGCTAATCCGTGACCTTTATCATTCTTGTCATATTCACTAAAGTATTTTTCTATTATATAATTTTTTAATTCTGGATTTACATCTTTTGTGTAATACTCAAAAACATCTATTTCTTTAGCTTCTAAAATTAAAGCTTTAAATGTGTCAAAACGATCATTTTCTTGTTTTAACCTTAAATATACTTCATATAAAATTTCATCTAATGATTTATCTCTATTTTTCTCTTTAATTTCATCAAATGTTTTAATTAATAATTCTTTCATTTTTTTAAACTCCTTACTCTTGTAACTATTTTTTCATTTATTGGTCTTATCCAATCGACATTATCTTCACTTGTAAAAGATTCTTCTAAGCTAACCCATTTTACAGCACTATTCTCAGATTCTAATATTCTTATTTTTTCCATATCTAAATTCTTTGCCACTAATAAATATAAAATATCATAATGTATATGAGCACTTATATATTCTCCTTTTTTAATATGACCTTTTATTGGAGTTGTTTGAATTGCAAATATTTTACTATTTATTAAAGGCTCAGCAACAAGTCCTGTTTCCTCTTCTACTTCTCTTTTAGCGACTCTAAATAAGTCCGTTTCACCATCTGCATGTCCACCAGGATAAATAAAACCTCCAAATATGTTATGATTTACTAAAAGAGTTTTGCTCAAATCTTCATTAACTACAAATGCGGATGCTGTTAAATGACCAAATATATTTTTTCTTGTAAGTACATCTTCAAATGTATTCATAAATTCTATAAATGTTATTTTATCTTTTTCCTCTTGTTCATTAAAAGGTTTAAAAGCTTTAACCTCTTCTAAAATACTATTTTTATCTTTCATCATACCACCCTTAGATATAATTATAAACTTTTATTTAATATTTACAAGTACTTATTTTTTAATTTAAAAAAACTATTAACTTTTTGAAAGCTAATAGTTTTAATTAGTTTATTTCTTCTATTTTGATAAAATTTGTTAATCTATTTTTGTCAGTGACTGGTAAACCACCTGTTATAATTACTTTATTTTCGTGTCCTAATTTAAAGAATTCTTTTGTTTTGTCTTTAGCTAAACTAATCATTTCATCAGTATTATTTACAAAAGGCACAATACTTGTGTAAACACCATAACATAAAGCTAAACTTCTTGCAACAACTTCATTTGTACAAGTTGCCATGATTGGACAGTTAGGTCTAAAATTACTGATAAATTTAGCAGTAAATCCACTTACACTAGCACATGCGATAGCTTTTACATCAACATATTTAGTTAAATCAACAGCACTTGCTGCAACACCCTCTGTACGACCAATTTTACCTTTGTACTCAAAATCATTTTTAGAATGAGATTCTGCATCAGCAGCAATACTTGCCATAAAGGTTACAGTCTCAAGTGGATACTCTCCTTGAGTAGTTTCACCACTTAACATAACTGCATCTGTTCCATCAAGAACAGCATTAGCTACATCGGTAACTTCTGCTCTAGTTGGTCTTGAGTTATGTTTCATACTTTCTAACATTTCTGTTGCAACAATACAAACTTTGCCATGTTCTCTAGCTTTTCTTATAATTAGTTTTTGATACACTGGTAATAAAGAAATTGGTACTTCTTCACCTAAATCTCCACGTGCTACCATAACTCCATCACTAAGTTCTAAGATAGCATCTAAATTATCAATACCTGTTTTACTTTCAATTTTAGAAATTATTTTTATATTACTTTTTTCAGCATCAATTATTTTTTTAGCTTCTAATACATCTTCTGGCGTTGAAACAAATGATAAAGCTAGAAAGTCGCCACTATTTCTACAGGCATAAGTAATATCTTCTTTATCTACTTCACTTATAAAAGGAATGTTTAATTTAACTCCTGGTACTCCACCATTAATAATTTTACAAGTTACACCATCTTCTTCTGTACTTATTACTTCTATTTTCATTAAACCATTTTCTAATTGAACAATTGAACCTTTTGTTAATGAATTTAGAGCATCTGGATGGTTAACACTAAATCTTTCTTCATTTCCAACAACATTTTCTTTTACAATACGAATAGTTTTGCCTGGTACTAAATTAATGCCACCTTCTTGTGCTACTCCACTTCTAAATTCTGGTCCTTTAGTATCGTATAAAAGAGCTACATTAAGATTTTCTTCTTTGTTTACTCTTTTGACTAAACTTTCAACAATTTGTCTTTCTTCAAGTGTTGCATGTGAGAAATTGCAACGTGCAACATTCATTCCAGCATAAGCCATTTTTTTAAACATTTCATAATTGTTACTAGCTGGTCCTATGCTACATACTATTTTAGTTTTTTTCATTTTATTTCCCCTCTCAGTTTTTTATTGGAACAGAAATACATTTTACTACAAAATTAGAAAAAAATAAAGATATAAATAATATTTTTTTGCTTAAAATATTAAAAAAAGACCTAATTTTACTTAAATCTTTTATTTTTGAATTTTTTTATAAGAATGAAATATCAATTTTTTGATTTTTTCTTGATATCACTATATATTTCTATTTTTCAATAATTTTAGTTATTCTTTTCTTTAAATTAGTAATATCTCTTTCTTCTAAAAGATTTTCTAATTCTTTTTTAATTTGCTCTTTTCCTATAATACTTTCATATTCTTTCAATTTAGTCTCTGCTTGACTAAGGGTTTTACCAACACTACTTTTGCTAATTTTTCGATTTTCTGCGATTTCACTTAAACTTAAATCTTCTATGTAATAACTTATAAATGTTTCTTGTTCTGTACTGGTTAATAAATCTTTATAAATATCAAATAAGCTAGTTAAATATTCTCTATTCTCCATCTTTGATCATATCCTTAAATAATCCATATATGTAATTTTCAATATCAAATACTCTTAAATCTTCCATACCTTCTCCTAAACCAATAAACTTAACAGGAATATTCACAGTTTCTTTAATAGCTAAAACTATGCCACCTTTTGCTGTTCCATCAAGTTTAGTAAGAACTATTCCTGTAATATTAGTTATTTCTTTAAAACTTTCTGCTTGTAAAATACCATTTTGGCCAGTGGCAGCATCAATTACTAAAAGAGTTTCATGGGGAGCATTTGGTATGTGTGTTCCAATTACTTTGTTTATTTTTTCAAGCTCTTTCATTAAGTTAACCTTGTTTTGAAGACGCCCTGCCGTATCTACTAAAACTATATCTACTTGCTCTTCTTTAGCTTTTATAAGGCCATCATAAATAACTCCTGCAGGGTCAGTATTTTCTTTGCCATAAAATAAAGAATTAGTACGACTAGCCCATTCCTCTAATTGAGGAACTGCTCCTGCTCTAAAAGTATCGCCAGCGATTAACATTACTTTTTTACCTTCATTTTTATATTTGTAAGCAAGTTTACCAATTGTGGTAGTTTTTCCAACACCATTTACCCCAACCATTAAGATAACTGTTGGGCCATCAGGATTGATGTTTATTTTATCACTTAAATTTTCTCCATTAACATATATAATGAAAAGTTCATCTACTATTACTTCTCCTAAATATTTAGTGTCTGTAATATTTTCCTTTTTAACTCGAGAACGTAATTCATCCATAAATTTCATAACAGTATTAACACCTATATCTGCCATAATAAGAAGATTTTCTAATTCTTCAAAATAATCTTCACTTACTTTATTATATTTGTGTCCTAATATTGATACTTGACTTACAAATTCTTTTCTAGTTTTTTCTAAGCCTTTATCATAAGCTTGCTTTTCTTCTAAAACTTCTTGTGTCTCTTCTTTTTTACTAAATACATTTTTAAATTTATCAAATAATCCCATTTTAAATCCTCCTTAAATATATTATAATTCTTTTATTAATTCTTTTAAACTAGTTATTGTCATTGTTGGTTTATATTCTTTTGGTAATTCTTCATTATTTTTATTAAACCAACAAGTATCTATGTTAGAATTCATTCCTCCTTGTACTTCTGATTTTAAAGAATCTCCAATAATTAAAACCTTTTTTCTATCATTATAATTTATATATTCTAGTAGTTCGTCAAAGAATATAGCACTAGGTTTTGGTACTTTATTTTTAGTCATATCTGATGAAAATATATGTTTAAAAAATTGTAAACAATTAATTTTTGATAGCTTACTTTCAACTGCTTCACTTGGTCCATTTGTAGCGATTACAAGTGTGTATTTCTTAGCTAAGTATTCTAATGTTTCGTAAGCACCATCAATTGGGAAAGCTACCTCTTTTAAACTATTTAAATACAATTTATTTATTTTTAAAGATTTTTCCATATCAAATTCATTTTGATAGAATATTTTATATCTTAAACTTTGAACATATGATACAAATCTTTTATCGTCTTTGTCATAAGGTATTTCAAATTTACCATTATAAAAATCTGTCCAAAAGTCTTTATCAAATAAATACCACTTTTTGAATCTTTCTTCAGTGTATTCGTTATTTAAGTATTCTTCCATTTTTTTAAATCCATATTTAATGTTTTCAAAATCATCTACTAATGTATCATCTAAATCAAAAAGAATAATTTTATAATCTTTCATATTTTTTCTCCTTTATAAAAAAGTAGACACTTAATATGGTATCTACTCAAATTCTCGGCATAGCCGAATGTCTAAAAAGACTCAATTTCACAATATTAAATTGTAATAGTAGTATATCATATTTATGATACTTTGGATAGCTTGATTTTTTATACCTTATCTATCTTTTCTTATTGCTTAATAGTCATATAGATTTTCCCCTTATTAATATTTTAACATATTTATGTGGATATTGAAAAGAAAATCAAATAATATTTTTTATCTTTATTTAGTTTTTCAGTTCAGTTTTATAAAAAAATTGTCATATTTTCAAGTTTTAGAGTTTGCAAAAGATATTAGTTTAAGTTATAATATTAATGGTGAGTATAAAAAATGGCAAAGAAAAAGAAATCTAAAGAAGAATCTAAAGAGAATTTTCAATATAGTGTAGAACTTACAGGTTTAATTTTAATACTTCTTGGTATTATTGGTTTTGGTTTTGGTCCTGTTGGTTCTTATGTTAAAAAGTTTGCAATGTTCTTAGTGGGAGGTTGGGCTTGGATATTTTTACTAATATTCCTTATATCTCTTGGAACATATATGCTTTTTAAAAGAAAACTACCAAAGTTTTTAAGTCAAAGATTAATTGGTCTTTATGTTATTATTTTAGTTGTTTTAATTGCTAGTCATTTTGGCTTTGTTGAACAATGTAAAGGTGCTGGTGATATTATAAAATCTACGATTGACCAATTTATGGATAGAATTGCGACGATTGGTAATAATACAGCTTTATTTACAAGTGGCGATGTTTCAATTGAAATTGGCGGTGGTATTATTGGAGCTGTTTTTGCTGCTGGTTTTAGTTCGTTATTCGCTCTTACGGGAACAAAAATTGTATGTGTAATATTACTTATCTTTGGTCTTATATTATTTTTTAATATTACTCTCGCTGATATTTGGTCGGCGATTAAAAACTTCTTTAAGTCTATTAAAAATGCTGAGGGTGTTAAATCTGAAAAGCGTGTTAAAGAAAAACATGAAGATCATGAAGCAAAAATGTATGACTATGAAGAAGATGGTGGTTATGAACCAGTTAGTAATAGTAAAGATGATAAAATTATTATAACTAGTATGGATGAACTAAAAAATATGAAAGAAATGCCTGTTAAAGAAAACTTGGAAGAACCTAAAAAAGCAGATATTTATGAACCTAATCCTAGTTATACCCTTCCACCTCTATCACTTTTAGATGAGGTTAAACAACAAAAGAAAGTTAATTCAGATAACTATGTAAGAAGTAATAAAGAAAACTTGGAAAGAGTTTTAAATGATTTTCAAATTAAAGGTAAAGTTGTTGAAGCCCATATTGGTCCTTCTGTTACTCAATTTGAAGTTAGTGTGCCTAGTGGAACAAAGGTTAGTAGAATAAGCGGTATTAACAAAGAAATAGCTTTAGCTTTAGCGGCTAAAGATGTACGTATTCAAGCCCCTATTCCTGGTAAAAGTACAATTGGTATTGAAATTCCTAATCCTTCAATTAGTATGGTTAAATTTAGGGAAGTTTTATCTTATCAAGGTAAAGATAAAGGAAATATCTTAGTGGCTTTAGGTAAAGATATTATGGGTCAACCTCGTCTTGCTGATTTATCTAAAATGCCCCATCTTTTAATCGCTGGTTCTACTGGTTCTGGTAAATCAGTTTGTACTAATACAATAATCTGTTCTATATTAATGCGTTATAAACCTGATGAAGTTAAATTAATGCTTGTAGACCCTAAAAAAGTTGAATTATCTAATTATAATGGTATTCCTCATCTATTATGTCCTGTTGTAAGTGATCCTAAAAAAGCTAGTGTGGCTCTTCAAAAACTAGTTACTGAAATGGAACGTCGTTATGATACATTTAGTGAAAAAAATGTTAAAAATATTGCTGGTTATAATGACTGGGTTGATAAAGAAAATAAAAATAATGATACTAAAATACCTCGAATGACTTATATAGTAGCTATTATCGATGAGTTAGCTGACTTAATGCTTGTTGCATCAAAAGAAGTTGAAGACTCAATCATGCGTATTACTCAAATGGCTCGTGCTGCGGGTATCCATTTAATTGTTGCAACCCAAAGACCTTCGACTGACGTTATTACTGGTGTTGTAAAAGCTAACATACCTTCTCGTATTGCTTTTGCTGTTGCTTCTAATATCGATAGCAGAACAATACTTGATTCAAGTGGTGCAGAAAAACTTCTTGGTAAAGGTGATATGTTATATCTACCAATGGGCGAAAATGTCCCTACTCGTATTCAAGGCTGTTTTATTGATGATGCAGAAATCGGTAGAATTATTGAACACGTCTCAAAACAACAAGCAGCTCATTATGATTCTTCAATGGAAAACTTAGAAGTAAATCAAAGCGGTAATGGTATTCATGGTCTTCCTGATGAAAAAGAAGAATATGATGATCCTCTATATAATGAAATTGTCGAATTTGCTATTCAAACTGGTAAAGTTAGCACATCTCTTCTTCAAAGAAGATTTAGACTTGGTTATAATAGAGCTGCTAGAGTTGTAGATTTACTTGAAGAACGTGGTATTGTTGGTCCAGCTAATGGTTCTAAACCTCGTGAAGTATTAGTAAAATTAGAAAATAATAATACTCCAGAAAACTGATATTATTTGATATGAATAAGTCAGTTTTTTTATTTTGTTTTATTCTATAATAATTCTTGGAGGTTTATTGTGGAATTAAAAGATTGTATTAATTTAAGATATAGTTCCAGGTCTTATTTTAAGAAAAAAGTTAATAAAAATGATATTCTAGAAATAATTGAATGTGCTAGACTTGCTCCTTCCGCGGCGAATAGACAGAATTGGTATTTTATTGTTTTACAAGATTATGCTAAAAATAATATTGCTCTTCTAATGGAAGACTATTTAAAAAAAATCAATAAAATAATTCGTAGTAAAGAACATGCTACTTTAGAATATAATCCTTCTTTAAGTGTATTAGAAAGTATCGATGTGATTAAACAAGCTTCTGTTTTAATACTTGTATTTAGATGTGTTGATAAAACTTGGTTTGAAGGTGATTATTTATCTATTGGATGTGCAGTTGAACATATGGTTCTGAAAGCTACTGATTTAGGTCTTGGTTCGCTATGGCTTAGAGATGTGATTTATTTAAGACAAGAAATAACTAATTTATTTGATTTAAAAGATATGGAACTGGTTACAGGTTTAGCAATTGGCTATCCTAAAGATGAAAAATATCGAGCTAAAAAGAAAAATATTGAAGAAATTATGAGGTGGGAATATGAATGATATTAAATTTGAATTAGCTAAAGTAAATGATATACCAATAATTTTAGAAATTATAAAAGAACGTTGTGATTGGTTTTTAAAAAATAAAATACAACAATGGGATTCTTGGTATTATGAAGACTTATATGATGATAAATACTTTTTAGAAACTATGAAAAAAAATAATTTATATGTTGTAAAAAATAATGAGGAAATAATTGGATTATTTTTATTAAAATATGAGAATGATAAATATTGGAAAGATTCCCAGCCTGCTATTTATTTAGATCATTTTGTGACAAAACTTGGGTATCCAGGTCTAGGAGAAAAAATATTAGAATTTATTAGAAATAAAGCTCATGAAAAGAATTTAAAATATTTAAGATTAGATTGTATGAGATGTAATCCTAAAATTAATGAATATTATCAAAAACACGGGTTTAAAAATAAAGGTGAAGGTAATGAACCTTATGAATATAGATTATGGGAAATGGAACTATAATAATGAATATGGAATTGTTAAACTTTTATAAAAAAACTAGTGCCTATACTGAACTTGGTAACTATAAAGATTTTGCTTATTCTTTACCTAATGATATTAAAACACTATGTTTACTCCAAAGAAGACAAATAATTCACCCAATTACTGTTATAGAAGCTTTAAATGGTAAAAATGATTTTCATGTTAGTAACACTAGACTAGTTTTTGAAGATGATATCTTCCCTACCGCTGGCAGTATGCTAAATGAACTTTTAAGACTTGATAAGAATTATTCAGTAAAGCGTAAAGATGAAGATAGAATTTATATTACTTGTCGTGGTCAAGCTATACTTTTAGCAGCGATATTAAAAGCTAAGGGTTATTCTGCAAGAGTTAGAAGTGGTTTTGCACCTTATATAAAATATGATGGAGTAGCTCATGACCATTGGATTACTGAATACTTTAATGATAAAGAAAAAAGATGGATTTTAGTTGATCCAGATATGTGTTTAGATGAAATAAAGTTTAATCCTTTTGATATGCCAAGATGCGAATTTGTTTTTGGAGCTCAAGCTTATTTAGGTCTTAGAACTAAACATTATAAAGATGAAGAAATATTATTTGCTACTAATCCCCCTACTTTTGGTTTTAAAGCAGCGATTAGAGGCCTATTTTATGATTTTTATTCTTTAATGAATGAAGAAGGTATTTTCTTACATTTACCTAAATATATTGTTGATAAAAACTTTGCATTAAGCGAAGAAGAATTTAAGGAACTTGACACACTTGCTACCCTATTATTAGATGTTGATAAAAATTTTGGTGAAATTCAAAATATTTGGAATAATGTATTAAAATATAGAATTCGTAAAGGAGCGTTAAATTAGTTTAAGTAATAAAATATAAGTTTGCAAATAAAATTATAATATGATAAAATGGTTATGGAAGGATATGGTGTTATGGCAAGTACAAAATATAAAAACAAGCCTATATCACTTAAGAAAATAACTATTTCATTGTGTGTGGTTCTAGGAGTTATTTTGATTATTTTATATGCTTATAAATGGCATCAAGTTAAAGAAGACGAGAAGTATTTACAAAGTTATTTGATTAGTTCTAATACTATCAATTTAGAAATGAACTCAATAAATAATATTAATTCGGTTCTATCTGAAACTCCTAATAATTATTTTATTTATATTAGTTATACTGGTGATAAAGATATTTATAATTTTGAAAAAAAATTAAAACCTTTAATCGATGATTATAGTCTTCAAAATAGCTTTTATTATTTAAATATTACAGATATTAAAGAAAATAATAAAAATTATAAAAAGGATATTGCTAAAGAACTTAATATTGATAGTAAAAATCTTGATAATATTCCTGTCATACTATATTTTAAAGATGAACTTTTACAATGTGATGGTGTTTCTTCAATAAAAGATTTTGAAAAGTTATTAAATGATGTTAATAAGAACATTTAAAAAGCTACTCTTGTGAGTAACTTTTTCCTAAATTGAAATTTCAACCGCACCACTAGGTGTGGTTTTTTTGATATAA
>CAJUNE010000024.1:0-2226 GCA_910587745.1 uncultured Bacilli bacterium
TTCTTCATTCTTTTTCACCTCCCCCTTCGTATAAATTCAAATGCATAGTACTATGCACAGGAAGATATAATAGCTTCCTATCTATATAAACTCTAATTATGAGAGTTTACCGAAGTTAATACTTAAGACTTTTTAGTTGTCTTAGTGTTCTTTACTGCTGTACTTTTAGTACTAGCCGTTTTTGACTTACTTGCACTAGTTTTAGTACTTGTAGTCTTCTTTTTAGGAGCTTCTTTGTTCTCCTCAGCTTTTATAGACTTCGTTTTCTTGGTCTGAGTATTTTCTAGTCTTTCCTTTTCTTCTAATTCTTTTCTTAATTTATATTCCATAAATTCTCTACGCTCAGCATCTTGCTGTCTTTTATTTGATATCATGAAACCAATAATAAATATTGCAGTTATGCTTACTACTAAAATCATTATTGTAGTTGGCTTAGCTAAACTATCCATCATAGAACCAATTCCTGGAATTCGTCCAACATAGATACCTTCAACATCTTCTAAAGCTACTAGATTTTGGTCTTGAGTACTATTGTTATCTCCTTTGGTAATGAAATATGTTTCTCCACTATCTTCAATAATATCAATAATACGGTGTGTTGTAATAGTTCCTGCTGCATCTTTGAAGGCTATAATGTCATCTATTTTTAAGCTTGCGGGATTTGTTTCTTTTGTTATGATTAAGTCACCTTTATGAATGTTTGATTCCATTGATCCAGATAGAACCATGAATGGTTTGTATCCAAACACACTAGGTACTTTTTCACTATTAGTTTTTGATTGGAACATAATCCATAAGTTAATAACTAATATAGGTATTAAAATCACACAGCCAACTATGATTAACCAGTTGCTAAATGATTGGTACCATTTCTTACCCTCTTTCATTTCTTTCACCACTTTTCATATATAATTTTAATTTAATATCTATTTTGTTAGTAAACGTACTGCATTATCTGAAGGAGTAGCTCCTATTAAAGCTGCTAATTCTGCATCGGCTTTTGCTGTTGCAAGCCCGATAACTTTATCAGTTTCTTCAATAATTCTATCTACTTCTGCATCTTTAGTTGCAGGATCTGCGTCACTTGCTAAAACTTCTTCTAATCTAGCTTCAGCATTTTTTCTTGCTTCTGCAACAGTTGAATCTTGAGTTGCTATAATCTCTTCTACTTTAGCATTTTCAATATTTGCAATTGTTTCATTTAATTGTTGATCTGCACTAGCGTTTGCATCAGCAATAGCTTGCTCTTGTTCAACAATAATTTCTTCTAATGTTGCATCTATTGTTTCATCATCTGCTCCGCTGTTTATTAAGTTTTCTAGTTTTTGATCTGCATTATTACTTGCATCTGTTAAACTTTGTTCTTGATTATTTATAATTCCTTCTAGAGCTTCTTCTTCATCTATAACTGGAAGAGCTGGAAGTTCTGGTAGGTCTGGAAGTTCTGGTTCTTCAACTCTTAAAACTATTCCGCATTGTTCACATTGAATTACACCAGCTTCATCTGGAGCTCCTTCAACATGGCCTACTTTTGAATTACCATATTCAATTCCACATTCTTCACAAACATAGTAAGTTTCATAACAACAATCAGTTCCTGATCTTTTATATTGACCATTAGAATCTGGAGTGTGTGTTGTATGTTCTGGTTTTGGATCAATATTTACCGTATAAGAATGACCACAATCACAGCTATGTATTTCTTGAATTACTACTCCATCATCATTTGTTATTTCTATAATATTGTTATAAGTACAGCTTACACCACTAGACATTACTTCTGTCAGTATATCTCCACATGTTTCACAAGTTTTAGTCTTAACTAAGTCATGTGTTCCGTCACCATTTGAAACTAAACTTGTAGATTCTTTATAACTATGATTTAAAGCTGGAATAACTCTTGTTTCAACTTTAATAGTACATCCATCAACTGAGCATGTTCTAGATTCTTCACCATCTTCTGTACATGTTGCTGGTTTTGTAACTTTCCATTCACTCCAATTATGTGTGTGTTCTGGAGTATATGCTCTTTCTTCTGTTTTTGTTTTTTTATCTCCACATGTTCCACAAGTTTGTTCTAATGTTCTTTGTTCTACTTGTGTTCCATCTTCTTTTGTTACTACATGCCAGTCTTCACTAACTATCCATTCACCATATTTATGACCTGATGATGGAATAACTCTTGTTTCAACTTTAATAGTACATCCATCAACTGAGCATGTTCTA
>CAJUNE010000024.1:2326-19456 GCA_910587745.1 uncultured Bacilli bacterium
TGGAATAACTCTTGTTTCAACTTTAATAGTACATCCATCAACTGAGCATGTTCTAGATTCTTCACCATCTTCTGTACATGTTGCTGGTTTTGTAACTTTCCATTCACTCCAATTATGTGTGTGTTCTGGAGTATATGCTCTTTCTTCTGTTTTTGTTTTTTTATCTCCACATGTTCCACAAGTTTGTTCTAATGTTCTTTGTTCTACTTGTGTTCCATCTTCTTTTGTTACTACATGCCAGTCTTCGCTAACTATCCATTCGCCATATTTATGACCTAGTGCTGGTATTTCTCTTGTTGTAACATGCCCACATCTTGAACAATTGCTTGTTTCTAAACCTTTTTCAGTACATGTAGGTGCTTTTGTTTCAATGTATGCTCCCATATTGTGACCTAAAGCTGGTATTTTTTTAGTTTCAGTTTTTATTTTACATCCATCTTCTGTACACGTTCTGGTTTTTTCACCATCTTCTGTACATGTTGCCGCTTTAGTAACTTTCCATTCGCTCCAATTATGAGTGTGTTCTGATGGTATATATGGTCTAGTTTTTTCGTAACCACATATTCCGCATGTTGATACATATTGGTTTCCTACTAATACTTCTGGACCAAATTCACAAGATACGCTATTTGTTGTTGTCTTTTTATGGTTACAATTTGTACAAGTTTCTTCTTTAACTATTGTATGAGTTCCATCATTATTAGAAATTATTTTATTATCAGTTTGCGTATATTTATGAGCTCTTGTTCCCATTAATTTTCCATCTTCAGGACAATAATTAGCTTCTAATTCATCATTTAGTGAAATCCATTCTCCATAATAATGTGTGTGTGTTGGCCTATCAATGTTAGACCCACCACCATTATTGTTGTTATTATTATGATTTGGATTATATGGTTTAGAGAAAGTATATTCACATCCGTCGTTTTCGCATGAATATAATTTTTGGTTTCCTTCTATTTTTCCTCCATCAAATGCATGTTTACCTACAGTGTTTATATAATTACAATCTCCACAAGTTTCATATTCAAAAACTGAATCCCAAGTTAAATTTTCATAATTACAATCTTGATTTTCGATAATTCTTGTTTTTGAATGCCCACAGTTTGTACATTCTCCTGTAATATAAACATTATGAGTTCCATTATTATTAGTTATTATTTCTTTATCTGTAATTATGTAATTATGTATTCTAACTTTAACTAGTACTCCATCATCTGGACAGTAACTGCCTTCAATTATATCGTTGATTGCTACCCAGTCTCCTAAAGTATGTGTGTGTGCTGGGATTGTTATGATTGGGTCTGTTTCTGTTGGTTTTGTTGGATCTGTGATAACAGTTCCGGGATTTGTAGTTTGCGTCCCATTATTATTGGTTTCACCTATACCTGGAGTAGAAATTGGTTTCTCTGATTCAATAGGGTCTTTAATAACTGGTTTTGTTACTTCTGGAACTTCAATAACTGGATCTGTTACTTCAGGATCAATTATAATTCCTCCTGGTAATTCAGGTTTATGGCTATGGTTGTTATCAATAATAGTTTGTGAAGAACTTGGCTCACTACTTTGAGTTGGATCTTCTGTTTGATTGTTAATAGAACTATTATGAATTCCTAAACCTGCTAAAGCTGTTGTTATGATTAATGCTCCTGCGATTAAACTATTGCGAACGTTAAGTATTTTTTTCTTTTTCATCTAATTCAACCTCTTTCCTTCGCTTGTCGGTGAACTATTATAACACATTTTTTTGTTTTGTCAAGTCCTGTCGAACTTTTTTTAATTTTTGAGGCTTTTTCCCTAAAAAACATGCTATTATATTAACATAAAACTTATCTTTTTTTAACCTTTTTTTATTAATTTTCTTAAAAATAATCACAAAAAAACTCATTTCTTTAATTTTGAAATGAGTTTTATGTTATTTTTTATATTTATTTCATTGAATTTAGCTTATTGTTTGCCATATTTATAGCATTATTTACTAATTTCGTAGCATTTTTCTTTGTTTGCTTGTTATTTAAAGCATAAGCCATCATACCAGCACCAACTGCCATGGCTGCTATGCTTCCTACCATCATTTTTTTCATTGTTTCCCACCTCTGATATTATTATTAACAATTATCGAGGAATTTATGCATTAATTTGGCTTTTAATGCTGTTTTTCTCGTACTCGCATAATCATTATGAACTGCCATCATAAATGAATTAGCTTCCCCTATTATAATAAGGCTTTTTTTGGCACGAGATACTCCTGTATATATTAATTTATTATAGAGCATTTTATAATAGTTTCTAGAAATTGGTAGTATAACATGGGAAAATTCACTTCCTTGGCTTTTATGAATCGTTATTGCATATGCATGCTTTACTTGATACATATCTTCTTTGGTATATTCTACTTTATTTCCTTCAAAATCTATAATTAATGTATCTTTTTTGCCTACTTTTTTTATTTCTTTAATAAACCCTATATCACCATTAAATACATTGCAATCAGGGTTATTTTGGAGTTGCAAAACTTTATCATTTTCACGGTAAGTTACTTCACCTATTTTTAATTCTTCTTTTTTAGAGCTAGAAGGATTAAATAATTCTTGTAATACTAAATTTAAATTATCAATTCCATTTTCTCCTTTATACATGGGTGCTAATATTTGGATATCATTTTCATTAAGCCCTTTTTCTTTACTCATTAAACATATTTTTCTTATCATTTCTTTAATATGAATGGATTCAGTATTTAAAAAATTATAATCATCTTTTCTAATCGTAAATTCTTCTGATAAATCTTTATTCTTTATTTCTAAAGCGAGATATGGTATATAAGAATTGTCACTTTGACGATATATTTTTTCTAAGGGACAGAAAGTAAATAAGTCACTTTCAATTAAATCATTTAATATTAATCCTGGTCCGACTGATGGAAGTTGAAATACGTCACCAACCATTATTAACATAACATTGCTTTTTATACCTTTTAATAATGCATTGAATAGATTTACATCAATCATACTCATCTCATCAACTATTATTAGATTTTCGCTAGATTTATGAAATTCATTAACCCCAAAATTATTTGTATCTTTATTCCATTTTAAATATCTATGAATAGTCATTGCTGGTAATCCTGTAGACATTGACATTTTTTTACTTGCTCTTCCTGTTGGGGCTAAAAGCGCTATATTACTAATTACTTCCATTGGGCTGAAATTATGCATCTTTACGTATAACTTGACTATAGCATTAATAATAGTTGTTTTTCCTGTTCCAGGACCACCTGATATGATTGTTACTTTATTTTCTAAAGATTTTCTAATAGCATTTTTTTGATCTTCATTATACTCTACACCTGCTTCTTTTTCTAAAATCTCTATTTCTGTATCAAAATCATATATTGGCGTGGAATTATTACTATTTAGATTATATAAATTATCTACGATATCTTTTTCTGCTTCATAAAAATCAGTTAAATAATATAAATTTTTTTCTATCACAATTTTATTTTCTTCTTCGAGAGTGTTTATTGCTTCTTCAAATGCTATATCATCTAAAATAAGCTCGAATTCCTTTTTTAAAGCATCTTTTATTTCCTCTTCATAGTAAAATGTGTCGCCATTGTTAAAACTTAATCTTTTCATAGATTCTACTATACATGCCTTGATTCTAACTTCATCATAAGCATCATGCTTATTCTGATATATAGCATCTATTTTATTGAAATCTAATATCTCTGTTAATATATAGAGATTAGACTCAATTATGTATTTAGTAGATGCTTGATATTTTTTGTATATTTTTGTTGCTTCGCCTATAGAAAAACCTAGTTCTTTTAACTTAACTAACGAATCATCGGCATCTGAATATTCTAAAAGTGAGTTTTTAATGCTCTCTATCTTGGCTTCATTTAAACCAGAAATGTTTTTTAATACACTGCTATCTTCTTTGATCTTCTTAATAGCATCTAATCCTAAATATTCTACTATTTTTTTAGCGCTTTTCTCTCCACAGCCTTTAACTAGTGAACTTGATAAAAACTCAATAAGTGCATCTTCTGTAGTTAATTCTTCTTTTTTATACGAATCTACCTTATATTGAAAGCCATATCTCTCATGTTTAGCAGTATTTCCATATAAATAAAATGTTTCTTCTGTATTAATATCTAAAAATACACCTGTAATCGTAATTGTTTTGTTAATATACTCATCCATTTTTTTATCATTTGATTCTTTAACACGAAAAACAGCTACTACATAGCCGTTATCTTTATTTTGATAAATTATATTACGTACTTTTCCTTTGATGTAATTCATTTTTACTCCTTTATCTTTTTGGACCTTCTTCTTTACTTCTGCGATATGCCTCTAGATCTATGATTTTTTGACTGCTGCTTGGAGTAAACATACTTGCTTCTTCAAACAGTGAATTTACTTGATATGAGCTTTGTCTGAAGAGTTCTTCTGCTATTTGTGCTTCTTCTTGTGCTATTGATTCTTCACCTCTTCTAGAAGCTTCTGGTGATACATATATGTATCTAAAGTTCATAAAATTTGGGTCATAAATCGCATCTTCACTATCGATGTATGATAAGTCTACCATCCCGTCTTCATTGAATTGAATTTCACCAAAATTGCCATCTGACGTTATAAAATGAGTTTTTTCTTTATTTAAATAAAATCTTGTATCATTACATACAATATATACACGACCATATTCATCGTTTTTATATATTGCTCTCATAAAATTCATTTTGATAATATTAGCACATGAAATTATTTCTTCTATTACAGAAAAGAATTCTCTTTTTAAACTAAATGCTCTTTTTTCCCCTCTAGGTTTCTTATTAAAGGCTTCAATAATTGCTGCCCCTCTTATTCCTTCACCAATTATTGGAACTGCGTTGGGTAAATTTATGATTTTGCTCCCTGTTCCTTTATTTTCCTTAATTATGGTTTTTACTGTTTTAGTTTCTCCATAGTTTAATCTTGTTGTTTCTGTTTGTAATGTAGCTACTACTATTTCTCCTGGTTTTAATTTTTCGCTAGCGCTTATTAAAGTACTTATATCAGCAGACGTTACTACTTCTTTATCCATATGCTTTCACCTTTCTTTATTATATAATTATTTTATTATTACTGCAAGATATTATAGTACCATATAAATTATTATTTAACTCTTTATCTATTTTTACTAAATAAGCGCTGTTTAACTTATAATCACCTTTAATATATACCTTTAAATAATTTGATGTATGCCCTATTATATATTCCCCAACTTGTTCTTCAGTTATTATTTCTAAAGATTCACCAATAAATCTTTTGTTATACTCTTGTTCTAATTCATTGCTTAAATTTAATAATTTTTTTGCTCTGTCTTTTTTTATATTTGAATTAATTTGTGGCATGGCAGCCGAGGCTGTTCCTGCTCTCACTGAATATGGAAAAACATGAATTTTACTAAATTTAATTTTTTTACAAAAATCTAAATATTCTAAAAAGTCTTCTTCAGTTTCATAAGGGTGGCCTACTATACAATCGGTTGTAATTGATATATCAGGACGAATTTTTCTTATTTCAGTTATTTTATTGTAAAAATAGTCTTTATTATACTTTCGGTTCATTCTTTTTAATACATTTTCACTTCCACTTTGAAGAGGAATGTGTAAATGATTACATATTTTAGGTGTATCTTTTAAAGTATTTAAAAATTTTTCATCTAATTCTGTTATTTCAATGCTTGATATTCTTATTCGTTCTAAATCTGGTATTTTGGCTAAATCTTTTAATAAATCACTTAAATCTTTTCCACTATCATTGTATGAACCAGTATGGATTCCAGTTAAAACTATTTCTTTATGCCCGTTTTTTACTAGTTCTATTGCTTCTTCAATTGTTCTTTCATAATTTTTAGAACGAATACTTCCTCTTGTATATGGAATTATGCAATAAGAACAAAAATTGTTACATCCATCTTGAATTTTTATAAAAGCCCTTGTGTGGGTTGTAAATTTGCTTACTTTCATATTTTCAAAGTCTAATTCACGTTCTTTGGTTATGTATTGATATTTCTCTTTTGTAGTTAGATAATTTTTAATTAATGATACTATTTTACTTTTTTCACGATTTCCTATTAATATATCTATATTTAAATCTTTGTATTTACTATTATCATTTTGTACTGAACAGCCACATACTATTAAAATACTACTTGGATTCTCTCTTTTTACTCGTCTAACTATTTTTAAAGATTTGCTGTCAGCCATATTAGTAACACTGCATGTATTAATAATTATTATATCCGGTTTTTCTTCATTATAAAAATAGCCAGAATTTAATAGTTCTTCTAGCATATATTCACTTTCATAAGTATTTACTTTACATCCTAAAGTAATTATTTTAAATGTCATATAAGCCCCCTATAAATCTAATTTAATAAATGTTGTAATTCTTTTAAAGCAGCTAAAAAAGCTTCTTCTTTTTCGTATGATATTACTGATACTTTTATTTCAGGTTTTAAGCTGATCTCTTTGTTTACTAAATTGTTTAAGTCTACCTTTTTTACTGTTAAATCTTCGGCAATGCTTTCTTCTTCACTATAATTTATTGCCCATTCATTAGTTCTTTCTAATAATTCGTCATAACTTATTATGGCTTTTTCTTCTTGCTCTTCTTCATATCTGTTTAAATTAATATTGTTTGGTTCAGCTTGTTCTAAAGCTGCAGCAATTTCTAGCAAGTCATTCGCTTCTTTTAAAATTTCTTGATCATTATTTTTATTTTGTTCTATTTTTTTTGCTTCAATGTTATTGATAGAAATAGGTACATTATTATTTTCAGATATATTAATATTTTTTTCTTCTATTTCTTCATTGTATTTATTTTCTAAAATGAAATGAATTAACGTTACTATTAAAAGCATTAGTGCTACTACTGCAAAGAAAAAAACTATATCAACTAATGATAATGTTTTTATAAAACTTACTATGTCATTAATTATTTGCATAATATCACCACTTAGGTTTATTTTATCAAAAAAAAAGCCTATTGAAAAGGCTTAATCTTATGTTTACAAACTTTTAACATATTCTTTACAATTGTTCATTTATTATATATGGATCTTCTATTGTTCCGTTTCCTTTAACAATCGTTTTTTTAATAATGTTTATAACTGGTCTAACATTTTTGTATGATGTAGATGTTGTTAAATCGTTTATTTTACCATCTTTTGCTATACTAAAAGGATAGAAATTATTATCTTTTGTCTTAGCTAAATTAGATAACCACCAGGTGTCTTCAATATCCTTGTTGTATAAGTAATACTCTTTATTGCTATCTTTGAAATTTCCTCCAGCAAAAGCCGCTTCATCTACTGTCATAAGTCCAATTCGCGAACGATATGTTTCTCCTAAACAATTAAAACTAGGAATGTTATTTGTTACTAGGCGTGTGTATGCATTGTAGGTTTTGCTACTATTATTAGTAAAACCTTCTGTTTCTTTACAAAATTTGGTGTTGGCTATATAAGTTTCACTATTTTTTAAAGCTGCTTCATAATAACTATTGAGCTTAGTTGTTATATCTATTTTGGCATATTTTTCAGAATCTTCTATTTTACTACTAAAACTACTTAATTCATTTAAAGTCTCATTTGATATAATTCTTACACTACCATCACCATTAATTCTGATAATTCGCCACAATTCATTTGCAAATTTCACATAATTATTATTAACATTTCCTCTAAAATAATAAGTTAAGCCATAATCATCTACATCTTCTATAAGCCCCTCATTACTTGTCGCTATTTCAACTGATGGTTTAGTAATACTTTCTTTCTTAACTTCGTTATTTTTTAAGATTGTAGCAAAAAAATATTCTTCGTTTTCGCTCATTTTATGAATCGATAAAATAAATGATGTATCTTTGTTATTCTCGATTTTTAATTTAAAATTCTCTGTTGTCTTAGATTTGATCAATACATTATCTACTAATAAAAAATTATCTTTTTCTAAACTGGCATTGCTAATATTTACACTAGCTTCTTCTGAAGATATACTATATTTTAAGTTCTCATCAAAATTTGTTAGACTCTTCATTGCTATTTCATAATAAAAATCTTTTTCACTGTTGTTGGTAACTGAGAATTCATATATTCCATTATTATTTATTAATTTGCCATTAATATAATTAACTGATAACTCTCCATTAGCTTCTACTAAAGTTTCTATTTCAGGTTTCTTATTTTTATAATTTAAGTAAGATATCTCAACCATACCACATAACACTATTAGAATCCCTAATATAGTTAAGCCTTTTTTGTATTTGTTACTCATATTTACTTTCCCCTCTATTTTAAGTATATAAGAAAGTTAAAAATATGTCAATTTAAAACTGCTGAAAATGCGAAAAAAATATCACTTTCATGATATTTTAAATATATTTTTGAAAATTCTTAATTTCTTCTTCATTATCAAGATTTTCTTTAGCTAATTCTTTAAATAATTTTTTAGTAGACATACTTAGTTTGGTTGGAGTAATTACATTATATACAACATACATATTTCCTTTGCCAATTGAACCAACTCTTTTAATGCCTTTGCCTTTTAATTTTACTTTCTCGCCAGATTGAGTACCTGCTTTAACTTCAAGAATGACATTTCCTGTCAGAGTTGGAATTTCTTTTTTACATCCAAGTGTTGCTTCCACGATATTTAGCGGAACACTTAAATATATATCTTCGTCATCTCTTTCAAATATAGCATGTTCTTTCACTTTAAATTCTAAATATATATCGCCGTTAGGACCACCATTTGTTCCTGCTGAACCTTTGCCAGATATTCTTAATTGATATCCTGTATCTACGCCTTCAGGTATTGTAACTTCTATTTCTTTTCTTTTTTTAACATTTCCTCTACCATTACATTCATTACATGTCTCTTCATAAGTTTTACCAGAGCCACCACAGACTTGGCATGTAATCTCCGTTTGGATTCTACCAAATAAGGAATTTTGTTCTGTAATTACTCGGCCTCTACCACCACATGTACTACAATTTTTTTCTTTAAAACCACCTACTCCATTACATTTGTCACAGGTTTCATTTAAATCTAAGGTAATAGTTTTTTTACAACCAAATACTGCTTCTTCAAATGTTAAATTGATATTAACTAAGCTATCTTCACCTTTGCGTGGTCTTTTAGAATTAGTTCTAGTATTACCACCAAATCCTGAAAAGCCTGAAAAACCACTAAAGCCTCCGCCAAAAATATCGTGTAAGATGTCTCCTAAATCAATATCTTCAGCACTAAAACCTGAATAGTTAGCTCCACCATTATTTGTGAATGCTTGATGGCCAAATTGGTCATATTGACGTCTTTTATTAGCATCTGATAAGATAGCATAAGCTTCGCCAACTTCTTTAAATTTAGCTTCATCTCCTGTTTGTTTATTATCAGGGTGATATGTTTTAGCTAATTTTCTAAAAGCACGTTTTATTTCTTCGTCAGTAGCTGTTTTAGAAACTCCTAAAACCTCATAATAATCTTTCTTATCCATTAATCTTCACCTACTCCTGTTAATTCTTTTAATTTATCTAATAATTCATTATAATAATCAAATAATTCATCATATGTCGATTCTTCTTTTAAATCAATTCCATACTTTAATAAATGTTCATATGGATATGTATCAGACCCGCTTTTTAAAAATTCGTGATAATTCTCTAATGTTTCTTTATCTCCTTTTAATATTTTACGAGAAAAATATACTGCGCCACATATTGATGTTGCATACTTATATAGATAATATGGTCTAAAGTAATGTGAACGTGGTATCCACATGTATTTACGATATTCATCTTCTTCAATTATATCCCCATAATATTTTTTGATTAAAACTTTCATCTCTTCACATAAATCTTCACTATTTATTGATTCATTATTATCTAATTTCTCATAAGCGTAATCTTCTAATTCATTTTCCATAACTGCCCCAAAAAAGTTGGAATTAATTGTTCTTAACATTTCTGTAATGGCAGATATTTTCTCTTCTTTAGAAAAATCGTTATTTATTATATAATTTGCTAAATATACTTCGTTAGATAATGAGGCTACTTCTGCTATAATAGGATCATCATAAGCATACTGAATGGGAGTACATGAGAACCTTAAATAATTATTTACAGCATGCCCCATTTCGTGAGCAAGAGTGCCAATATCATCTAATATACCATTGTAACTCATTAAAATATTTGAGGTTTTGCCATAAATACTTAAACTATATCCTCCGCTTTGTTTGCCTTGATATGGCATAAAATCTACCCAACGATCTTTATAACCTTTTTGCATTATATTACTATATTCTTCACCTAAAACTTTAGTTGCCTCATAAACAAAATTTTGGGCATCTAGAACTGAATACACTTTATCATTTGAAACAATTGGAGCACTTAAATCATAAGTTTCTAATTTGTCTTCTCCTAATATTTTTTTAAATACTTGGTAATATTCATGTAAATGTTTTATATTTTTAGAAGCAGATTTTTGAAGTACTTCTTGAACCTCAACTGGAATATTATCATTTTTAAAGAACATGTCTTTAGCTGATTTGTATCCTCTTATCTTTGCTATACTACATTTTCGGCCCATAAAAGATATTAAATTACTACCTAATACTTTAGCATATTTAATTCTTTCTTTATTTAGACTTTCATAAGCACTTTTTCTTACTTGACGATTTTTACTACTTATATACTTTCGATAATTTCCTGTATTTAGTTTAACATCATTACCTTCTTCATCTTTAATTGTTCCATAATCTAGACAAGAATTTAGCATAGTAGCCGATAGTGTTTCATAATTATGCATATCTTTTATTAAAACTGATATCATTTCTTCGGTTGCTTCATCTTTTACATACTTCTTTTCTTCTGCTAATTCTTCCAAAAAGTGTTCATATTCTTTTAATCTAGAATCATTTTTAATTAGACTTTTTACATCAAACTTATCACTATGAATAATCTCAGGTGTTATAAAAGAAGTATTCTCACCAAATTCTGAGAATAAAGCTGATGCTTCTTGAAACATTTTATCATATTTATCATTTCCTAAATCTTCGTCTTGCTTTAACATAGCATAAGCATATAAATTTTCAAATCTATTATTTAATTTATAATATTCATTTAAAAGATCATATAAATTTGTACTTTCTAATATCTTACCTTTATATTTATTTAAACTCTTAGTCTGTTTTTTTGTTTCTTCTAATTCTTTATACCATAAATCATCTGTTTTAAACCACTTTGTTAAATCCCAACGATATTCTTCTGGTACTTCATTTCGATTTTTATAATTGTATCCCATTACTTTTTCTCACTCTCTAAAGAAAGTTCTAGTTTCCTAGAACTTATTTTCTTATTTTTCTTCGTAATTTGCTTCTGCTACATCATCATCTTTTTTACTGTCTTTATTATTTTCTTCAACAGTATCAGATGCTTCGTTTGCCTCTTTTGCTTTAGCTGCTTCTTCATATACTTTTGTAGCTAAACGCATAGCAACTTCATTTAAGCTTTCAGTTTTTTTCTTGATATCGTCTGTATCTGTTCCCTCTAAAGCTTTTTTTAACTCTTCGATTTTTTCTTCAGCTTCTTTTTTGTCTTTTTCATCAACTTTGTCGCCTAAATCTTTAAGAGCTTTTTCAGTTGAGAATACCATTGTATCTGCTTCATTACGTACCTCAGCTTCAGCTTTTCTTTTTTCATCAGCTTCTTTATTGGCTTCAGCTTCTTTAACCATTTTATCAATTTCATCATCACTAAGATTTGTTGAAGATGTTATAGTAATTGATTGCTCTTTATTTGTTCCTAAATCTTTAGCGGTAACATTAACAATACCATTAGCATCAATGTCAAATTTAACTTCAATTTGTGGTACTCCACGTGGTGCTGGTGGAATATTGTTAAGTTGGAAGTTTCCTAATGTCTTGTTATCATAAGCCATTGGTCTTTCACCTTGTAATACGTGTATATCAACAGCTGGTTGATTATCAGCAGCAGTTGAGAATACTTGACTCTTACTTGTTGGAATAGTTGTATTTCTTGGTATTAATACTGTCATAACGTTTCCTAAAGTCTCTAAGCCTAGAGATAATGGAGTAACATCTAATAAAACAATGTCTTCTACTTCACCAGTTAAAACGCCACCTTGAACAGCCGCACCCATAGCAACAACTTCATCTGGGTTAACACTTTTGTTAGGTTCTTGGCCTAATTCCTTTTTAACTAATTCTTGAATATATGGTATACGAGTTGAACCACCTACTAATATTACTTTATTAATATCTTTAGCTGTTAATTTAGCATCTTTTAAAGCTTTGCGGACAGAATCCATTGTAGAATCAAATAAATCTCTATTTAAATCTTCAAATTTAGCTTTTGTAAGAGTTGTTTCAAAGTGCACCGGTCCATCATCATTTTGAGCGATGAATGGTAAACTTATAGAGGCAGTAGTCATACCTGATAAATCTTTTTTAGCTTTTTCAGCAGCATCCTTAATTCTTTGCATAGCCATTTTATCTTTTGATAAATCTATACCATTTTCTTTTTTAAATTCATCAACTAAATAGTCCATAACACGTTTATCAAAATCGTCACCACCTAAACGATTGTTTCCAGTAGTGGATTTAACTTCAAATACTCCATCTCCAAGTTCTAGGATTGAAACGTCAAATGTTCCTCCTCCTAAATCATATACTAGGATAGTTTGAAGAGTATCTTGTTTATCTAAACCATATGCTAAAGCTGCTGCTGTTGGTTCATTGATAATTCTTTCAACTTCTAAACCAGCAATTTTACCAGCATTTTTAGTTGCTTGACGCTCAGCATCGTTGAAATATGCTGGAACTGTTATAACTGCTTTAGTTACTTTTTCTCCTAAATAGGCTTCCGCATCCTTCTTTAATTTACTTAATATTTTAGCAGAAATCTCTTCTGGTGTATATTTTTTACCATTAGCTTCAACTTTTTCAGCTGTACCCATTTTTCTTTTAATAGAAGAAATTGTATTCTTAGCATTGGTAACAGCTTGGTTACGCGCTATTTGTCCTACCATTTCCTCTTCGCCTTTAAATGCTACTACTGATGGAGTAGTACGTGCTCCTTCTGGATTTGTAATAACTTTTGGTTCTCCACCTTCTAATACTGCAACACAACTATTTGTTGTTCCTAAATCTATACCGATTATTTTTGCCATTTTATTCACTCTCCTTTTCGCTTACTTTAACCATGGCTGGTCTTATTAATCTATCATTATACATATATCCTTTTTGTAATACTTCAAGGACTGTATTTTCTTCTAATTCATTATTTACTTCAGTAACAACAGCGTTCATTATATTAGGGTCAAATTCTTTATTTAAACAATCTAACTCTGTTATCCCTTTGGAATTTAAAATTGATATTAAATTTTCATATATCATATTAAATCCTTCTAAGAATTTTTCACTGCCTTCAGTCTTTATTTTTAATGCTCTATCAAAATTATCTAATATTGGTAATAATTTTTCTACTAAATCATAACCATCATATTTATAAAGACTTTGCATGTCTAAATCATAACGGCGACGCATATTTTGCATCTCGGCTGTTATTCTTAAAACTTTTTCTTTTAATTCTAAATTGGCACTTCTTAATTCTTCTTTTTCTTTGTCAAAAAACTTTTTCTTTTTTTCTTTCTTTTTCTCCTCTTTAGGTGGAGCTTCTTCCATTACTAAGTCTTCACTATTTTGGGTATTATCTTTAATCTCAATAGTTTCTTCACTCACTTTTATTTCTTCTTCATTTTGCATTACTTGCTCTTCCATTTATTCACCTTTTTCCTCTAGCCATTTATTTAATATATTTAATACTCCTACAACGCGGTCATATTCCATACGCTTTGGTCCTATTATGGCAATAGTTCCTTCTTCGCCACCTAAATTGTAATTCGTTTTAATTACTGTAACATTGTCATCAAACTCAGTTTCACTACCAATATAAATGTTAATGTTTTTATCTTCATCATTCTTGACTATTCTTCGAATAGAATTTTCATCTTCTAATTTAGATATTAAACGTTTTATTTCATCAGAATCATTATATTCTGGTTGAGCGAGCATTTTAGATTTACCTACAACATGAACATTTTCTTGGGTTTTGACAAAATCATTAAAAGCTTCATAAAATATACCATATATAGCTTCATATTGTTCCATTTCTCTAGAAATTATTGGCTTTATTTCATATTCAAGTCTTTCAGAGATATCTGGTATTGGTGTCCCTATTAACATCTTATTAATTATCTCACTTGTTTTCATTAGCTCTTTTAAATTGATATCTTTGGCAATGGTAAATTGTTTATTTTTTACAATACCTTTATCAGTACAAACTAATGCGACAATTTTATTATCTTCAAGTGGTATAATAGAAATCTGTTTTAATGAATTGTTAAAACTTTCTTTTCCTAAGGATATACTTGTATAGTTTGTTATATCACTAATAATTTCTAAACAAGCAGCGATAGCTTCACTAACTAGTAAGTTTTGATTAGAAAAGATAGTCTGTAATTTTAACATATCTTCACCAGTTAGTTCTTTAGGTTTCATTAGATTTTCTACATAGTATTTATATCCTCTTTCACTGGGAATACGTCCACTTGAAATATGGTTTTTTTCAATAAATCCTAGACTTTCTAAGATAGCCATCTCATTTCTGATGGTGGCACTAGAACATTTAAATTTATCACATAAATGTTTAGAACCAATAGGCTTGGCTTCTTTTATATAGCCTTCAACTATTTCTTTTAAAAGTGCTTTTTGTCTTTCATCCATGTTATCACCTTTATTAGCACTCTTTTTCTTTTAGTGCTAATCTCATTATAATATTATGCTTAGCACTTGTCAATATATAACTGCTAATTTTATAAAATTTACATTTTTTAATTTAAAAAACTTTACCTCTTAGATAAAGCTTAAATTTTTATTTACTTTTCAAATAGTTGATTGGCTCGTTTAAAGTCCATTATTTCAAAAAAGTTATCAATATATATTTCTTTTTTGTTTTCATAATTTAGATAGTAAGCATGCTCCCACATATCAATTCCAATTAAAGGAATATATCCATAACAATAAGGATTTGCTTGATTTTTTAAATTAATTATTTTTAATTTTCCATTAGCCAGAATTAAAAATGTGTAACCTGAACCTTTTAATTTTAAAGCATTTTCTTTAAACCTTTTTTTAAATTCATTCATACTACCAAATCTTTCATTAATTTTATTTTTTAAAAATATGTTTGGTTCTTCTTTAGTAGGACTCATACTATTAAAGTATATATAATGATTTATTACTCCACCTAGATTAAATAATATTTCTTCCCTATTTTCTTTACTAAATTCATTTAAATGATAGTTTAATTCAACTATACTATATTCATAATTATAATTATTCTTTATTAGTAATTCATTTAGTTTATCTAAATATTTCTTCTCGTGTTTTAAATGATGCAGACCTAATGTGTGGGTATCTATGAATGGTTCTAAGGCATCATAGCTATACGGAAGTTTTTCTAATTTATACAAATTTATCACCTATTAAAGTGTATTCAAATCTTTAGAACTTAAAACTTTTTTATTCTTCTTGAGCTCTTATTCTAGCAAATACATCTTCATAGTGTTCAATTGTAACTTCATTGTCTTCAGGAGAAATTAAAGCATTTTTATATTCCATATGAGTAGCAAAGTAATAATTAAATACACTTGAGGCGTTTGGCATTATTAATTTTCTTACTACTCTATTTATTTCAAAAAAACTACTTCCAATAATTTCTAGGCTAGGAAATTCAATTATCTCCATTTCGTTATTACTATAACAAAAATTAGAACCTACTTGTTTTAACTTAGGCGCAAAAAATCTTTTTAGTACCATATTATTTGAAATAAAATTATGGCTAACTTTCTTTAAACTTGGACAATCTATTTCCTCTAAAACATCATTTCGATAACAAAAATCATCCCGAATAATTTTGACCTTTGGAATGTATATTCGCTTTAATATATAGTTATTAGATAAAAAGAGTGATCCTATCATTTCTGCTTCAGGTAATTCAATCTCTTCAATATCAATTGCATTTTTACAAAAACCATCTCCTATTATTTTAGCTTTTTTTATTTCTATTCTTTTTAGATGCTTAGCAAGTCTTAAAAATCGGTTTCCTACCACTGTTATATTAGGATTAATATATTCAACTATACAATTAGTTTCATCTAATAAGATACTAATATTTTCACCTATCTCTGGCGTTATTATTATTCGTTTATTTCCACCATCTTTTTGAATAGTTATTTTTTTTATTTTGCCTATTGAATTTGGAAATGAATCATTAACGCCTGTATTATCATAAGAAATAATTTCTTTTGTAACTAAATTTAAAACAAAATAATCCATAACGATATATTTTTCTTTATCAAAGGTTATTGGTGCTCCATTAACAATTACAATATTATTGGGACAATAATATACATTACCTACTTCGTAATTATATTTGTAATACTTACCATCATTTGCTAAAACGTAGCCATTTATACAAAAATTATTTACGTATTTTTGAGTTAAACCATAATGAATAGCAAAACTATCAGTAAGTCCTGGGATAATATTATCTAAATTATTAGAAAATGTAGCATCACAGTGAGCTACACTATGGTTATAACGATTTTTAATAGATAATAAATGATTTTCATTTTTTGAGAATTGGATACTTATTACAGATGTACCATATTCATCTTGCCTTTGGGGTTTAGGAAAATTCTCTCTTTTTATTTCAGCTACATTCTTTTTAACAGCAAAGAAAACATAGTATCTTTTTAATCTTTCATCTTTGAATGTGCATAATTCTTCCCTAGGCTTATAATATTTTTTAAAAGCTTGAATATCGCTTTCACTTAAACACTCATATAAAATATACCCCGCTTTGTCTAATAATTCTTCGGGTGTTGGAATATTTTCTTCTACTTCTCTTATTCCACTATCAAATATACTATAAATATAATTTTTAAATTCATCAACATAATTTCTATTAATAATGTCTCTATATAGAAATCTTGAG